>PLOU01000071.1:0-6237 GCA_003142235.1 Granulicella sp.
CGTGACGCCAGAAGAGGGTGCGCGGAAGCAGTCCGATGGCCGCCGGGGCGAAGACGATCCACAGGCCGAGTCCGAGGAGGCGCGCCATTGCCGAGCCAGCGGGACGCTGGCGCATCCAGCACAGGCCAAGCCGTCCCAGGACGATGGGCAGGAAGAAGGCGGCGATGCCGATGGTCTGGAGGATGAGGTCGGCCAGCCATGCTCCGGCTAGGCCGGTCCAGTTGTGGGCTGGCCCCGCGGCCAGGCGAGTGGCGAGCCCGGCGGAGGCGTGCGCCCCGGAGGCGTAGTTGCCCACCGTGTCCGCGGAGGGGTCGGTCGGGGTGTAGGTGGCGAGCGCGAGCAAGAGCAGCGCGGCAGAGGCCAGCAGCACGAGCCCGAGAATCTCGTTGAGGCGGCGGTTGCGGGTTGGGGTCGAGACCAGCCTGAGTGGTTTCATGGGGGCAGCGCGGGGCCGGGTTTGCGTTCCGTTCGCGTTCCGTTGGCGGCCGGACGCGCGCCTATGCGGCGAACGCCGTGACACGGGGCTGGACGCGGACAGACGAAGGGCCGGGAACCGCTAGAGCTGCTCCGATTATCCCAGAGCCGGAGCGGGAAAGGAGAAAAGTTGCAGGTGTGGACTCAGGATGCAAACCCATGGCGTGGGAGGCAAAATGGCCCCTCCGGGGGGTCAAGTGCGCGCGCGGCAGGCCGATATGGAGATGGTGAGGCTCTGGCCGCACAGGCATCCGCCTGGATACCGCTGCATGGGCCGTTCTGTTGAGACGCGGAGAATAGGATGATTCGGATGAATCTCAGGAAAATGGGTCTCAAGCCGAAGATCGTCGTCGGATTCGGGTCGCTGCTTGCGATCATTGTGGGGATGGGCCTGGTTGGCTACCGGTCGGCGGTGGTTGGCCAGAAGACCTCGCAGGACGTGTATCTGTACTCCCATATGAAAGACATGAACAGTGCGTTGCAAGAGGACCTGCTTACCCAGAGAGTAGGCGAGCGCGATATTTTGATGGGCAAGGGCAACGACACCCTGCGCCTGTACGAGCACGGCGAGGAAGACTTCCGCAATGCGATGGAAGACCTGCAACCGCTACTTCCGAGCGACGACGCCAGGGAACAGTTTGCGCGGATCGAACTGGCCAGGGAGAATTATGTCCGCCGCAACGACCAGGTGGTGGCCATGTACCGAGCGGGGGACGCAAACGGAGCAAACGAGATGTTCCGGGAGCCTGAGGGGAAGGCGGCGAGCGACGCGCTGGCATCTGCCATGAATGACATGAAGCTGTCGCTCAATTCGCGAAGACGGGACGCGCAACTGCGGGAGGTGGCCAGCGACAGTTGGTCCAAGATGCTGATGCTGCTTCTGGCGCTGGCCGGCCTGGCGATCGGATCGACGATTGCCTTCGTGATTGCACAGTCGATCGTCAACACGATCCACAGAATGTCGGCGATGATCGAGAGCGTCTCGTCCAACAATCTGGTGGTGGAAGACATGGAGGTGGAGAGCGACGACGAGATGGGCAAGGCCGCGCAGGGGCTGAACAAAATGAAGAACAGCCTGCGCCGCGTGATGCTGTCCATCGCATCGACCGCGGAGAATGTCTCGGGATCGAGCCGCGAGATCTCGGCGACGGCATCGCAGGCCGCCGGCAGCGCGGAGAACCAGAAGCAGCAGGTAGGTCAGATCGCCACCACCATGCACCAGATGGCGGCGATGGTGCGCGAGATCTCGCTGCACTCGAACAGTGCAGCGAGCTCCGCCAAGAGCGCCGCCGCCAGCGCGCGCGAGGGCGGAAAGATAGTGGAGGACGTACTGGAGCGGATGCGCGGCATTGCCCAGACCGCGAGTGAATCGGCGGCCAAGATCGAGCAGTTGGGGGCCCGGTCCGAAGAGATTGGCAGGATTGTGGGAGTGATCGACGAGATCGCCGAGCAGACCAACCTGCTGGCACTGAATGCGGCCATCGAGGCGGCGCGCGCGGGCGAACAGGGCCGCGGCTTTGCCGTGGTCGCCGGCGAGGTGCGCCGGCTGGCGGAGCGGACCGCTGCCGCGACCCAGGAGATTGCGGCGGTAATCCAGAACGTGCAGACAATCACCGAAGATGCGGTGCGGCAGATGCGCTCCGGCACCTCGGCCGTGGAGCAGGGCGTGGAGGCAACCAGCAAGGCGGGCGAGTCGATCCAGAAGATCATCCGCGAGGCGGACACGGTGGGCACCATGGTGGCCCAGATCGCCAGCTCGGCGACGCAACAGGCGACCGCGACCGAGCAGGTGACCGCCAGCATGAGCCAGATCAGCGAGCTTGCCATCGAATCCGCCGACGGATCGCAGCTCTCGGCGCGCGCCTGCGAACAACTCTTCGACCTGGCGCTGGGACTGCGGAACATGGTGGCCCGGTTCGATGTGGGCCAGCGCGATGTAGGCCAGCGCGATGCGGGCCAGCGCGAGCCGGGCCAGCGCGAGCCGGAAGAGAACAAGCAACTATTGGAGGCGAACTGGGGAGATGCGGCCTGAGGGCCTGTCGCAACAACCTGCTCAACGGCCGTGGGAGGGGTCGGGGGTGGGGGCGGTGGAGAGGTCGACAAAGAGGGGGGCGGGGGACGGGGTGTCGCATTTGCCGTCGGGGGCGTAGGTGCGGGCGCAGGCTTGGGTGATGGACTGGCGACGGGGAGACTGCGCATACTGCCAGGCGGCGGCGTCGGGCGTGCCGCTGAGCTCGACCGGAGGCGGCTGGAGGACGCAGCCGGGTGCGGGCGGGCAGGCGTCCTGGGCGACCCAGAAGGCGATGGGGTGCAGGTGGCCGGCCTCGACGCGGGTGCGAATGTCCTGGATCGTGGTGATGAAAACTGTTTTGCCGTTGGGGCCGGGGCCGTCGTCGACGGGCTGGCCACTGGCGTAGACGCCAGGGAGGTAAGCGGAGTGGGCGACGGCTTCGGTCCAGGCGAATAGGTACTCGGCCGTGTCGGGCAGGAGTCGGCCGCCCTCTTCCTGATCGAGAAAAATGATGGCTCCGGCGGGAAAGCCCTCGCTCCGGGCGGCGGCGACGGCCTTGGCGGCGTCCTCGCGGCCAAGTGTGGCGGGGGAGTTGCCTTGTGTGGCCGCACGGATGAGCTCCGCGTCGAGTCGGCCGTTGGCGACGATCAGGAAGCCAAAGCCGGCGCGCGCGAGGCGGTTGCGAGTGCCGAGCCAGGAGTTGCGGGTGGCTCCGGGCGGGTTGGTGAGCCAGTAGCCGGTGAAGTCAAAGTGCTTACGAAGTTCCGAGAGGGTGGCGTCGCCAGGGTAGTCGTTGCGGTCGAAGCCGAGATAGGCGCGGGCGGGGACGGGGGGCTGGTCTGCAACGGACGGCTGCTGGGCGAGCGCGGCGGCTGCGGCGAGAGCGACGGTTGCGGTGAGAATGAGGAGGCGCAAAGGGAGAGGCTCCGGAACTGCGAAAGAACGGCCGGAAGTTTTGGCCGAGTCTTAAGGGTACGCCAAAAACCACAGATCAAAATCGAGATGCTGGACGCAGGGCCTGGCACGTTACCGAAGACCATTTCTGCCGATTACCGGCGGGGGCGGAGGACTCTGGGCAAGCGATGGGGGCTTGTGCTACCTTTGCAATCCATGAGCACAAACCTTGAATGGCAGACCATCGACCCGCGGTTCCCCATTGGACCCTACGCCAGCCCCGGCAACGTCGCAGCCGCTGAGAGAATCGACGCGATTGCGACGCTGGAGGGGCTGCCTTGCCATCTGCGCGATGCCGTCGAGGGGCTGGACGACAGCCAGCTCGACACGCCCTATCGGGAGGGCGGATGGACCCTGCGGCAGGTGGTTCACCATGTGGCCGACAGCCACATCAATGCGTTCATCCGTCTGCGGCGCGCGCTGACCGAGGAGTGGCCGGCGATCTCGCCGTACGACGAGAAGGCGTGGGCGCGGCTGGTGGATTCGATGACCGCGCCGGTCGGGTTCTCGCTGGACCTGATCGAGGGACTGCACGAGCGCTGGGTGCGCGTGCTGAAGTCGCTGACGGTGGACGAATGGCAGCGCGGCTTCATGCACGCCAAGATGGGACCGATGANNGAGGGGTGCTCCACGTGGTCGATGATGAGGAATTCTATGGGGGCTTTTTGCGCCACCAACTTGATGCCCAACTGGTTCTTCAGGGCCTCTTGAAATGTGTCGCCGGATGCGTCCGGCGCGGCGTTGAACTCAGGCACCCACTCCAGGGTAAAGTCGAATGTGCCGCTCAGACCTGTCCGATCTACGACCGGTCGTGGCAGCGTGGCCATCCCGGTCTGCGTTGGCAGGGAGCTTGCGAGCAAATCGAGCGATACATTGCGTCCACCGATTGCATAGAGGCCCTTCGAACTGGGTGGAATGTGAGCGATGACTCCACAGGCAATCGGGAGCGCGGCGGGAGCCGGCGGCTGCGGTGGCGCAGTTGGCGTAGGGCCGGGGGTTGATGCGGGCAAAGGTCCGCTGGGGCAGGAATCCTGCGCTGGATGCGACCGAAGGCGTGGACCTGTCTTGTCCGGCTTCACCAGAACAAGCGCGAATACGGGGGCCTCGCGGGTTTCGCGGTGAATCGCCAGCTTGAAGCGATCGGCCAGCAGCGACTGCATCATTAGCCTCATCTGGTCCTTGGTGGGATTTCCTTCGGCACGCGCCTCGATGTCGAACCCGTCCGCCACTGTCTCAAAGCTGCCGCCGACCCAGCCAGGCACTTTGGAAGCTGGCACTCCAGAGAAAAAATTGAAACGGAGCGCGAGTTCCTGGGTTCCCGTGAGCTTGTATGCGAAGGAGATGTAGTGCCAGAGCGGCTGATTGGTCGCCGAAAAGTAGCTTCCCCGGGGCGCAAAGGCGTCGCCGGCCTTCACGGTGGAATAAATATTTCCGCTATCCAAAGACATGTTGCTGGTGGGCGCTTGGTTGGATTTGTTCTGCCGGACCGAGGCGACATCGAACTCCAGCCTGCCCCCAGCCGCCGTTTGCCATTGAGGGGTGTTCGGCGATTGCGCTGTCGCAGCGGGGCCTGACGCGGTTTGAGCCGAAGATCGCGTGGGCGGGCTGAGAAAGAATGCAATGCCAAGTGCAATGGCTGTGGCTCGCAGCCGAATGCGCGGCTTGTGGGGATGCCCGGGGAGTTGTGCGGAGCGTTCTGCCATGCTGCTGTTGACCCTGGTTCTTGAGCTTACGTGACGGAGTTCGACATTGCCAAGAATCTCTGTGGCTGGGATTTGCTAGACTTTGCTGCACATGACAAGGCCAGGAATCCCATCCGCTGAACCCACGCAAAGCGTCGAGCAGATTGCGGCTGCGCTGGAGTGTTTTCTGGCGGAGCATCCGAAGGCAGTGGTGACGGAGGAGGGGAAGGTCCTCTTCGACATGCGCTTGGCGAAGTACTCGCTTGCCACCGAGCATGGACGATGCACGCTGCAATTGTGGAGCGAGGGGCGGAATATTGTTCGCCGGGTAAGCGCGGCCATCGAACGCGGCGCGGCGCGCGACCGAATGCTGCGCCTGACAACACAACGCTTCGGGCAGACGCGGCCCGGGTCGCTGGAGATTCTGGCCGACCGCGACCGGCGCACTCCCTCGACGCGCGAGGCGACAAGGGTGCGCTACCTGAAGGCGCTGGAGCGGGTGATGCTGCGCGGCGGCGGCAGTGGCGACGCTTGGGGCGAGTGGAAGGCAGACGGCTTCCGCACCGCGATGGACCTGGAGAAGAGCTTTGGGCCGGCGTACGCGCGCGGCTCGCTGGTGCATGGGCAGCAGGCGTGGGCGGTGATCGCTGTGAATGCGGAGGAGACGCAGGCCACCGTCGACGGCATCCTGACGCTGGGCGTGCTGTGGCTGGCGCACTGCCGCGAGAACGCGGGCGGGCGAAGGCTCTATCGCGGGCTGCGGCTGATTGTGCCGCGCGGGATGGCGACGCTGACCGCATCGCGGCTGCCGTGGATGAATGCGGACGCGGCGCAGTGGGAGCTGTGGGAGTTCGACGAAAAGACCGAGGAGATGGAGCAGAAGGACACGGCGGACCACGGCAACCTGACCACGCGGCTGGTCCATGCGCCGAATGAGGCGGCGGCGCGGGAGCGGTTTGCGGAGGCTGCGGCGCGGATGATGGCGCTGGTGCCGGAGGCGATGCGGGGGGTGGTAGAGCAGAGGATTCAGAGCGGCGCGGAGATGGCGTTTCGCCTGCACGGGCTAGAGTTTGCGCGGGTGCGCATGGGTTATGCGGGCCAGAGCTTCAACCGCGT
>PLOU01000071.1:6275-12302 GCA_003142235.1 Granulicella sp.
CTGATCGACGCGCGGCTGGATGCAGCGCATGTGTACACGCAGGTGCCGGCGTTCGCGGCGGCGGACCGCGGAATGCTAGACCTGCTCTCGGTGGACAAGGACGGACGGCTGGCGGTGATCGAGTTGAAGGCGGACGAGGACCTGCACCTGGCGCTGCAAGGGCTGGACTACTGGGTGCGCGTGCGCTGGCACCACCGGCAGAATCCCGATGCGGCGAGCGGGCTGGGGGAGTTTCAGCGGCATGGATACTTCGGCGGCGTGCGGCTGGCGGAGAGCGATCCGCGGCTGTACCTGGTGGCCCCGGCGCTGCGCGTGCATCCGGCGACCGACGTGGTGCTGCGCTATCTATCGCCGAGGGTGGAGTGGGTGCTGGTGGCGCTGGATGAGCGCTGGCGCAGGCAGATTAAAGTGGTTTGGCGCAAGCGCAGCGGAGAGTGGAAGGAGACTGAAAGATGCAATCGTGGAAGCGGGAATGTTTGATTGGAATATGGCGGAGTGCGTGGTTTGGGTTGTTGTTGATGGTGGGAGCTGCGCTCGGCTTGGCGACGAATGCGGATGCGGCGCGGACGAAGACGAATGTGGACCGGGGATGGAAGTTTCTGCTGGGCGATGAGGCGCGGGCCAGCGATGCGGCATTCGACGATAGCTCGTGGCAGTACGTCAATCTGCCGCACTCGTTCAGCGAGCCGTACTTTCGTTCGCCGGATTTTTATGTCGGCTATGGGTGGTACCGGCGGCATATTCGCGTGGATGCGGCGGCGGTGAAGGAGCAGGCCTCGCTGGAGTTCGAGGGAGCGTTCCAGGACGCCGAGGTGTGGGTCAACGGCAAGAAAGCTGGTGAACATCTGGGCGGATACACCGGGTTCTCGCTGGACATCACGGGCGACCTGCATGCAGGCGACAACGTGATTGCGGTCCGGGGCAACAATCTTTGGAATGGGCAGTTGAATCCGCGCGCGGGGGAGCATGTCTTTAGTGGTGGGATCTATCGCGATGTTTATCTGGTGACGACGGCTGCGGTGCATGTTCCCTGGTATGGAACCTACGTGACGACGCCGAAGGTCTCCGATGATGCAGCAACAATCGACGTGAAGACGGAGGTGCGGAACTCGTCGAATGCGGCGGCGACGGCGGTACTGAAGACGGCGATCCTGGACCCGGCGGGGAGGCAGGTTGCCGAGTACTCGTTCGAGCAGAAGATCGACGCGGGGGCTCTGGCGACGGTGGAGCAGAGCGGCGAGGTGAGCGGACCGAAGCTGTGGTCGCCGGAGACGCCGCGGATGTATACGGCGGTGAGCCGCATTTATATCAAGGGCGCGCTCGTGGATGAGTTCAAGACGCGGTTTGGGATTCGCTGGTTCACATGGACGGCGGACGATGGGTTTACGCTGAACGGGAAGCACCGCTACTTTCACGGGGCCGACGTGCATCAGGACCACGCGGGATGGGGCGATGCGGTGAGCAACGCCGGTGCGCGGCGCGATGTGGCGATGGTGAAGGAGGCGGGATTCGACTTCATTCGCGGCTCGCACTACCCGCACAAGCCGGCGTTTGCCGATGCGTGCGACGAGCTGGGCGTGCTGTTCTGGTCGGAGAACGATTTCTGGGGGATCGGCGGATACAAGGGCGATGGGTACTTCAATGCCAGCTCGTATCCAACGCGCGAGGAGGACCAGGCTCCCTTTGAGGCGCACGTGTTGCAGAGCCTGGCGGAGATGATTCGCATCAACCGCAATCATCCGTCGATCATTGCGTGGAGCATGTCGAACGAGCCGTACTTTTCGCCGGCGCAGGTGATGCCGAAGGTGCGTGCGTTGCTGGCGAAGGAGGTTGCGGAGAGCCATGAGCTGGACCCGACGCGACCGGCGGCGATTGGCGGAGCGCAGCGCGGCGGGATCGACCTGATCGGCGATGTGGCGGGGTACAACGGCGATGGCGCGCGACTGTTTCTCCATCCCAAGGTGGCCAGCGCGGTGACGGAGTATGGGTCGGCGAAGGAGAACAGGCCGGGGACGTACGATGCGCACCTGAGGGACATGGCTGGACAGCCGGAGTTCGCGTGGCGCGGTGGGCAGGCGATCTGGAGCATGTTCGACCATGGCTCGATTGCAGGCATGGAGGGGACGACCGGGATCGTCGATTACTTCCGGCTCCCGAAAGGTGGCTGGTACTGGTACCGCAATGCGCTGGCGAAGATTCCACCGCCGGGGCGGGCGGTGGAAGGGAAGGCCGCGGCGCTGCGGCTGACGTCGAGCAGCCTAGTGATTGAGCACGCCGATGGCACGGACGATGTACAGGTGATCGTCACCGTCGACGACGCGGTGAGCAAGCAGATCAGCAATACTCCGGACGTGACGCTGGATGTGGTGAGTGGGCCGGGCGGGTTTCCTACGGGCAGGTCGATCACGTTCAAAAACGGCACGGACATTCCGATTCTGGATGGGCAGGCGGCGATTGAGTTTCGCTCGTACTACGCGGGGACGACGACGATCCGTGCGACATCAGTGGGGCTGCCGGAGGCTCGGCTGACGGTGGTGTCGAAGGGCGCGCCGGAGTATGTGGCGGGCAAGACGCCGGAGTTTGCGCCGGGGCCGTATGTGCGATTCATCGGGCGGATGCAGACGGTGGCGGAGCAGGTTGCGAACATTGCGCTGGATCGACCGACCAATGCGAGCAGCATGGCGGAGGGACATCAGTCGAAGCTGGCGACGGATGGCGACAACGCGACGTATTGGGCTGCGGCTGCGGACGCGAGTGGACCGCAGTGGTGGGAGAGCGATCTGGAGGGCGTCTACGAGGTGACTTCGGTGAGCGTACGCTTCGCGGGGACGGGCAGCTACGCGTATGAGATTCAGAGCTCGACCGATGACCGCATGACCTGGAAGACGGTGGCGAAGGGCACGGCGGAGGCCGCGGGCGCGCCGGTGGCGATTGCTCTGCCTGCGGGTACGCGGACCAGCGGCGTGCGGGTTGTGCTGGATTCGGTGCCTTTAGGCGCGATACCGGGGCTGGCCGAGGTTGCAGTGCGGGGAGCGCGGGCGAAGTAATTTCGCTCGTCTAGCCGCAGGTGTCAGCGAAGAGAGGGAAGGCTTCGGTGGGCTGGGTTTCCTGCGCGGGCTGGTCGTGGCGTGCGGTGAAGAAGGATTCGACGGCGGCGAGGACTGCGGGGCCGGAGCGGGCCTCGAAGATGGCGCGGCGCAGGCTGGAGCCGTTGGGGATGCCGTGGGTGAACCAGGCGGCGAACTGCTTCATCTTGCCGACGGCGTCGCGCTGTCGGAGGTCGCGCGCGATCTGACCGGAGGCGATAATCGCTGCGGCACGAGTGGCTTCGGCGGCCTCTTCGAGGGCGATTTCATCCACGAGCATCTGGAAGTAGGTGCGGATCATGCGGTAGCGGTCCTGGTCGGTGGGGATGTCGTAGGCGCCGACGCCGGTGGCTTCCTTGGACGCGGTGTACTGCGCGATCTGGCGGAAGATCCAGGGGTTGGCGGGCGCGCCGCGGCCGATCATGATGGCGTCGCAGCCTGTGGCGTGGACCATGGCGGCGGCGTCCTCGGGGGTGCGGATGTCGCCGTTGCCGATCACCGGGATGCGCACGGCGTCCTTGACCGCGGCGATGTACTGCCAGCGCGCCTGGCCGGTGTAGCCGTCCTCGCGGGTGCGCGCGTGCAGGGCGACGGCGTTGAGACCGCAGTCTTCGGCGAGGCGGGCGAGCTGGACGCAGACGATCTCGGCGTCGCTCCATCCCATGCGGAACTTGACGGTGAAGGGGATGGAGACGGCGGCGCGGATGGCGCGGAAGATGCGCTCGATCAGTGGGAGATCGCGCAGCAGACCGGAGCCTCCGTTGCAACTGACGACGCGCTTAGCGGGACAGCCGAGGTTGAGATCGACCAGGTCGAAGCCGCAGTCCTGGACGATGCGCGCCGAGTCGGCGAGCGTGACGGGGTTGGAGCCGAAGAGCTGCGCGGAGATGGGGTGCTCGTCGTCGTAGTAGGTGAGGTAGCGCTTGCGCTTGGACTCGCGGGTGCGGGAGAGGCCGTCGGCGGAGGTGAACTCTGTCATGATGAGGCCGCAGCCGGACTGCTGGTTGGTGGTGGGTGTCTCGATTTGGCTGCCGAGAGAAGCAGATTCCTCCGCTGCGCTACGGAATGACAAATCTTCTGTGCTACGGAATGACAAAGGATTTTGCGAGGGAGTCGGAGCTGTAGAAAAGAGGCTGGCGTTCTTGATGAAACGGCGGAAGACGGTGTCGGTGACGCCAGACATCGGGGCGAGGACTGTGGCTGGAGCGATGTGCACATTGCCGACGGTGAAACTGGCGGGGACGCGGCTGTGCTCGGGCATCGCGTGGGTGGCGGGCGAGTCCCACTTCTTCTGCTCGAGGGTGTAGCGCTTCTTCATCTACGTCCAGTTTAGCGGTTAAGTGGAAGGGCCTCCGCGCTGGCGGAGGCCCCTCGCGTGTGTAACGGTTGCGGTTATTTGGCTGCGGCGGTCTTGGTCGCGGCGGCCTTGGCTGCGGCGGTAGCTTTACCGGCGTCGGCTTTGGCAACCTTGCGGCGGAAGCGCTCGACGCGGCCGGCGGTGTCGACCAGCTTCTGCTTGCCGGTGAAGAACGGGTGGCAGGCGGAGCAGATCTCGACTACCAGTTCGCCCTTGTGCGTGGAGCGGGTATCGAACGTGTTGCCGCAGGCGCACTTGACGTGGATGGTTTCGTACTTCGGGTGAATTCCTTCTTTGGGCATAAATCTCTCTCTCTTGGCTCGGATGTTGCCTGTCGGCTCGCGGTTCGCTTGCAACGGGGGAGTGGCACCCGTCACATCGATCGGCCTGTCGCGGAAGCCCACAGAGCCCCGGTCTGTTTCAGGGGCACGATGGCTAACTGTTGTGATTTTATCATGGCGAGCTGGCATCTATTTGCCGTTGCTAGCTTTCCTCTTTTGGCCGTGGATTCCCACACTGCGCGATTCGATTCAGGGCGGCGGCNNATTTGCAGTTTGTGCGAGGGGTCGGGGCTGTGCATTGTGGAGGAGGGCGGGCGGCAGGTGGCGCGGCCATGCGAGTGCCGCGTGGCTCGGCGCGCTGCCCGGATGCTGGAGCAGGCGCGCATCCCGAAGCGCTATGAGCACTGCTCCCTGGACAACTATGAGAGCGGATTTAGCGGGGCTGATCGTACACTCGCAGGTGCCCACTTCAGAGCTAAGAAGTTCGTGGAGCTTTTCCATCTCCAAACCTCAGGAACCGGGCTTCTCTTCTCTGGTTCGGTGGGCGTGGGCAAGACTCATCTTGCTGTCGGAATATTGAAGCAGCTCATTCAGGAGCAGGGCGTGCAGGGTCTGTTCTGCGACTACCGGGAGTTGCTGAAGGAGGTGCAGAATAGCTACAACCAGACGGTGGCGGCGACCGAGCTGGAGGTGCTGCGGCCGGTCTTCGAGGCCGAGGTGCTGGTGCTGGACGAGCTGGGCGCGGCCAAGCCGAGCGACTGGGTGTGGGACACGGTGGCGCACATCCTGAATTCCAGATACAACGACCGCCGGATCACGATTATCACTTCCAACTTTTTGAACGCAGGTTTGCTTGGAACTGAGACTACTCCGGCCTTTGAGTCGGAGCCTGATACTGACGCAGGAAGAGAGGCCCGTGAGGCTATGCGTAAGGAGACGCTGGGCGACCGCATCGGCGAACGGATGTGGTCGCGGCTACAGGAGATGTGCGTGATGGTGGAGATGTATGGCAAGGACTTCCGGCAGAGCGTGAAGCGGGCCAGCTTCGGGTAGGGCGGAAGCGGACCTGCTCAACGGGACCTGCGCGGTATAGAATTTCGGCTTATGAGCGAACAGAATCGTTCCCCCATCGACGAGCAGAGTGGAGCAGGCAGGGAGGCTCCGATCTTTGCTGAGGAACTGGAGAAGCGCGGCGGGATGCCGATGGCGGCGTGGGGCGTGGCTGCGCTGATTGTGGTGGTGCTGGTTGGCGCGCTTGTGTATTTTGGGCGGAAGAAGCCGGCGGCCGTGCCCAGCACGCTGC
>PLOU01000154.1 GCA_003142235.1 Granulicella sp.
TGAAACAGCCCCAATTAGTGGTTGCTATTGCAAATAATACTGAAGTGAACCAAAAACTACAACAACTACAGAAATCCAATGCAGAATCGATCCAAACAATACAGCAATTACAGCAAATTGCTACAGATTCGAGGCAGAAGCTACAAAAAGCACAGCAAGACATACTAGACACGGAGCAGAAACTACAAAAAGCACAACAAGATGTACTAAATTCGGAGCAGAAACTACAGCAAGCTCTGGAAAACGGTGAGAAATCAAAAGCAGCATTACAGCAAGCTGAGCGTGACGTCGCGGATTTGAAGCAGAAATTGCAACAAGCTCAGCAATCTGGGGAAACCGTTCGGAGAGAGGGGATCGAAGCTGGACGTTCGCGTAGAGATGCTACGGCGACTACACCAGATACCGCTCTGCTGACGATCTCGGCTACTGGAACTATTACAAAAAATAAGAGGCTACCGCCTGAGATATACATTGATGACTTTCCGTATGTCTTTGTTACTCCAGGTACTATATTCTCCGTGAAGCTTACGCCAGGATCACATCAAGTTTGTGTATCGGATCCCTCCTCGCCGTGTCAATCGGTAACGGTTGATCTCCCTGTCAACTCACATCTATATGTTAATGTGCAACCAAGCCCCAACTCTTCCATCTACATTCCCAACAACCCTGTTTCAGTTGAACCTTCAACCGCTGGACTGAAACCAATTCCCGCGGATGCTGTTATTGACGCAAGGGATATGGTGCGCTAAACAAAGCAATAGATGATCTGCAACCTGCCTCGGAGGTGGGGTGTGCGCGTTGGCGGGTGGGACGCGGGGTTCGACGATATACTTGGGGTGTGGAGAAGACTTTCTATATCGAGACGTTTGGATGCCAGATGAATGCCCATGACTCGGAGAAGGTCATTGGGACGCTGGAGCATGAGGGGTACATGCGGGTGGAGGATGAGGCCGACGCGGGGCTGATCCTGTANNGCGCAGCAGGAGGGCGAGAAGATTTTTGAGCGCGCGCCGTATGTGTCGATTGTGTCGGGGTCGGCGAGCTACCGGCGGCTGCCCGAGATGCTGGCGCGGCTGGAGGCGGGCGAACGGCGGATTACGGGGTTGGATGACCGCGAGACCGAGGAGACCTTCGATACGGAGTTTACTTCGCGGACGAATCCGCATCGCGGGACCATCACGATTGTGGAGGGGTGCGACAAGTTCTGCGCCTACTGCGTGGTGCCGTATACGCGGGGGAGGGAGCGGTCGCGGGCGTCAAGCTCTGTGATGGCTGAAGCGCGGCGGATGGTGGACGCGGGGTACACGGAGATCCAGTTGCTGGGGCAGAATGTGAACTCGTACCGCGACCCTTCGGGGAAGCTGACGTTTGCGGANNGGGGATTCGGCGGGTGCGGTTTATGACCAGCCATCCGAGGGACTTTACGCGGGAGATTGTGGCGGCCATCGACGCGGTGCCTACGCTGTGCGATCATGTGCATCTGCCGGTGCAGTCGGGGTCGACGCGGGTGCTGGCAGCGATGAATCGCGAGTACACGCGGGAGTGGTACCTGGAACGGATTGCGTGGATCAAGGCGGCGCGGCGGGAGATCAGCATGACGAGCGACATTATTGTCGGGTTCCCAGGCGAGACGGAGGCGGAGGTGGAGGAGACGGCGACGCTGCTGGAGGAGGTTGGGTACGATGCGGTGTTCTGCTTCAAGTACTCGGCGCGGCCGAATACTCCGGCGATTGCGATGGCGGACTCGATTGCGGAGGAGGAGAAGTCGCGGCGGCTACAGATGCTGATGGAGCGGCAGAGGGAGATTCAGCGCAAGAGCTATGCGCGACACCTGGGCGAGGTGATGGAGGTGATGGTGGAGGGACACAACCGGGCGCGCGGACAGGTGGTGGGACGCAGCTCGCAGAACAAGACGGTGAACTTTACGGTGAGGCAGGCGATCCTTCCGGCGGTGGGAAGCTATCCAATGGTGAGGATTACGGAGACGTTTCCCAATAGTCTGGTGGGCGAGGCTGTGGAGGGTTGAGGGAGGTGGGCATAGCATTCCCTTAGGGGCTAAAGCCCGTCCCCTTCAAAAATGGAGACTCATGGACGGGTAAAGCCCGTCCCCTTCAAGACGCGAGTATGGTTGAGATCGGGAAAGCCGTCCCCTTCAAGACGGGGAATGATTCAGGATTTCCAATAGGAGGTGGGGGATGAAGACGGCGAGCGAACGCGGGAACCCGGCGGCGACGGCGGCGACGGCCGAGGTGGAGATGCAGATCCGCGGGTTGATGATCGACCCGCTGACGAATATGCCGGTGGTGGTGCTGAAGGACATGGCGAGCGACGCGGTGCTGCCGATCTGGGTGGGGATCTTCGAGGCCAACGCGATTGCGCTGGAGCTGGAGAAGACGGCGATGCCGCGACCGATGACGCATGACCTGCTGCGCAACATGGCGCGCGGGTTGAATGCGGTGGTACGGAAGGTGGTGGTGAGCGAGCTGCGGGACGATACGTTCCTGGCAGTGATCTGGATGGAGCAGGAGGGGGAGACGGTGGCGATCGACGCGCGGCCATCGGATGCGCTTGCGCTGGCGCTGCGGTGGGACTGCCCCGTCTACGCCAGCCGGGCGGTGCTGGAGAACGCGAAGCAGGTGGCCGAGGGGCCGCAGAATGCAAGCGGGGAAGAGATGCGGCGCTGGCTGGAGAACCTGAACGACGACGACATGGGGCGGTACAAGATGTAGGTGCTTCGCACTGTCTTTGACGCTTCGCGTGAAACCTTAAAAGGCAGCAACAGAGGCGATTCGTTACTTTTTGCCGGACTGACACAAACACAATGAAGCAGACGTAGATGGGACTCAGAGAAGTTCGGTGGGGTCGGGTGGAATGCCGGTGAGGGAGTGGAGGAGGGTGTCCCACTGGTCGCCGTAGTGATCCCATCCGCCGAGGTGGTGGACGCGGGCGATGGCGGCGGCGGACATCTGCGCGCGCAGGGCGGGGTCGTCGGCGAGTTGCTGGAGGCGGAGGGCGAGGGCGATGGGGTCGCGTGGCTCGACGATGAAGCCTGCCTGGTTATCCGCGAAAAGATGTTCGGCCCCGGTGGCGCTGCTGGCGATGACTGGGCATCCGCAGGCCATCGCCTGGGCCATGACCATGCCGAAGCCCTCTTCGATGCTGGGCAGGACCAGAACGTGGCTGGCGCTCATGCGGTGGGCCAACTGGGGCTGGGGGATGTTTCCGGTGAAGGTTACATTTTCGGTGGGGAGGGTGGCGAGGAGTGGGCGGAGGTCGTCCTGCAGGCTGCCGACGAGGGTGAGGTGTTTGCGCGGATGGCGCAGGCGGGCAAAGGCTTCGAGCAGGTAAGGGATTCCTTTGCGCAGGCTGATCTGGCCGGCGAAGAGGACCTCGAAGGAGTCGGGGGGGGGTGGGTCGGTTGGAGTGAACTTGTCGAGGCGGACGCCGTAGGGGATGACGTGGACTTTTTCCGCGGGGACACCCATGGCAAGGAAGGAGCGGCGGGCTACGTTGGAGCCAACGGTGATGGCGTCGGCGAGGGCGTAGATGGCCTCTTCGCGGCGGACGATGTGGGGGCCGGGGAAGTGATAGGGGATTCCCCAGTGTTGATGTTCGCCGGCGAGAATTTGTTCCTGGAATCGCTGGTGGGTGGAGCCGCGGTCGCAGATGAATTTGCCGCCGCGCGACTGCACCAGCGGGCCGGTGGTGAGGCCTGCGCCGGAGATGGCGATGAAGGCGTCGCAAGGCTCGATGAAGTGATGGGTCCAGCGGTCGAAGCTGCGGGCGTTCCAGGAGGCGATGGTGGAAGAGACGGCGCGCGGGTAGAAGCGGCTGCGGGAGAGGAGATAGTCTGTGGTATGGAGGAAGGGAAAACAACGGACGAACTCGCGGGGCAGGCCTTCGCGCTTGAGGCGCGCCCAGGGCCAGGTGGAGTAGATGCGGCGCAGATGGTTGCGCTGATGGAGCTGGTGCGCAAGCTCAAAATGGTGGAAGACGCCAAAGACGGCCTGTGTAATCTGCATGGAAATCTGAGGCAATACTAGCAGACGGGATTGGATGCGCTGGAGCATTTCTCGTAATGGTGTAGATCGTCGCGCGACAAGCAAAAGCAGATTCCTCCCCCTTCGACTTCGCACAGGGTGCGGAATGACAAGCAATGGGTGTTGCGGAATGACAAAAAATCGGTCTATAGCAATTCAGGAAATGCTCTATCGAGGCGGGAGGCGTATCGGTACAATCGTGGGGCGGTGCCAATCGCGGAAGGATGAGAATGCTGGCTCGTGTGTTGCTGACTGCCGAGAGGGCGCTGCGAAGGACAAGGGAGATTGTTCCGCAGCATGTGAGGCAGGTGCTGCTGCTCGAATACATGCTTCCGCTGGGGTGCGTGGTGCATCTGACGCCGGTCTTCGAGGCGATGAAGCGCGCGCGGCCAGAGATAGAGATTGCGGTGGCGACGCGTGGGTTGGGCTTGCAGGTGCTAAGGCACTCGCGGTTTGTCGACCACCTGATCGAGACGCCCGACCCCACGGCTGAGCTGGCCGGCGCGGTGCGTGTGTTGCGCAAGAGCCTGCGCAGACTCGGCATTCAACCGGATTGCGTGCTGACGGGCGCGTCCGACCAGCGAACGAAGATCGCGCTGATGGGGCTGCTGGGGGCGAATGGGTGGCGCGGTGGATTCACGCAGACTCCGGTGCTCTACCAGAGGCCGCTGGCGAATGACTCCCAGCTTAGTTTGATCGGAAACAATCTGCGGCTGGCGAACCTGGTTGGGTGCGATGTTGCGGACCGGATTGAGCCGCGCGTCTTCTTCTCGGAGAGTGACGCGGCAACGGCGAAAAAGCTGCTTGGTGCGGCGAATCCCGAGAGCAGGCCGGTGGTGGTGATGGTGACCCAGAACAGCGGCGGACAGAGTACAGGCTGGCATACGGAGCGATTCGCCGCGGTGATTCGCCATGCGGCGCTGGAGCGCGGGCTTGCCGTGGTGTATGTCGGAACGGCGGCGGAAGCGGCGGCGATCGATGCGATTCGCGAGGCTGCAGGCGGGCTGGGTGCGTCGATTGCCGGGAAGACAACGGTGAGCGAACTAGCTGCGGTGCTGGCCGTGAGCGACTTTGTGGTGACGCTGGATACCGGGACAATGCACGTCGGGCGAGCGGTGGGCGTGCCGATGGTGGTGCTGGGGCCTTCGTGGCAGAAGCCGCTGGAGTGGATGCCGCTGGAGGTGGAGAACGTCAGAATTCTGCGCGGAGAGGACCGAGTGGGCGCGCCGGAGGGGTACCGGCTGGATGAGGTATCGGCCGAGGGCGTGATTGCGGCGCTGGAAGAGCTGGCGGCGATCTATCCGGCAACGGAAGAGGCGCGGGCGCGGCGGTTGCAGGCCGGGCTGTCGGAGATCGACCACCTGGCTGCACGGTGAGTTTCGGCGGCGTGGGCGCGTGGCATTCGAGCGTTTTCAGTAATGGTGTGGAGTCTCGCAGTGCGAGCAAAAGCAGATTCCTTCCCCTTCGACTACGCTCAGGGTGCGGAATGACAATTCTTGTCTCGCGGAATGACAATTCTTGTCTCTCTATAGCAATAGTGAAAATGCTTTAG
>PLOU01000044.1 GCA_003142235.1 Granulicella sp.
AAGTACGTGCCGATTCCGCTGAAGCAGGACATCACGCCGGATGAGCAGGCATTCATCGAGGCGCATCGCAACGAGCTGCCGGAGCTGGAGACCTTCGACGACCAGCGGCGGCTGTATCCTCGCGACGGCTTCGCGGCGCACCTGATCGGCTACGTGGGCGAGCTATCGGCCGAGGACCTGAACAGCGCGAAGTTCGCGTTTTACGAGCCGGGCGACGTGGTGGGCAAGAGTGGCGTGGAGGAGACCTACGACGAGATTCTGCGCGGCAAGGACGGCTCGCGCGACGTGATCGTGGACAGCCACGGCAGGGAGGTTGGGCAGCTCGGGCAGCAGATTGCGACACCGGGGCAGGACCTGCGGCTGACCATCGACCTGGACGTGCAGCGCGCGGCCGAGTTGGCCATGGAGGGCCATAACGGCGCGTTGGTGGCGATGGACCCGCATACCGGCGAGATTCTGGCCATGGTCTCGCGGCCGACGTTCGACCCCAACCAGTTCTCCGTGCGCCTGACCAAGGACTACTGGTCGCAGATCGTCAACAATCCCGACCACCCGATGATGAACAAGACCATCCAGGCGCAGCTTGCGCCGGGCTCGACGTTCAAGATCATCATGTCGCTGGCCGGGCTGGAAGAGGGCGTTGCGCAGTCGATGCATGTGATGTGCAACGGCGGCGCCACGTTCTATGGCCATTTCTTCGCGTGCGACAGGCACCACGGCATGGTGGACATCGACCACGCGATCCCATGGTCCTGCGACACGTTCTACTACACGCTGGCAAACAAGCTGGGCATCGACACGATTGCGAGGTACGCGACCGAGGTCGGCCTCTCGCAGAAGACCGGCATCGACCTGCCGGACGAGGCTGCGGGCACCATGCCTTCGACCGCGTGGAAGATGAAGACACAGCACGATAAGTGGTATGCCGGNNGGCGATCCAAGCCACCTATCCCGGCAGCGGCGACCGCGTAATCCCCATCACGCCGGAGAACTGGGAGACCATCACCGACGCCATGGCCGAGGCGCTGGGACCGGGCGGGACCGCGGGAGCGGCGCATCTGGACGGCATCGACTTCGCCGGAAAGACCGGCACCGCTGAGGTGATCAGTCACAGCGCCGGCGCAACCAGCCTGGGGACCGGAGCTACGCGTGCCAACGCCTGGTTCGTGGGCATGGCTCCGCGGCGCAATCCTGACATCGTCGTCGCCGTTCTGTGGGAACACGGCGGCTGGGGTGCGGGCTCCGCTCCCGTCGCGGCGCAGGTCATCAACGCCTTCGTCAGCAAGCAGCGCAAGAAGGAAGGCAACCTGCTACGCGTGGCGGACGCAGCCAAACCGGCAGTGAGTCCTGCCCCGACTCCTGACGGCGTGCCGACCGCCTCGGCCACTCCTGCGAACAAGCCCGGAACCGCGAGCGCGCCTGCGGTCAACCGGCCCTGACGAGGTCTGCTATAAAGACGAGCCAGCACCAGATGACGACACAGCCCCTAGAATAGAGCCCGAACCCATGCGCCGCTTCTCCTCATTCCGCGACTTCGACTGGATGCTGGTCTCTCTGGTCTCTCTGGTCTCGATCATCAGCGTGCTGGAGATCAGGTCGGCGACGCTGCACACCCGGTTCCACAACTTCGACCACAAGCAGATCGGCTTTTTACTGGTCGGTCTTGCGCTGATGTTTCTCATCTCGCGGATCGACTACCACCGGCTGGTGGAGATTGCGCCCTGGGCGTACGGGATCGGGCTTCTGTCGCTGGTGGCCGTCAAGCTGGTGGGGACAACGGTGTTGGGGGGGAAGCGCTGGATCAACCTGGGCGGCGGAGTCCATTTTCAGCCGTCGGAGTGGGTGAAGCTGGTGCTGATTCTGGCCATAGCCCGGTATTTCTGGGGGCTGGCAGGGCGCGAACTGAGCTGGCTCGATATCGGCAAGGCCTTCGCGCTGGTCTGCGTGCCCATGGCGATGGTATTGATCCAGCCGGACCTGGGGACGGCGCTCACCTACTTCCCAATCCTGGTGGCAGGGCTGTTTCTGGGCGGAATCCGCGTCCGGCAGGTTCTGGTTCTGCTGCTGGGATTCTTCATTCTGATCGGCGGCGCATGGATGAGCGGAAAACGTCTGAAGCCGTACCAGATGGCGCGGCTGACCAGCTTCATCGACCCCGGCAGCGACCCGCGTGGCGCTGGATACCAGATCCTACAGTCGAAGATCGCGGTGGGCGCGGGCGGACTGTGGGGCAAAGGAACCAACCAGGGAACGCAGACGCAGGGCGACTTCCTGCCCATTCCGTACACCGACTTCATCTTCGCCGTCTTCTGCGAGGAGCACGGCTTTGTCGGCGGCATGGGCATTCTGCTGCTCTACTTCCTGATATTGATGCGTCTGATCGAGAACGCACAGCAGGCGTCGGACGTGCCTGGCACCTTCATCGTTATGGGGGTGGCGGCTGTGCTGCTGTTTCAGATTGTGGTGAACATCGGGATGGTGGTGGGCCTGATGCCGGTGACGGGAATCCCGCTGCCGCTGATGAGCTACGGCGGCTCGTCGATTCTGTTCACCTTCCTGGCGCTGGGGATTGTGATGAACATCCGCATGAGGCGGTTTGTGAACTGAAGTTGCCGATAGGAAGCTTTGCAATCTGTAGTTTAGGGGAGGAACCCGGATCAGCACTGGGGTCGAATGCGGGGCGGGGAA
>PLOU01000186.1 GCA_003142235.1 Granulicella sp.
CAGTTGAACGGAGACAAGCTGATGGCGGCGAAGCTGCTGGGCATCGGCAAGACGACGCTCTATCGCAAGCTGAAGGAGTATGGCCTGGCCGGGGCAGGGGAACCGGCCGGCGATTGACGGGTTGCGTGGTTCTCCAGGGTTACGGCGAAGGCGGTTGGTTCGTGCCGCTCGGAGTTGACGGCGACGGTCCGGTGTTACTCGGGGGCTGGCCAAAGCCACTCTGCGACGGACCGAATCCCGACGGAGGCTGGCCCATGCTGTTCGGCGACTGGCCCAGTGCGCCGCCGCCCAGCGCGTCTGGGCCTCCACCATTGAGGGCTGCCGCCAGCTTCAGCTGTTCGATCCGCGGATCATAGAGAAACTCCCAGGTCTGGTAGGTGGTCTGCTCATTCGGCGTGATGATGGAGTTGCCGGTGGCACTGCTGCCAACGCCCATGAAGGGGCCGGTTGAGCCGGGAAGGCCCATCCCCGCCGGGCTCTGCATCCCGGCTGCGCTTCCAAGTCCGGACGAACCGCCGAACGCTCCAGACGAGTCGCCGAACGAACCGGACGAGCCGCCGAACGAACCGGACGAACCGCCGAACGCTCCGGACGAGCCGCTTGCGTTCGTCGAACCTGCGGCCCCCGTCGCTCCCGTGGGGCCGAATGCGCCACTTGCTCCGAATGCGCCATTTGCCCCCGCGGCTCCGCCGATGCCGTTCGACTGCATTCCCGCGGCCGCTCCCAGGCCGGCGCTTGCGATTCCGGCCAGCGGCTCGCCGAAGAAGCCCTTTACCGTGGTCTGGTTCTGCCCCACCGGAATCAGCCGATAGTCGGCCTTGCCAGTGAGCGGGTCCACGTACCGCTGACGCAGAAAGCGGATGTTGTTGGTGTTCTCCAACTGTTCGATGGATCCCGGGTAGCGGCCAAATTTCTTGTAGTACAACTGGATCGCGCGCACATACTGGTTGGCCCGGTGCGCCGACTCCTCTTCGCGCTCGCGGCGCAGGGTGAAGGCCTCCTTCGACGCGGCCACGCTCAGCGCGATCAGAACCAGCGCAATGACCACGATCAGTCCCAGCAGCATGAATCCCTGCTCGCTGCTGGGCTGTGGCCCTGCTTTGCCGCCTGCGGTTTGTGCCTTGTCGCTCTTCATCAGTTTGTCAGCAGCGGGAGCGTCTGCGTGTTCTTGTACTGCATGTCTTCCACCCGGATCGACTTCGCCTCGATCGAGACTACGCGGTAGCGGCGCAGCACGACGTCGCCGGCGGAGGCCAGAAAGACGCTGTCGTCATGCAGCAGAAAGGCCTGCCGCGTTCCGTCCGCAGTGGTCTCGACGCCGAAGAACTTCAGGTCNNATGGGCGGCGGCGGCGGAGGGGGCGGCGGCGGCGGACAGTTCGGCGGACAGGGCACAACGACTGGCGCCAGCCCTGGCTTCGGCCTCGCGGCGGTAATCGGATTCGGAATCGTCACAACCGGGGCCGAGCTTGCGGAGAAGATATTGCGGCCGCTGCCGGAGTACTCCAGCGACTCGGTGACCAGCATGGCTTCCATGTGCAGGGTTGGGTCGAGCGCGGCCGCGGTTGTGCCCAGCGGCTTTGCGGCTGCGCCCGTGGGCGGATTGCTGGATGGTGCTGTATTGTTCGCAGAGGCCGCGGGCGCCTGCGTTGCCGCAACGGGCGCGGTCGCTGCGGGGGCGGCGGTGTAGAAGTACTCAAAGTAAACGAGCGCGGAGGCGATCAACACAAAGGCGATCTCCGCGGCGATCTTCTTGCGGTCTTCGGAGACTTTGCCGCTGGGCAGCTTCATCGCTCAGGCCCTCCATTTGCCACGCCCGCGGTCTCGCCCTGAGCGGTCGCGCGGTCCTGCGCCACGGCCCCCTGCTCATACGTCGTCAAGCCCATCCTGAGGTTTACGGTGCCGCTCTGCTGGCCGGTGAGCGTCTCTGTATGGATGACGAAGAAGAGCTTGTCGCGCTCGATGGAGTTGATGAACTGGACCAGCGGGCGGTAGTCGCCGCTGAGGGTGGCGTCGATGCGGACCTCGGTCAGCTCGCCCGCCGATCCGGCAAGGACTGGAGCATGAAAGTACTGTGCCCGGGTCAGGTGCACGGCCTGCTTCTTGGTCAGCGTGCCCAGCTCGCCGGCCACGTCGGAGTCCGACGCGGGAAGCCGCTGGCGGCTGAACTTGTCCGCCTCCTCGGTGGCGCGCGCCAGCTTTGCATCCAGCCCGCGCAGGGGTTGCGCCGCAATCCCGGCGGTCTTCAGCGCGATGCGCTGCTGGGCCATCGCTTCGGCGTTGTGATTGCTCTCCGCGTGCCACAGGAACCCCATCTGCGCCAGCAGATAGAGGTTCACCAGGGCCAGCAGGCCAACGCCCGCCCAGTGCAGGTTCAGCGCACTCAAAAGGCCCTTTGCCTGCGCCAGCACGCTGCCATTTGCAACCTTGGACTTTATCGCGGTGACGACGCTCATCGGGCACCCCCCTTGGCGGCGGGATTGACGGTCTTTGCGGATGCAGCAGACGCCGCAGGCTTATGGGCCGCGACGGTCTTATGGCCCGCAGCATTATTGTCCGAGGGTTTATGGACTGAGGATTTTACCGGCTTGTCCTGGTTCGCCGCGACTTTCTGCGCCGCATCTTTCTGTTCCTGCTCATGGTCCTTCGCTGCTGCGGGCAATGGGTTGTAGCCGCTCAGAATATCGAACTCCACGCCGCCGGGAACGCCGGTCTGGACGACGGGCGTCAGGCCGTTCGGCTCCTTGGTCTGCGATGTTTCATTGACCAGCCGAGGAGCGAGAAAGCGCTGGCTGCGCTCCAGGTTGCGCACCAGATCGACGGCCAGGTCGCGCTGCCCGGTGACGTGCAGGCGGATGTTGACGTCGCCCTCGGCGGTGATCACAGGTTCGATGCTGGTGACCTGGACGCCCGCCGGAAGCACGCGTTCGAGGTCCATCATCACCGCGGTCCAACTGAAGCTCTTGCGCGCAAACAGATCGTTGAGGAACTGCGAGCGTTCGAGTACGGCGCGGTTCTGCGGCTGCCTCATGCGCGCCTCGTTGGTCTGGCGCTCGGTGAGGGCGGCGAGGGTCTGCGCCTTCAGGGAGTCCATCTGATCCTCGTCGGCGCGCGCCCTCGCATTCAGCATGTGCAGTCCGGCGCCGAGCGCGATTGCGGTGAGCGCCAGCGCGGCCATCGCCAGGCGAAGCCGCGCGAACAGAGGCCGCAGCTCAACGAAGGGACGGGTTGCGAGATTGATGGAGATGCGCATCAGTTGGCCAGCGCCCCCCTGACTCCCGCCAGCCAGCCGAGCGGGACTCCGCCGGGTGTTCCAGCCGAGGTTGCGCCGGCGCCGAGCATCTCCGGGCGGAGGACCTCCTGCACTGCGAGCGGGCCAATGTGCGCAGCATCGAGCAGGGCAGCCAGGGCCTCAGCTCCCAGCGTTCCGGCGGCATGGATCGCCGGCGGCGGTGTCTGTAGCGTGTCCTCAAAGTAGGCCGCGGCGACGCTGACAGCCTGGGCGACCTCGTCGGCTGTGTCGGTGAGGCACTCGGCGGCGATCTCTTGTGCGATCTCCTGAACGATCTCATCTTCGATCATTACGGTCTCGATCGCGGCGGCAACGTCATTCTGGTCGATGAAGCTGACCGGCTCCTGGCGCGACCACTCCTCGGTGGAACGCTCTCGATTAACCGGCAGCTCTTGCATCGCATTGCCTGCGAGCTGTGCGGCGGCGGCATCGGCGCGCATGTCCGCGCCCAGATCGACGGTGCGGTGCAGCAGCAGGACTCCCGCCTTCACAATTGCGGTGGTCACCCCTTCGCGCCCCGCGTTGACCACCAGCAGCGGCGCGTCGCCCTCGGGCAGGCCGGCCAGCGCCGCAAGCGTGCTGGGCAGGACCGCGCCCGGCTCGAAGCCGGCCTCGCGCACCACACTCTCGTAGTCGGCCAGCAGCTCGCGCGGCATGGCGACGGCGAGGACATGCAGGAGGCCCTTTGCGGAAGACATCACCTGATAGCTCACGGCGGCGTCGTCGGCGTCGAAGGGGAGAAGTTTCTTGAGGCGGAAGCGAACGATGGGGAGCGCCTCGGCGGGCTTGGCGGGAAGTTCGTCGAACTCCAGCAGCAGTACGCGAACGGCTGCGTCGGGAACGATCAGAGTGACCTCGCGGGTGCGCAGGCAGACCGCATCGAGCGCCTTGCGCACCGCTGCGACGACCGCTGCGCGGCCCTCGGCGCTGCCGCCTACGCCGGACGATGCTGCGTTGTCGACCTCGACCTCGGCATCGACGGCGCGCAGACGCGGGACGACAACTCCTTCCGCCAGCGGCACCCGCGAGACCGCAGAGAGCACGGCGAATGCGTCTTCGGCGCGCGCGGCAACTACGCCCTCTGCGCGCACCTCGCAGGCCAGGCGCGGCCGCGTTCCCATCGATCTCGGTAAAAATTCCATTCCGTCCTAGACTACTCTTCGCCCGATTTGTAATATTTCAAGATTGTCCATCCCGCACCGAACAAAGCCAGTACACCGACAATCAAGTTTGCAAGCATTAGACGCCACAATAACAAACTCGAAATTCCGTATTTGCTCAAATGTTCGACTGGGACTTTTTTATCAAGATAGCGAAGAGTGAAATTAAAAAAGAGACTGGCAGAGGCGATCGTTTGTAGCCAAAATGCTTTCCACATCGTTTTGTTCTTTACCATTTCAACTTCCAGTCTATAAATAGTGCGTGCTTTCAGCCCTTGGTGGTTCGTTTGGGCTTGGCACCTAGGGCTGCGCCCTAGGCTGGTATAGATCGCGCCTTTGGCGCTGTTCGTGCAAACTTCAACTAACGACTCGCAACACGCATCAACCAACAACCTGCAACCAACAACCTGCAACTGTTCTTATCTCCCTGCCTCGATGAAGGTGACTTTGTTGATCTCTTTCAGCGTGGTGATGCCGAGGCGCACGCGCTGGATGGCGGAGTCGCGCAGGAAGTTCATGCCCTTCTCGCGGGCCTTCTTGCGGATCTCGCTGCCGGGACGCTTGGCGAGCAGCATCTCGCGGATCTCGTCGTCCAGCTCCAGCAGCTCGTGGATGGCCGAGCGGCCACGGAAGCCGGTGCCCGCGCACTCCATGCAGCCGGGGCCTTCGCGGAAGTTGAAGCCGCGCCACTCGTCGGGATCGAGGCCGCTGGCCAGCAGCTCCGCGTCGGTGTAGTGCACGTCGCGCACGCAGAACTCGCAGACCGTGCGCACCAGCCGCTGGGCGAGGATGCAGTTGAGCGCGGAGACGAAGTTGTACGGCTCGACGCCCATGTTGAGGAAGCGGCCGAGCACATCGACGACGTTGTTGGCGTGGACGGTGGTGAAGACCAGATGGCCGGTGAGCGCGGAGTTGATGGCGATCTGCGCCGTCTCGGCGTCGCGGATCTCGCCGACCAGGATCTTGTCGGGGTCGTGGCGCAGGATGGAGCGCAGTCCGCGCGCGAAGGTGAGGCCTTTTTTCTCGTTGACGGGAATCTGCGTGATGCCGCGAATCTGGTACTCGACCGGGTCCTCGATGGTGATGATCTTGTCCTCTTCGGACTTGATCTCGTTGAGCGCGGCGTAGAGCGTGGTGGTCTTGCCGGAGCCGGTGGGCCCGGTGACCAGTACCATGCCGTATGGCTCCTTGATGTAGCGGCGGAAGCGCTCCAGATCGTCGGGCATAAAGCCCACCACATCGAGCGAGAGCTTCTTGAACTTCTCTGACATGGATTCCTTGTCGAGCACGCGGAGGACGGCGTTTTCGCCATGCACGGTGGGCATGATGGAGACGCGGAAGTCGATGAGGCGGCCCTTGTAGCGCACGCGAAAGCGGCCGTCCTGCGGCACGCGGCGCTCGGCGATGTCGAGTTCGCTCATGACCTTGATGCGGGAGAGGATGGTCTGGTGGTGCTCGCGCGCGATGGGCGCCATGGCCTGCTGCAGCACGCCGTCGATGCGGTACTTCACCATCATGCAGTCGTCGCAGGTCTCGAGGTGAATGTCGGATGCGCGCCGCTCCAGCGCGGTGAAGATGGTGGTGTCGACCAGGCGGATGATGGGCGAGATGTCGTCCTCGCCGGTGAGCCGCTCGATGGAGATGTTTTCGTCGGAGTTTTCGTCGCCGGAGAGGACGTCGAAGGCGAGACCCTCGCTGGCCTCGTCGAGGACGCGCTGCGACTGCTCGGTCTTTTTGAGCAGGTCGGTGATCTGCGACATGGTGGCGACGCGGGTGACCAGGCGCTGGCCGAGCAGGCCGGAGATCTCATCCAGCATCATCAGCTTCGACGGGTCGCTGACCGCGATGGCGAGGCGGCCCTCCAACTGTTCCAGCGGGACAAAGTTGTAGCGGAACATCATGTCCACGGGAACGCTCTTGAAGAGATCATGCGAGATCTTGAAGTTCTTCAGGTCGACGAACTCGGCGTGGTAACGCATCGCCAGGGCCTGCGCGCGTTCCACCTCGGTCATCGACATCTCGCTTACGCTGAGCGGCACTGCAACCGGAGTAGCCATATTCTGTAAGACTCCCCTCAACGCAACTCGTTAGAACGAAACGGTAAAATCTTTCCGGGCTGGATTCGTATTTTCTGCCGAAGAAGGTTTATTTGAGGCGCGCGCCGAGTTCCACGTCTTCCAGGAAGCCGGCGAGAACAGGCGCTCCGTTGGGGCCGACCGAGGCGGCGACGACCATTCCCTGCGATTCCAGGCCACGCATCTTGCGCGGGGCGAGGTTGGCGACGATGACCACCTTGCGGCCGATGAGAGATTCGGGCGTGTAGTACTCGGCGATGCCGGCCAGAATCTGCCGCCGGGACGGATTGAAGCTGGGGCCGAGATCGACTTCGAGGCGGAGCAGCTTGTCGGCCTTGGGGATGCGCTCGGCGACGACAATCTGGGCGACGCGAAGATCGACCTTGGCGAAGTCGTCGATGGTGATGATCGAGGTTTCCCCGGGCGAACTGCTTAACACCGATGACACCGATTGAACCGATTTTTCTGGAGTGGGTGCGGCGGCGGGTTCTGGCGCGGGGGTGGTCTGCGCTGCGGGAATGGTGGGGGATTCCATGTCAGTCATAAGTTGGGCGAGTCCTTTGTCTGCTCGGGGGAAGATGGGGGCAAGCGGGCCGAGCTTCGTGCCGGGTTTCAGATCGCCCCATTTCAGGTCTTTTAGTTCGCCGTTGCGCGCGGCTTCTTCGATGTCGCCCAGACCGAGTTGACGCCAGACGGAGGCGGTGGCGTAGGGGAGGATGGGATAGAGCAGGGCGGTGATGATGCGGATGGCTTCGGCGGCCGTGTAAATGACATCATCCCTCTCGGCCCCGTCGGGCATCTTCCACGGGGTATTGCTGCTGAGATGGCTATCAGTCGCCGATATAGCCCAACTTATATTCTCGGTCACTCGGGTGAGATCGTAATACTCGAAAGCGCCCCTGATGCCGTTTTCTAAAGAGCCCGCCGAAAACCTGAGTTGGTAGTGCTCCTTGTCTCTCTCATTGGCAAACGCAAATTTGCCAGGACCGCTCACAGGGCCAAACAAATAGTTCTGGGCGAGATCGGGTAGCTCACCTATGGAGCGTTGTATCGGGGCGGGAACTTCACCAACCAATGAGAAGGTGCGTTTGACTAGATTCCCATATCCGTTGGCGAGGTCGGCGTTGTAGCGGGTGATGAGGGCGTCGAAGCTGAAGGTGCCGTCCTGTCCGAAGGGAATCTCGCGGAGGAGAAAGTAGCGGAGGACATCGGCGGCGAAGAGGTCTTGCTGGGCTTTGGTGGGTTGGGTGAGGCCCGGGGCTAAAGCCCCTCCTGCATGGGACGTTGTTTCAGGGGGCTGAAGCCCCCTGCTCCCTCCGGAAAGACCGGGCGCGGCGGATGTGACCTCAGCGGCTAAAGCCGCAGCTTCAGGTGGGGCTGTTTGCGGCACGGCTGAAGCCGTGCCCTTAAGTAATGCGGAAACCAGCTTCGGCTGATGCGCAGTCCGAGGCGTTTCAATGGGCACGGATGGGCAGAGGGGGCCGAAGGCGTCGAGGATGGTTTCGGTGCGGACGACGTTGCCGCGGGACTTCGACATCTTCGACTCTTCGAAGAGCAGCCAGCCGTTGGCGACGATGGATTTTGGCAGCCAATCTTTGGCCCACTCGGCGTGTTCGGCGGGAGTGAGCTGCGGCATCGGATCATTTGGGCCGTGTTTGAGCTTCGGGTTCAGAGCCAGCAGGATGGCGGGCCAGTAGACGCAGTGGAAGCGGGTGATCTCCTTGCCGACGAGATGCAGGTCGGCGGGCCAATATTTTTCGAACTTAGCTTTCTCTGCTTGCTTCTGCTCGGGCGTTAGGTCGTTACGATCCTCGGCTCCGTAGCCAATCGCGGTGATGTAGTTGGCCAGCGCGTCGAGCCAGACGTAGACAACGTGCTTTGGGTTGCCGGGGACAGGGATTCCCCAGTCGAAGGTGGTGCGCGAGATGGATAGGTCCTTCAGCCCGCCGCGCAGGAAACTGAGGACTTCGTTGCGGGCGGTATCGGGCTGGATGTGGAGGGTGCCGCTTTCGATGAGGTCGATGAGGGGGAGTTGATAGTCGGAGAGGCGGAAGAAGTAGTTCTCTTCGGTGATGGTCTCGGTGGGGCGGCCGCATGTGGGACAGGGCGCGCCGACGGGAACATCGACGAAGGCTTCGTCGGGGACGCAGTACTGGCCGGTGTAGGAGCTGAGGTAGATGGCTCCGTTGGCATCCAGTTGCCGCCACAGATACTGCACGCCGCGGTGGTGGCGGGGTTCGGTGGTGCGGAGGAAGTCGTCGTTGGTGATGCCCATGCGCTTCCAGAGGTTTTGGAAGCTGGCGGAGACTTCATCGGCGAACTGCTGTGGCGGGATTCCGGCGGCCTCGGCGGAGCGCTGCACCTTCTGGCCGTGCTCGTCGGTGCCGGTGAGGAAGAAGGTGGGCTTGAACCCGTCGTCGCCGACTGGCGGGCCCAGCAGGCGGTGGCGTCGCGCGATGACATCGGCGGCAATGGTGGTATAGGCGTGGCCGATGTGGGGACGGGCGTTGACGTAGTAGATCGGCGTGGTGAGGTAGAACTTATTGGGATTTTCTGGCATTGGCTTGATAGGCCAGTTTATCAGGTGGCGGAGCAGGACGGGTCACTTTGGCGCAGCAGGAACCTACATCTCAAAGTCGAGACGACACCCCAGCGATCAAAGGTCGCTCGCCGGGGACCGCTGATGCCCACCCCAGCCAGCAAAGGCCGCTCGCCGGGGACCCCGGATGCCCACCCCAGCGAGCAAAGGCCGCTCGCCGGGGACCCCGGATGCGTGGGGCGCCCGCGAACCGTTCGGTGTCAGACTGCGTGGGGCAGGGCGTGGCTCTCCGTTCTTCCTCCCAGCTGGGGCACCAGGATCTGGAAGATGACGAGGGCAAAGATGTAGGCGAAGGCGGCCAGAGCAAAGATGAACATCGCGTGATGCGCGAAGTAGTGGCTCACCAGATAGGTGAAGATGGCTCCGCCCAGTGCTCCTGCGGCCCCGCCGACGCCAACCACGGTGGAGACCGTGGTGGAGGGGAACATGTCGGTGGGAGTGGCGAAGAGGTTTGCGGACCACCCCTGGTGGGCCGCGGTTGCCAGCGAGAACAGCGCAATGGCCGGCCACGGGTTGGTGGGGAAGATGACGCCGAAGTACGGCACAAAAAGAATGGGGACGACCAGCAGCGCGCAGATGAGCATGGCGTACTTGCGCCCGGCGTTGACCGTGTGGCCGCACTTGATGATAAAGCCGGAGAGCCATCCGCCGCCGATGGATCCTACGGTGGAAACACTATAGATGATGATCAGCGGGTACTTGGCGTGATTGAGGTCCAGGCCGTAGTTGTTGTGCAGGAACATCGGGAGATAGAAGAGATAGAACCACCAGATGGGGTCGGTGAGTCCCTTGCCGAGGGCGAAGGCATAGAAGCCCCGGCGCTGTAGCAGAGCTGAGTAGGGAAGGGTCTCTCCCTGCGAGGCGTACTCGGCAAAATCGCTATCCAGGTTGGCCTGGGTCTGGGCGGAACCGCGGCGCAGGCGGTTGTAGGGGAAGATGAGCCAGACGATGCACCAGATCAGGCCCATGGAGCCGGTGCAGATAAAGGCGGCATGCCAGCCGAAACGGGAGGTGACGGCGGCGATGAGGATTGGGGCGATAAAGAAGGAGGCGCTGGAGCCGGAGTTGAAGATTCCGTTGGCCAGCGCGCGCTCTTCCGAGGGGAACCACTCGGTGGTGGCCTTGATGGCGGCGGGGAAGTTGCCGCTCTCGCCGAAGCCGAGGAAGATGCGGGCGATGCAGAAGCCGATGACGCTGGCGACGAGGGAGTGGCTGAGTGAGGCGCAGGCCCAGACCGCGATGGCGCAGGCATATCCGACTTTGGTGCCGAGCTTGTCGATGATGCGTCCGGCAAAGAGAAAGCCGACGCCGTAGGCGACCATGAAGCACTCGACGATGTGTCCATAGTTGAGCTGGTATGTGGTCTGGGACTCAGGCGCGACGTTGGAAATCCAACCCATGAAGGGAAGGTGGAGGAGCGGCTCGATCAGCCCGAGCGCGGAGCGGTCCATGTAGTTGATGGTGGTGGCTGCAAACAGCAGGGCGCAGACAAACCAACGGACATTTGTATTCTGAGGCGCGGAGGTGGTGATGCCCTCCTCGTCATAGCTGGCGGGTTTCGTCAACATTGGGTAGAAGCTCCAGCAGTCGTACGTGAAGACAACGCGTAGACCGCCTGTAGTTGGGAGATTTAGAAATCGGGTATTGCAAGTTTGAGTGCAGTCGCTCGGTGGGTTGGGCTGCGAAGCGCGTTGCCACCGGCCAAGAACACCTCAACAATAATATTCGTCTTTCGCCGATCTGACAATTCCGCATTTGTGGTGGAGGACGCGAATGAGAGAGGAACAGCGACGGAATCTGTGGATAAATCGCTGTATTTGAGTGGCGAGCAATTAAAAACGGCGTATATGGGCGTTTGTTTGAGTACTTTTGCAGCACCAAAAGTTACGCGGAGATATGTGCGCCGGCCGCGGACAGGGAGGGTGGAGAGAGAGGCGCTCGAGGGGGAGTTGCCGGTCATAGGCGAAGCGGACGGCAGGCAATTTGGAAGCGACAGATGGAATTGGCAATTTGGGCCGATAAGAGAGTTCTAAGGGGTTCTGTTGTTCCTCTTATCGATTCTGCTGAAGGACGGTTGCCCATGAATGTGTTGATTGTTGAGGATGATGCTGCACTGGGACATTTTCTGGACCAGGGGCTGAAGCTCGACGGCCACGATGTCTCGGTGGTGACGGATGGCGAGGCGGCGCTTGAGAGTGCGGCAAAGCTGCGTCCGGAGCTGATGATTCTGGACCTGGGCCTGCCGCGGATGGACGGGATTGAAGTGCTGGCAGAGATGCAGGAGCACTACCGTTCCACCTCCGTGCTGGTGCTGACGGGGCGGGCCGAGATGGCGGAGCGGGTGAAGTGTCTGCGACTCGGGGCCGACGACGTTGTGATGAAGCCGTTTTCCTTCCATGAGCTTCGCGCGCGCTTGCAGGCGCTCAGCCGGCGGCGCAGCCAGTTCGAGGACCCGGTGCTGCGCTTTGGCGATCTGGAGATGGACCGTGCCCAGCGCAGGGTGACACAGGCGGGCCGCGAGGTGGAGCTGACGGCGACCGAGTTCTCCCTGCTGGAATCGCTGATGCGGCGGCGCGGTGAGCGCGTATGCAGCCGCGCAGAGCTGCTGCGGGAGGTGTGGCGGATGCCGCTTGGGGCCGGAGCGATCGCCGCCAGGACCAGCCGCATGGATACCAACATCGTGGAGGTCTATATCAATTACCTGCGCAAGAAGCTGGGCAGAAATTCAACTGCGTCGCGGGGCGCCTCCGGCGGTCGTCACTCGGTGATCCGCACGGTGCGCGGCGAGGGCTATCTGCTGGACGCGCCGGAGGAGCGCGATCTCAAGGCTGGCGCGGGCAACCCGCCGCCGGAGCTGACGGCGATCTTTGCGCTGGGCGGATGCGTGGCCGATGCCTGAGGAGGACCCAGTGGGAGGCAGGAGCAATCGCAGGAAGTTCAAGCAGATCGGCGCGGCGCTGCATGAGATGTGCCAGCCGTTGACGACCTTGCAGTGCACTCTGGAGATGGCGGCCCTGAACGACACTCTGGAGGAATATCGCGAGGCCACGGAGACCGGGCTGGCGGAGTGCAGGCGTCTGGTGGCGTTGGTGGAATCGATGCGCGAGGTCCTGCATCAGGCGAGCCAGGAGACCGCGGTCGAGGAGTTGGAGGCAGGCAGATGAAGTCGCGGCTGCTGGATGCGGTGCGGGATGCGGCGCCCGACGCGATGAGGACTGCGCCCGGAGAGATGGACGCGGACGCTGGTCTGGATGCGAGCGAGCGGACGGCAGAGGCGCGGACCGTGGTGGTGGTGAGCGCGGACGTTGAGTTTCGGTTGCAACTGTGCGAGCGGCTGGCGTCCCTGCGATGGCGGGTGTGGCAGGCCGGCGGAGGGGCGGAGGCGTTGATGCAAATGGAGGCGCAACCGGTTACGGCGCTGCTGCTCGACGGCTGGCTGCCGGACCTGGAGGTGCGCGAGTTTGCGGCCCATGTAAGGCTGCTCTATCCGGAGATTGAACAGGTGCATCTGGTTGGTGCAGCCGGAGAGAGCAACGATCCCGCGGGAGGTCCGCGCAGCTTGTGGCTCAATGAACTGCTGCATGTGGTTCGCGAGGCGCAGGCGGGGGTAAATCGGTCCCCGGTGCGGCGACCGAGGACCCGCAATCCGATCGACGAGGGACCCATCCAGCACGAGCCGGAGGCCTTTCGCGTTCTGCCGGATGGAAGCGTCACGGATGGAACGTTCTCGCAGGACAGTTTGAGCCTCTCTCGCGGAAGATGGCTCGAGGTGCAGGAGTCAGTAGGGGCCGGTGCCGTCTCCGAGATGCCGGGACGCAAGATGCTGCTGCCGGAGTTGGTGGGCGACAGCCCCGCGATGCGCGAGATGGCGCGGCTGGTGCATCTGGTGGCGCCGCGTTCCACCACTGTGTTGATCGAAGGCGAGACCGGGACCGGCAAAGAGGTGGTGGCGCGCGCGCTGCATCGGCTCAGCTCGCGCGCGGGAAAGCCCTTCGGAGTGCTCAACTGCGCGGCCATCCCGGAGTCGCTGCTGGAGGCGGAGTTGTTTGGACATACGCGCGGCGCGTTCACTGGAGCGGTGCAATCGCGCATGGGCCGGATCGAGGCGGCCGATGGCGGGACGCTGCTGTTGGACGAGATCGGCGAGATGCCCGTGGGAATGCAGGCCAAGATGCTGCGCTTTCTGGAGTCGGGCGAGTTGCAGCGGGTGGGCGGAAACGAGTTGACACGGGTCGATGTGCGCCTGATTGCAGCCACCCACCAGCCGTTGGAGCAGCAGACGGCGGAGGGGGCGTTTCGCCTGGACCTGTATCACCGGCTGGCGGTCTTCCCCATTCAGGTGCCCGCGCTGCGCGAACGGATGGAGGACATCGGCGAGCTGTCGGAGTTTTTTCTGGAGCAGTTGGGGCAGCAGAGTCCGCGCAAGCGGCTCACCCTCGGCGCGGCGGCGAAGTTGCAGCAGCACTCCTGGCCGGGCAATGTGCGCGAGCTGATGCATGTGCTGGAACGCGCAGTGATCCTGGCCGGCCCAAACCCGGAGATTGCCGCCGCGGACATCCGCTACCGGCGGGCCACGCGGAGCTGATTGGGATTCCGGTCCAGCGGCCCCATCATCATTAAAGACTTCAAAGAATATAGGTCTCACGAGTTGCGCAAGAACCCATCCTTTTGAAGCTGGGCAACTTTTCTCCCGTTGCAGATGGCCTTTATCAACCCGGCTCTAACCGCATGGGAAAATCCGTGCACCAATAATTGGCTATTCCACAGACAGTTACGCCGCGCACAGAGTCCTCGGCGCGTAGAACTGACCGATTATGGAACTGCCTGAGAGAAGGTTAATGCAAAGTGGCTGCGCAATGGCCATTGCCGTGCATCTCTCCAATCCCAAGCATAGGTTGTTGCCAATCTACGCGGGAGTCCGACCGCGGGATTGGAAGTTCGTCGCATTGGAGAAGAGGCAAGTATGGGGAACCGAACATTATTGATGCAGGAACGACTGAACAAGGCAGGGTCTGGGTTTGCGGAGTTGCCGGAGGTGGGGAATGGCCCGTTTCTCTCCGCGGCTGGAGCGAAGCTCGCAAGCGGGCTGAAGAGTGAGTCTGTGCCGGAGCGCGACCAGATTCTGCTGGAACACCTTCCCACGGTGCGCTACCTGGCGCGGCGGATCCACGAGCGGCTTCCACAGCACGTCGAGCTGGACGACCTGATCTCGGCCGGCGTGGTGGGCCTGATCGACGCGTTCTCCAAGTTCGATCATACCAAGCAGGTGCAGTTCAAGAGCTATGCACAGTTCCGCATACGCGGCGCGATTCTGGACTCCCTGCGCACGCTGGACTGGAGTCCGCGCGAGTTGCGGCGCAAGGGGCGCGCGGTCGAGGAGGGTATCCGCTCGGTGACCCACAAGCTGGGACGTGTGCCGACGGAGCCGGAGATCGCCCGTGAGATGGATATGGGCCTGAGCGAGTTCCAGCAGTTGCTGGGAGAGTTGAAGGGCCTGGAGATCGGCAGCCTGCACCTGGAGCGGACCGAAAACTCGGGCGACGAGGAGTTGGCCTACATTCCGGGGTCGCCCGACGAGAACCCGCTCTTCCGCTGCCTACAGGGCGAGATGAAGCAGCGCCTGACGGACGCCATCGAGGAGTTGCCGGAGAAGGAGCGGATGGTGTTGACGCTCTACTACTACGAAGAGCTGACGATGAAGGAGATTGGGCTGACGCTGGGCGTGGTTGAGTCGCGCGTCTCGCAGATCCACTCATCGGCTGTGCTGCGGTTGCGCGCGGCGCTGGCCGGGCTGCGCTCGGATTATTCGGCGAATACCAGGGGCATGGCGGCCAGGAAGAAGCACGATGCGGGAGAGATGGTGGCCTAGTTCAAGGGCCTGGCTCATAGATTAAGTTCATCGGTTCGCAGTGGAGCGCTTGGCGGGGACTGGCAGGAACATGCCTGTTCCCGCCGTTTTTTTTCAGGCCGCGAACAAAGCTGATGCGGCATCTCAAACGATGAGACTGCGTCTCAAACTTCGAGGCGATGATAGTTTGCAGGGAAGATGGTCCGTTACCGCGAGATTGTATTGAGATGGCTGGCGGCAGAGAGCGTGGACTGGTTTGCGAGTGGGTTGCCTGAGGCGGTGCTGGGGCCAAGGCCGAGCTTGATGATGGCGCGCGAGTCGGGCACCAGCTTGGTCTGCCAGCCGTTGTCGGCCTGCAGCTTCTCCATTGCGGCCTGGGTTTCCGCATCCCAGTGGCCGCTGGGGCCGCCCGTGAGATAGCCGGAGCGGACCAGTGCGCTCTGTATCTGCGTGGCGCGTTCATCGTCGATGGTTCGCTGGCCCTGTAGCTTGGGCTTGGAGGTGTGTTTACCGGTTCTGGGTGAAGTGGGTCCGCGGTGCGCGCGTGTCAGAGCGACTGCTGGCGCCGCGGAGCCGAAGATGAGCGATAACAACAGAACAGATGGACCCAGACGCATGGTACGACGAGACCTCATGGAGCAAGTTGACACAGAAACCGTGCAAATCCTCTAATATCCAAGGCAAGCCTATACCCCGAATTCAAGGTTTGGCAACACGAATCACGGTTTCTGCATCTTAGGCGTTTCTAAGTTGATTCCGAGGGAGAGAGCACGCGGTTCGCGGTCTCTCCCTCGCACCATGGGTTAGGGCAGGGTGCCTCCCAAGTAGGAGTCTCCGGGGGGGGCATTCGGTCCTTGCAATCGCACCTTGAAGGCCACATCCTGGCCGGACTTCAGGCCGCTGACGATGGCATTGAAATCGGCCTTGCCGGCGATGGGCTTCTTGTTGATCTCGAGGATGACGGTTCCAGTGGGGACGCCGATCTCGCCGGCGAAGGAGCCGGGCCGGACATTGCTGACGATAACTCCGCCCTGAATGCCGAGCTTGCTGGCGGTCTGGGCAGGGACGGAGTCGACCTGGATGCCGAGCTTGCTCTCGCTTGCTTCGGAGGCAGACGGAGCGGAGTTGTTATCGCCATCGTTGCCGGCATCGGCGAAGATCTTGGCGCGGTCGGCGATGCCTACCGTCAGCGTCTTCTTGGAGTCGTTGCGCAGGATGCCAAGCTGCACGGTTGAACCCACCCTGCGCGTGGAGATGTCGGCCACCAGATCATCGCCGTCCTTGATCGGCTTGCCATCGACAGAGACGATGACATCGTCCGGCTTGACTCCACCCTTGGCGGCGGGACCGTCTGGGGTGACGGTACCGACCGGAACTCCCCCATTAGCGAAGCCGTATTCGCGGCTGACGGCGGAGGGTATAGCAGGCTGGAAGCTGATTCCGATGGATCCGCGAACCACCTTATGCTCCGGGCTGATGAGCATGTTGTAGACAGAGGCGATGGTGTTGGAGGGCATGGCGAAGCCGACGCCCTCGGAGCCCGTGGACTGGGTAAAGATGGCGGTGTTCATGCCGATGACTTCGCCGGCCATATCCACCAGCGGGCCGCCTGAGTTGCCGGGGTTGATGGCGGCGTCGGTCTGGATGAACTTCTGGAACTGTTTGAGGCGGCCGTTGGGGTCGGGATCGTCGATGGAACGGTTCTTGGCGGAGACGATGCCCGCGGAGACGGTCTGCGAGAGGCCGAAGGGCTCGCCAATGGCGAGGACCCAGTCGCCGACCTGCGCGCCGTCGGAGTTGCCCAGCTTGACGGTGGGCAGCGGCTGGGGAGCGTCGATCTTGATGACGGCGATGTCGGTCTCGGCGTCCACGCCGATCACATGCGCCAGGCGTCCCTGTTCGCTGTAGTTGTCGGGATCGGAGGCGAGCTTGACGTAGATCTTGTCGGCCTTGTCGACGACGTGGTTGTTGGTGATGATGTAGCCGCGCGAGTCTACGATGAAGCCGGAGCCGAGTGCCTGACGCACGCCGCCGCCGAAGTTGTTGGAGCCGTCATCTCCGCCCTGGCCGCCCTGGCCGCCGAAGAAACGGTTGAGGAAGTCCTGCATGTCGCCCTGGTCGCCCTGGTCGCCCTGATTTCCGCCGAAGGGAATGATCTGTCCGCGCCGGTTGGAGCGGCGGTTGGCGGACTGCTTGGGGATGGACTCGGTGTTGATGTTGACCACCGCCGGGCCGACCTCTTTTGCGATCTTGGAGAAGGCGTTGGAGAGGTCGCGAGGATTGGGAATGGTGAGGGGACGCGCGTCGGAGGAGTCGACGGCCTGGCCCTTGGCGCTGACCGAGCGGGTCAGCACGGAACCGGCCAGAATGCCAAAGGAGAGAACCGCCAGCAGCGCGAAGGTCGCGCTCAAACGGTGGTTGCGAATGCGTGCGAGGAGATTGTGTGCTGCTTGCTTCTGTGTGTCCATCGGTAGATAGGTCCTCATGCGAATTGGGCTGTGCCTGGCTGCGGGCGTTGCCTGCTTGCGGGTGGCGCGGCAGAGTCGCTGAGCCAAGCATATCCGTTTGCAACGCGCCGCAGTGCCATGCGGAATGTCCAGATGATTAGACGTTGCGCACACAAATGCGTTTCATCGCCAGAGATTCCGCGCTGGGAGGGCGAAGCTGCTGTTTCTAAAGCTCCGCAGATTTTCAAGCGGACGAGCGCAGGAGCTGATTGCTGTTTATTCTCCATTTGGTCGCTGTTTGTTCTCCCCNNTTGTTATGTGGTGGCCACAGGGATAATACTCATAATGAATATGTTAGGAGCAAGTTGCCTGGAATCAATCGGTTGTGCGGGGCGTGGCGGCCAAAATCTTCATTGCATGGAGGTTGCGGATAAAATGCTCACAACATTCGGGTTATGGGTGAAAATTACGGATTTTGCGGGGTGGTGCCGGCAAAATATTCATTCGAGGATTTTTGCGGATAACATATTGATTCGGTGCGGCTTATTCGGAATTCTGAAGTGCAGCGGCGCAACAAAAACAACTACGGAGATTCTGGCTGCGCCAGAATGACGACTCCTGGGGCTGCGCCAGGATGACGAACAAAAACAAACAAAGGCAACTACGGAGATTCTGGCTGCGCCAGGATGACGACTCCTGGGGCTGCGCCAGAATGACAAACAAACAAAGGCCAATACGGA
>PLOU01000101.1 GCA_003142235.1 Granulicella sp.
CTAAGCACAAGTTGCTGGTTGCAGGTTGATAGTTGCAGGTTGAGTTGGCGGAATCGGCACACGAACGCAATCGCCAGACAGATTCCACCCCTATCAAGAAAAGCGGCTGCCCTTGTAGGCAGCCGCTTTCTAATTTTTCATATCCGCGTCGTTGCTTCTTGCAACTAACAACCTGCAACCTGCAACTAACAACCCGTCTTTAGAACGTCGTACTCACAGTCAGACGCAGGGTCTTTCTTGGCTCGCGCAGTTCGTAGGACGACCCGTAGAGTTGCAGTGCCTGCTCGTAGCTGTACTGCCCGGCGCCCGAGTTGGGGAACATGCCGCGGAACGTCGGATCGTCCACCGCCAGTTGCTGTGGAAGGTTCTTGAACAGCCGCAGCGCGTTGTACGCGTAGTACACCCGGAACGGCGCATTCACGATGGGCAGAATCACCTGGAACTCCGCGCCGCTCGACATGCGCGGCACAAAGTTTGTCCCCGGAACCGTGTTCAGTTGCCGCGCCGCCAGCGCTGGCACCGACTGGCCACCGAAGCACGCGCCGTTGACAAACGTCGGGCAGCCGTAGAGCGGGCTCGACAGCACGGATGTGCCCGCCGCGCTCTGTAGCAGTTGGGCCTTCTGCAAGTCGCCGGTCAGTCCGAAGTCGGTAAAGAAGTTGAAGCTCAACGTGCTGACGATCGGGATCATGTACTGAATGTTCGCCGTCAGTTGCGTATCGCCGCCCACCGAGGCCAGCCGGTAGATCGGCAGAGGAATCTGGATATTGCCCAGGTTTGGGTTGGTCGGGTCGCGCGGCACCGTCGTCCCATCCGGGTTGGTCAGGTTGAACTGCACCTTCACCGGCACGAACGTGTAAGGCGAGTTGGCGCGGATGTCGAAGCCGCGCACATCCGACTCGCCCCCGCCATAGATGCGGTTGGTCGGTGGCGCAACCTCGCCGCCAAAGCCCGAGACGTGCGCCAGCAGAACCCGCATCCCCAGAACGTTGTGCCCCTCCCGGTCGATCCTCAGTCCCCGCATCGGGTAGTACTGCCGGTAGCTCGCCACCGGCGAGATGTACTTCACATTGCCGCCCGCGCCCGCAATCTGCACCGACAGATTGAAGTCGCGGCCCGAGTGCGGCCCAATCCCGCGGTCCAGGCTGGAGTAGCTGAAGCTCGGCGCAATCGTCGAAGTCACAATGCCATTCAACTGGTTCAGCCCGGCCACCCCGGAACGGAATGCCAGAGACTGGAAGATGTTGCGCGTATTGTCGTTGAACGTCGCCACCGACGCGCGCGAGAGCGCATACGTCACGCCCACGCGCGTCATGCCCCGGCCCACCCACAGATGCTTCAGCGGCTCGCTAGCAGACACCGTGAACCCATCCGTCGATGTGTTGTAGTTGGTCAGCAGGGACTGCTGCGCCGTCGATACATTCGCGCTCGTATTGTTGGCGATCGAGTACGCCTTGGCCGGGTTGTAGTCCGACTTCCGCGAGAAAACCTCCGCGCCCACCGAGATCGGTTTGTTGCGCAGATACGGCTCATTGAACCCGAAGCTCACGTTGCGAGACATGTCGCCGATGTTCGCCGACGCCGATAGCGTCTCGCCCAACCCCAGAAAGTTGTTGGTCTCGTAGTTCAGTCCCACGAACGTCCCCGACAGTCCGCTGATCCCGCCGTTCACGCCGATCGAGTTCTTGCCCTTCTCCTTCAGCTTCAGCAGCAGGTCCACCGTCCCATCGTCCGCGTTCTGCCGCGTCTCGGTATCGTCTTCCACCTTCAGCGTCTCGAAGTAGCCCAGCTGGTTCAGCCGCAGAACCGACATGTCCCAGCGCTGGCTGCTGTACACCTGGCCCTCTTCCAGCAGCAGTTCGCGCCGGATCACCTTGTCGCGCGTCACCGTATTGCCCGTAAACTCGATGCGCGAGACATAGAACTGCTTGCCCTCGTCGATGTCGATGTCGAAGGAGACCAGCTTCTTCGCCTCATCGATGCGCGGCTTCGGGTCCGGAACCATGTTGATGTAGCCGAAGCCGCCGTACGCCTTGCGCAGGTCCTTCAGCCCCTTGGTGAACGACGTCGCCGAGAACCACTCGCCGTCCTTCTGCGCGAACTGCGCCCGCAGGGCCTTGGTGTTGCTGAACATCTTGTTGCCGGTAAAGTTGATCCCAGCCAGCCGGTAGCGTTCCCCCTCCTCCACCGGAATCAGAATGTCGATGCGCTTGCCTGTCGAAGGCCGCAGCGTAAACCAGTTCAGTCCGCCCTCGTCGCGCACGTGGGTCTGCGGATCGGCGGTCTCCGCCTTGAAGTAGCCGTGGTCCTCGTACGCCATGCGCACCCGTTCCGTGTCTTCGTCCAGTTTGCTGGCGTCGAACGTCCGCGCCAACAAATTCTCCAGCAGGATCGAGTGCGGGATCCCGATCGGCCGCGAATTCACCATCGCATGGCGCAACACGCGGCTGCTCAGGTTGTAGTTGCCGTCGAAGGCGATCTTCCCCACCTTGACGGTCGGCCCCTCCTTGATCCGGAATGTGATCCCCACCGACGACGGAGGGATCGTCTTTATCTCGGTCCGGATGGTCGCGAACTGGTGTCCATGCTCGCTCTCCAGGTCCTTCAGCACGTCCTCCGCCCGCTTCACCCGCGTCGGATCGTACTGGCTCTCCACCTGCAGTCCGACCTTGGCCTTCTTATCCCGGTCCTGCACGTCGGACTGCGTTATCGCATTCATCCCCTGGTAATCGATCGAGCGGATGGTCGGCTTCTCCCGCACATACACCACCAACTGCACGCACGCCGGGGTGTCCGTCCGCTCAATCTGTATCTTCTCGAAGTAGCCCGTGTTCCACAGCGAGTTGAAGTCCCGCTCCACCGTCGCCGCGTCATACGGATCGCCCTGGTGGCTCGCCATCCGCGCCAGTACAGAGTCCTTGGGAATCCTGCGGTTGCCGATCACCTGCGGCTGGCACAGCACCTGCGCCCCGCCGCTCGCATCCGCCGCCGCCGCGCTCTGCGCAACTGGGGCCGCACCTGCCTCCTGGGCCCGCGCCGCTCGCGCAGCCACAAAAACCATCGCCCCCAGCACCCAGGCGACCGCCATGGCAACAGCAATGCGGGAGCGGAATGAGCGGTTCCACAGTGGGAGTTTCCCGAAGAGAATGAACTTCGCGCGATTTTCTCTCAAGGAAAATCGCATCGCACCAGCTTCGCCAAGGCCCATGTACTGTGGAACCGCTCCGCAGCGCGTACGCACAGACTTTAGCTTGGTGCCCAGCAAACTTCCGCTCACTCGCTTTACGGTAAAGATACGCACACCCTCATTCGCTGCAAAATCATGCCCCGCAGACTCCCGTGGGGAAAGCTCGATTATATGGGAGCAATGCCGCTCCACGCGAGTCGGCCGTGGCGTCACCGTCAACAGGCGTCCCTGCAAACCGCGCAAGACTGCTATTTCTTTGCCAGAAAACAGCACCGCCAGAACTTCGCCGGCGGTTCCACCACCCACCTGGTCCCCACCCGCCGCCGCGCCTCAGCGATGCAGCAGTTGCGCGAACCGCGCCTCCAGCTCCTCTTCGCCCAGAAAGCTCTGCGGGGCCGCCGGGCGGCAGTGCTCGCAGCATCCCGCATCGCGGTCCAGCAGCAGCATCGCCGCGTCCAGCAACAGTTGCGACGAAGGCTTGCCCGCCACCAGCGACAGCAGCTCGATCCGCGCGCTCTGCTCGTAGTTCAATTCAATATTCACGAGGCCACCTTACACTTTTGTGGGATGTTCCTGTCAACCGTTTGATGCTAAATTTTTACTGCGAAGCAGCCCGAATCAGGACCTGGCCCACGTTTCGCCCCACAAACCATCCCTGTAGCACCACTCCCTCGGCAGCGAAGGCCAACTCTCTTCCCCCAAACCTCTGTAGAATGGCGAGGTCGAATCCGCCCGCCTCCGAGCGGGCCTCGAATCGCGTACTCGGAAAGGCAGGCAACACATGGCATCCACGATGGCAGGCAATCCGGCGTTGAAGAATGTTCACGCACAGTTGAAGGCGCGCATGGAAAAAACGGTCGACGACTTCCGCGCCAACCTCCTCTCCACCCGCACCGGCCGCGCAAACGTTCACATGCTCGACCAGGTCAAGGTGGACTACTACGGCACCGACACTCCCATCTCCCAGGTCGCTCAGATCTCCACCCCCGAGCCGCAGATGATCCTCGTCTCGCCCTGGGAGATCGCCCTCGTCCCCGCCGTCGAAAAGGCCATCCGCACCAGCAACCTCGGCTTCAACCCCATGCACGACGGCAAGGTCATCCGCGTCCCCGTCCCGCCCATGACCGAGGAGCGCCGCAAGGAGACCGTCAAGCACCTCGCTGGAGTATTGGAGGACCACAAGACCGCCATCCGCAACATCCGCCGCGACGGCAACGACCAGGTCAAGAAGGCAGCCAAGGACAAGCTCATCTCCGCCGACGACGAAAAACGCGCCAGCGAAGAGGTCCAACAGCTCACCGACGCCGAGATCCGCCGCGTCGAAGACCTCTTCAAGGCCAAGGAAAAAGAGATCATGACCGTCTGATCCGTGTCCCGTCTAACTCAGTCCAACCGAATGAGTCGACTCGTTTTGCTTAAGGGCACGGCTTCAGCCGTGCCGCAATGCTGCATATTTTGGACTGTGGCTTTAGCCGCTGAGGTCACTGTTTGTGGCACTCGCAAGAGCTTCTAAACAGGTTCTGAGTCGCTGGGAGAGGCGAGATCGGAGTCAGAGCAGTTCGATAAACTGATCGACCGTCATCTCGGCCGCGCGTATGATCCCGCGAAGAGTGCCCGGCTTCACTTCACGATGCTGTGGAATGGAGAGTGTCGCCCTGTGACCATCTTTGGTCAGAATGACATGGCTTCCCGTCTGACCCTCCCGAACCCACCCGGCTCGAAGGAAGGTCTTCACCGCCTCTTTCCCCGAGATGTTCGCCAGCGTTCCCATGCACTAAGGTTAGTGCATGGGAACACGTCTGTGCGACAGCTTTCTTTGTGGAAACCGGGACATGTTGTTGGAAACCGGGACGCTGCGCGGCTAGATTGCTACCACAAGAGACGCGCGATCCTGCGACAGCGCGCGCATAGCCTTCTGATCTTCGGCCCAGAGCCAGCCCGTGATCGCTTCCTTGATGTTCGCCAGGGCCTCCTGCTCATCTTTGCCCTGCGAGATGCAGCCAGGCAGCGCAGGGCATTCGACCATAACCCAACCATCCTCGACCGGTTCCATTGTGACGTGGAAGATCATCGCTCGCCTCTCGATTTCAGTCTACCGCATGAGAATACCTCAGAAGGACAGAATTTCCCTTTTCGCCGCCGTCTGCATTTGTTCGTCATTCTGGCGCAGCCAGAATCTCCGTATTGGCCCTTGCCTTTGCTTGTTCTCTGTTTGTCATTCCGCAGCCCCTTTATGTTTGTCATTCCGCAGCGAAGCGGAGGAATCTGCTTCTGCCTTTGCCGTTGTCCGTTCTTCACCAACAACCAACAACCAACAACCCCCTGTCAAGCCCCTCGAACCCCCAAATTCCCCCTAACCAACACCAACCAAACCACTTCCCCCAGAAAAATAGTTGGCATACTAGTTTCCCTCCATCCCGTATAATTAAATTAGTAAGCAAAACCAAACAGACCCGGCCAACCGCCGGGTCTTCGCTTTTAATACGTCTCGCGCGCTTAGCACGAGCTTAACTTACATATTTTGAATACTTTACGCTATTTACCCCCGTGGGGGGGGGTCCACAATGACGAACGCAACCGAAACCGCACCGGCCAACCCATCTCCATCCTCTGAACCCGTGCCCAAGCGCTTTCAGTGCCGTCACATCCTCACCTCTGGCCGCCGCTGCCGTTCGGCATCGCTGCATGGCGAGCAGTTCTGCTACTACCACCACACCACCCGCCGCCCCGCACCCCGCCACCGCGGCGTACACCCCGCCCAGTCCATCTTCGAGATGCCTCTAATCGACGATCGCGAGGGCATCCAGTTTGCTCTCGCCCAGATCCTCAACCGCCTCACCACCGGGCAGCTCGACCCAAAGCGCGCCAACCCCATCCTCTACACCCTCAAACTGGCCATCTGGAACCTCCACGAAACCCGCCCCGCCGCCGCCCCCCGCCGCGACAGCCGCGACAGCCGCGAATCCAGCTCCTCCTCCAGCCGTGAATCCATCTCCACCGACCCCAACGCAAACGATACAAACGAATTCGTCGAAGACCTCATCCTCGATGAAGACCTCGGCCCCATCGCCCCCATCGCCGAAATCCTCCCGCCCGAGGCCCCCAAACCCCGCCTCACCCTCCTCGACCGGATGATACAAGAATTCGGCCCCCCCACCCCCATCCCCCAACCCAATCCCAACAACCCTTCCTTGTCATCCCGTAGCGCAGCGGAGGGATCTGCTTCTCCGCAGCCCCCCATCCCCCAACCAGCAACCAACAACCAGCAACCAACAACCGTCCTCCCCTCCCTCCAAGCCGTCGCCGAAGCCGAACCAAACCCGCAACCTGCCTACGTCGTGTGGTCGAGAACGATCTTCCAGCCCTCGCCGGTCTTCTCCAGCACCAGCGAGAAGACTCCGTCGGCCCCTCCGCCCTCCTTCTTGGTGCGCTCCAGGTGGTACTTGCCAATGCAGACGGCGAAGCTCTCACTTAGCGGATGCACCTCAATCTCGGAGAACGCCAGCGTCCCCATCGACGCCGCCGTGGGATAAGTGTGCTTGTAGTCCTCCAGGATCTGCGCGTAGCCCTTCAATACCTGCCTGCCGAGTAGCAGCGTCTCCGGCGAGTCCTTGTACCCCTTGGCGTAACCCTCCAGATCGCCGCGGTTCCAGGCCTTCTCCTGCGCCAGTAGCACCTTCGCCACGTCCAGCTCCACGCGCGTGGCTGTGTGCAGCGGATTGTCCTCCTGCGCCTGCTTGTCCTCCTGCGCCCGCGCGCCTCCGCAGGCCGCCAGCAGCAGCGCCAGCGCCCATGCCACACCGCGCCGCGCAGTCCGAAACGCACTCACTCCATCGCCCAGTGGATCGCCGCTCATAGCAACACCTCGCGTGCGAAGAGTGTAAACGAACCCGCGAATGCGTATACAGAAAGCCGGGTGCCCCATCCATCGCAGTCTTATCGCGATGGGTGGGATGTACGAAGTCTCACGGAATCTCCGCCGCCGGGTGCCCCACATCCGGGGTCCCCGGCGAGCGAATTTGCTCGCTGGGGTGGGCATCTCGATTTTGAGATGCGGGATCGCCAAGTTCTACGCCAGCCCGGTACTCTCCGCCTGCTGCTGCGCGTGGTAGCTCGACCGCACCAGCGGGCCGCTCTCCACGTGTAGGAAGCCCATCGCCAGCGCCTCGTGCTTCAGGAACGCGAACTCGTCCGGCGTGTAGAACCGCTGCATCACCAGGTGGTCGCGCGAGGGCCGCAGATACTGCCCGATGGTCAGGATGTCCACCCGCCGCTCGGCCAGGTCGCGGAAGACCGCCAGCAGTTCGTGCATCTCCTCGCCCATGCCCACGATGATGCCGGTCTTGGTCACCTGTCGCTGGCCGGATTCCGCAGCGATCTCTTTGGCGCGGCGAAGAAATTCGAGCGAGCGAGCGTACTTCCCGCCGCTCTTGGCAATGCGATAGAGCCGCGGAACGGTCTCGATGTTGTGGTTCAGAATCTCCGGCCGCGCAGCCACCACAATGCGCAGCGACTCGTCGTTTCCCTGAAAGTCCGGCGTCAGCACCTCGACCCGGCAGCCGGGGGCCTGCGCGCGAATCTCGCGGATCACCTCCGCGAAGGCGCGCGCCGAGCCCAGGTTGTCGTCGTCGCGGTTGACGCTGGTCACCACCGCGTGCGCCAGCCCAAGTTGCGCCACCGCGTAGGCCACGCGCCGCGGCTCGTCGAGGTCGATCGGCTCCGGCCTGCCCTTGGGCACCGCGCAGAAGCCGCACCGCCGCGTGCAAAGATTGCCCAGCATCATGAAGGTGGCCGACTTCTGGTTCCAGCACTCGCCCAGGTTGGGGCAGTTCGCGCTCTCGCACACGGTGTGCAGGTGCAGCTCGCGCGCCAGCTTCTTCAGGGCGTGAAAGGTCTCGCCACCCGGCGCGCGCGCCTTCAGCCACTCAGGCTTGCGCGCGGCGCGGCGCGGCAAGAGGTCGATCTGCACAAGCTCCGAATTCAGTCCTTCAGCAACCGGCGGCGTCATCAGGTTAAATTGTATAGCCCGCGCCGCTGTTCCTCGAACCTCGAACCTTGCACCTTGAACCTCGCCCTTACAGCGTATGCAGATACGCCATCAGGTCTGCGCGCTCCAGCGGAGTCATGGCGCTGCCCAGCGCGGGCATCATGGCCCGCCCGTATAGCACCGCGTCCATCACGCGGTCGTCGTTGGCCGGCGCGCCGCTGGCCAGATACTGCTTCTTGAAGATGCCGCGCAGCGACTGCCCGTTCAGCGGGTCGTTGGTGCGGTCGTTGTGGCACTGCGCGCAGTGCGCCTGGTAGACGTTATATCCGCGCGTCTGCTGCGCATTCAGCTCCGCGAGCGGTGTCGGCGGAGGCAGTTTGGTGCATCCCACCGCTGAGGCAACCACCATCGCCACGCCAACCCCGAAGATCGCCGCCGCAATCCGTCTCATATTCACCATTCTCGCATCTGCCTCTACATTCGTCTGTACCAGATCGCTGCTCCCTCCGCACGGATCGGCGTTATGCCTCTGCTGTTGTCTTTGCTGTTGTCTTATGCCGTTGCCCTACTCCGCCGCGGCAATCGCCGCTACGATCTTGTCCATCGCATCGCGGTCCGCGCTGTCGCCGGGCAGTTGATGGTCCACCAGAATGGAGAAGATCACCGTCTGCCCGCTGGCGCACTCCAGGTAGCCGCTGAGGGCGCGCCCCTCGCTGTGCGTTCCTGTCTTGGCGAAGACGTGGCCTTTCAGTGGAGGCGCGGTGAAGCGGTCCGCCAGCGTCCCATCCACTCCGCCGACCGGCAGCGATGCCTTCCAATCCGCAAACCACGGCTGCGGCGCTCCGGTCTTCGGATCGTGCGCCGCAAACGACAGCAGCTTCGCCACCGCTCGCGGCGTCACCAAATCATACCCACTCAACCCCGATCCGTCGTAAAACACAAAGTCGTCTTTATCAATCCCCGCGTTGATGAGGAACTGGCGGACTATGCGAACTCCCTGCGCCCGTTCGCCTTTGCCCGTAACCGCCAATCCGAGTTGCAACAGAAGCAACTCGGCATGCAGGTTCAGGCTCTCCTTGTTGGTCACGACAATGTCTTCGCGCAGCGGCGCGGAAACGTGCTTTGCCAGTACCTTATACGCCCACAGCTTGTCGCAGTTGGGACATCCGATGCTGCCAACATCCGGAAACTCATGACTCTCCGGCAACGGCGCAAGGTTCGCAATCGGTTCATTCGCCTCTGTCGCAAAATCTACCGTCGGCACGCGAGGGCTATAGACGAGTGCATGGGATGCCTCTGCTGTGCCCGTCACCGGAATCCCGCGGTCAACCAGCATCTGTTTGAAAGTCAATGCTGCAAACGCCGCAGGATCGTCGATGGCGATCTCCTCGACGACCGGCTGCGCGCCTCGGGAAATGTATCCATACACAAGCAGCTCATGGGAGCCGGGAGTTCTCTCGATCTGAATATGCGTCGGCTTCTTCTCCGGCCAACACTCCACATGATTCACAACGGTGTAGTACGGAACGACTTGATCCACCTGAATCAAAGCGGGGAACTCCTCCCCAAGCCTGGTAAAAAAAGCCTCATACCCTTTCGCAGGAGACGGATAGATTGTTACCTTCATCTCGTTGTCCGCGACGGACAAACCGCTCACGGGAGCCGCATAACCCCAGACTGCATCGTCCATCGACCAGCCCGATGGATACCGTTCCCGCTCAAAGTGAAAATCCGCACCCCATATATCCCCCTCCACTCGCTTCACGCCTGCGGCCTTCACCTGGTCCGCCATCTCTTCCAGATAGCGCAGCGGATCGTTTGCCGGAGGCGCTGGATTTGGCCGCAGTGCCGGAGGAATATATGGCAGATCGCGTCCCGAAAGGTTCGCATCGCCGACTCCGTTCAACTCCAGACTGCCGTGCAGCGTACCGTCCTCCATAAACAGTCCATTCCCGGTAACGGTGGTTGTAAATACATGCGTCGGCGGGAGCAATGCCATGGCCGCAGCCGTCGTGAAGAGCTTGGCGTTGCTGGCGGGCTGGAAGAGTTGAGCTTCGTTCAGCTCATAGATCGGCCTGCCGTCGAGC
>PLOU01000008.1 GCA_003142235.1 Granulicella sp.
TCGAGGGCGGTTGCGGTGGCGCGTAGGCCCTCGATTCCGGCGGTGGTGGTGGCCATCTCGGTGAGGTTCTCATGGCTGAGGGTGTGGATGGAGTCGAGCGAGGAGCTGGACTGGTCCGCGGAGGCGGCCTGCTGGGAGGCTGCGATGGCAATCTGGGCGATCATGCGGTCGACTCGTTCGGTCATGCCGATGATGCGTTCAAGGGCCGCGCCGGTCTGGTTGGTGGTGACGACGCCCTGCTCGACGGTGAGGTTTCCGGAGGCCATGCTGGCGATGGCGGTGCGGGTGCGCTCCTGGATGCCCTGGATCATGGTGGAGATTTCGCCCGTGGCCTGGGCGGTGGATTCGGCGAGGCGGCGGACCTCTCCGGCGACGACGGCGAAGCCACGGCCCTGTTCGCCGGCTCGTGCGGCTTCGATGGCGGCGTTGAGGGCGAGCAGGTTGGTCTTGCGGGCGATCTCGTCGATGACAGTGACGATCTGGGAGATGCGGTGGGAGTCTTCTCCGAGCAGACCGACGGCGGAGGAGGTGTCGTTGACGGCGGTGGCGATGGAGTGCATGGAGCCGAGCATCTGCTTGACAATGGTGTCGCCCTCGTGGGCGGTCTGAGCGGCGGAGCGGGCGGCCTCGGCGGCGGACTGGGTGTGGCGGGAGACCTCGGCGATGGAGGCGGACATCTCCTGCATGGCGGTGGCAGCCTGCTGGGTCTGCTGGGTCTGCTGGTCGACGCGGCGGTGGATTTGGTCGGTGGCGGCGCTCATGGAGGTGGCGCTTGCGGTGAGGGAACCGACGGTGTGGGCGACGGTCCCGATAATGCTGCCCAGGCTGCTCTGCATCTTTTGCATGGCGCGGGCGAGCGAGCCGATCTGGTCGGAGGAGTGGATGTCGAGTTCGTCGCCGGTGAGGTCACCGGAGGCGATGGCGTTGGCGCGGTCGGCGACCAGGTCGATGCTGCGGGTGATGCGCCGGGCGAGGAGAAACGAGAAGATGCCGCCGCCGAGCGCGCCGAAGATGGTGGCGGTCCACAGGGTGAAGAGGACGGCGAAGTTGAGCTGTTGCAGTGTGGCCATCTCGGCGTCGCACTGGTTCTCCTGGGACAGGATGAGGGCCCCCATGGAGGCGAACAAGGCGGCGTCCCCGGAAAGAATCTGAGTGCGCAGGAGTTCACGGGCCTGGCTTGAGGCCGCGGTGGTATGCATCTCGTTGAGCCGCTCCACTTCTTCTTCCACGGAGCGGAGCTGGACCAGGCCTGGAGGGATCTGCTGAATGATGGAGGCATCGCTGCCGAGATCGAAGTGGCGGGAGAGTTCGACGAGCTGGGCGAGGGGCTTCTCTGCCGCAGCCAGGTCGTCCGCGCGCTGCCGGCGAAGCTGCTGGGAGGATGCGCTGTCGGTGCCGTAGATCAGGTAGGTCCCAAGCGCCTGCACACTGGTCATCATGGCGGCACGGACGTCGCGGGCCCTGCAGATGACGGGGATTCGCCCGTCGGCAACGGAGGCGGCGAGTTGGTTGGCCTCCTGTTCGCGCATGTGCGCAAAGGACGCGCTGGCGAACATGGCGAGAATCAGAACGCCCGTGCTGATGCCGAGCTTGGATTCGAGTTTCATGCGGTCCTCTGAGACAGAGTGGCCCGNNCGAGGAAGAGGGTGCCGTAGCTGTCTGTGAGGCAGGTGGCGGGATCGACGCCGAGCTGGGCCAGGGTGCGGTCGATCCATGCGGGGGGGCCTTCCAGCTCGGCGTAGTCGCCGATGGGCGTCTCGTCGAGGACGAGGTGGCGACCGATGGAGAGTTCGGCGGGAAGTGAGGGGTCGGTGAAGAGCGGGCCGTCGATGGTGGGGGTGGCGTAGGACCACTCGGTGCGGAACTTTTCGTAGCGGAAGACGGGATCGAAGCCGAGCCGATGGAAGATGGCGGCGAGCGCGGGGCCGTCTGTGAGGAGGGTCTCGGTCTCGATGCGGACTTTGTAGCTGGCCGCAGCTTCTGAACGAGCTGCGGCGCTGGAGCTGGCCGGGCCGCCGTCCGCGAAGGGGTCTGCCGGGCGCTTGTGAGTGACGATCCAGAGGTCGCCGTAGTGGCGAATGCGCAGGATCTGCCTGGATGCGCGGAGGGTGCGGGAGGGGGTGTCGTAGAGGGTGTTCTGCTCGAAGGTGCGGGGCGTGTCGAGCTGGAATCCGAGGCCGGGAAGACGCGATTGCAGGCCTGCGAGATCGTGGATGGGGAACTTGAGCTCGATCTCGGCGGTCTGCATGATGTGTTGAGTATACGGCGCGGGCAGTAGGATGAGGGAGTGAGGCGAAGCCTTCAATGAGCGATACGTTGGGGCCGGAACGCGGAGGTGAGCGCCGGACGGAGCAGGGGTTGGGCCTGAAGACCGAGCGGCTGCGAGATTGCGACCTGGCGCGGGCGGCTGAGTTGCTGCGCGCAGGCGGGACGGTCGCGTTTCCTACCGAGACGGTGTATGGGCTGGGGGCGAATGCGCTGGATGCGGCGGCGGTGGCGAAGATCTTTGCGGCGAAGCGGCGGCCGAGTTGGGACCCGATGATCGTGCATGTGGAGGGGCGCGCGATGCTGGAGCGCGTGGCGGCGGTCCCAGCGGGAGACGAGGGGCGTGTGGTCGCGAGGTTGATGGAGGCGTTCTGGCCGGGGCCGCTGACGCTGCTGCTGCCGCGAACGGCTGCGGTCCCGGACTCGGTGACTGCTGGACGGCCGCTGGTGGGAGTGCGCTCGCCGTCGCATCCGGTGGCGCGGGAGCTGATCCGGCTGGCGGGCGTGCCGGTGGCCGCGCCCAGCGCAAACCGATTTGGCGGGATGAGCCCAACGACAGCGGCGCATGTGCTGGCCGATCTGGACGGGCGGATCGATGCGGTGCTGGACGGCGGCGCGACGAGTGTTGGCGTGGAGTCTACCGTGCTGGATGTGGCGGCGCGGGCGATCTATCGGCCAGGAGCGGTGACGGCGGCGATGATCGCGGAGGTGATTGGGGAGGAGGTACGGGTGGTTTCGGCGGCGGGTGTGGTGGAAGAAGAAGCAGATTCCTCCGCTGCGCTGCGGAATGACAAACAAGAACGGCGGAATGACAAGGGTGCGGGATTGGCCTCGCCGGGGATGGGGATGCGGCACTACGCGCCGCGGGCGCGGCTGGTGCTGGCGGCGGGGCAGGAGGAGATGCTGCGTGAGGTTGCGAATCATGCGGCCGCGGAGGTTGGAGTGATGCTGCCGGATGGCTGGGACGCGGGCGGCGTGGGGGCGGTCTTTCGCTGGGGAGCTTGGGATGATGCGGAGACTCTGGCGCGGCGGCTCTTCGCTGGACTGCGAACGCTGGATGCGCGCGGGGTGAAGGCTATCGTGTGTCCGCTGCCAGCGATAGGCGGGCTGAGGGATGCGCTGCGGGACCGGCTGGAGAAAGCGGCGCGGGAGAAGTAGGCGCGCGGATTGGCGGGGACGGACTTCAGTCACACGCTGGATGCGTTGGAAGAGCCGCTCGGTTGGGTTGAGGCCCGGACGATGAGCTGTTGAACCAGCCTGACATAGTCATCCGGGCGTGTGAGGAAGCTCAGATGGCCGGTGCCCACGGGAAGCACGGTCGTCTCCGATTGCTGGTAGAGGCTGCCCAGGTAGGCCGTCTCACGCGGCGTAAATCCGCGGTCGTCCTGGGAGGCGATGATCGCGACCGGAAGAGATTGGGTCCACGGGAGGGCGGGTGAGATTGGGTGGACGCGGAAGAAGCGAATGAGATTCAGCATCAGGATTCCCTGGTGTTTCAATCGCGCACCCGCGTCGGGTTCGGTCAGTTCGTTCCGATAGAACTGTTGCCAGAAACTGGCTGCCGGAACGGGCTTGAGCAGGCGGTCCATCTGCGAACCGCCCATCCGCCGGAGCAGAGCCTGGGGCAGGCGGGCCATCAGCGCGACGAAGGCGGGCAACGCCCAGGCGCGCACTCCCAGATAAAAGCCGGTGTTGGCCAGCACCAGGCCGGCGATTCGCTGTGGATGGCGCACGGCGAAGGACTGAATGATGAGGCCGCCCAGCGAGTGGCCGAGGAAGACTGCGTGGCGAAGCTGCAGTGAGTCCATGATCGCCAGAATCCCGTCAGTCACGCGATCGGGGGTTGCCGCGCTGGTGGGAATGCAGAAGGAGATGACCTGTGCGCAGGATTCCAATGCGGCGTTGATCGAAAACATGGACTCGACTCCGCTGCCACCACCTCCGACGATGAAGATGGTTTGACTGCCGGAGCCGCCGACGATGTGCTCCCAGCAATCTTCTCCTACCTGGAGGTGCTGCTTGATGTGGGTCGCACGGAAGGTGCAGAGGAGTTGCCGCATCTGGAGGGCGTCCGTGGTCTCTTCTTGCGGAGGTCTGCCGGTCATCGTGCAATCCTGTACGCCAGACAACCATCATTATGGGTTCGTTTGCGGACTTGCGGTCTCATGCAAAGGTCTCCGGCGTGGTGAGCTGGGCGGCGAAGGCGTCGAGGGAGAGGGAGCGGAGGAGGTTGCGGCGCAGGCCGGAGTGGACCTGGTCGAGGGCGTGGCTGGCCGACTCGATCCAGGCGAAGGGGAGGGCGGCGGCCAGGCGCTCCAGCTCGGCGCGGAGGTCGGTGTTGCGCAAAAGCTCGGGCGTGCCGGAGTCGATCAGGAGAAGGTCTTCGAGCAGGAGCGCGAGGGCGCGGAGCAGGGCGGTGGTCTTGGTCTGGCCGTCGGCCCCGGCGCGGTAGGTCTCGGTCATCTTGAAGAGCGCGGAGTGGTCGGGGTCACCTTTGGTTGCAATGGCCGCCGCATTTCGTAAAAAGATGAGGGCGTCGGCGCGGGCCGCGGTGTAGGCTTCCAGGTCGAA
>PLOU01000118.1 GCA_003142235.1 Granulicella sp.
TATTTACGGATAAGTTCTAAAGTCCCGCCCTTTCAAAACGGAGGCTTATTCAGAGATTCCTTAGCCGACGATGGAGAACGATGTCGCTGCAATCGATCCCGGTACACTGGTTTTGAGGGACCGAACCATGAGGCGCCACGCCGCACTCGCGCTCACCTGCATTCTCTGGGCAACTCCCTGGGCGACCCAGGCGACCCTTGGACTTGCGCAGGGCCCGGCGCGGGCTGCACTCGCGCCGCCGGCTGCCAGCGCCGCGCAGGCGTCCACGCTCACCGCGCGCTCCACTCTGGTTCTTGTTCCCGCGCTCGTCCGCAACAAGGCGCACGCGCTCGTCTTCACGCTGAAGGCCGACGACTTTGTTCTCACCGACGACGGCGTTCCGCAGAAGCTGACCCTGGAACAGGACACCGGCGGCGAGCCGCTGGCGCTGGTCGTCGTCCTGGAGGGCGGAGGCACGGGCGCCAGCAAGCTGGACAAGTACCGCGCGCTGACCTCGATGCTCGGCGCGGTGGTGGGCGGTGTTCCGCACAAGATTGCCGTGGTCGGCTTCGACAGCTCGCCGGTGCTGGTCGAGGACTTTACGCCGAATACGAATGCGGCAGAGCACGCGATTCAGGAGCTCATCGCCGACGACAGCGGAGACAATGGGGCGGCGATTCTGGACAGCATTGGCTTCGCGGTCGACCTGCTGCGCAAGCAGCCCGCCGAGTACCGCCGCGCCATTCTGCTGGTCAGCGAGACGAACGACCACGGCAGCAAGCTGCGGTTGGACGAGGCGCTGCGCGAGATCAGCGACACCAATACCGTGATCTACAGCTTTGGATTCTCCAGCAGCAGGGACGAGTTGGTGAACGGTTCCGCCAAGGCCCTCGCCGACCCAACCCCCGGCCCGGCCCACGGATGCATGAGCCGCGATCCCAACGATCCCAACGTCAACCTCAAGGAGAATCCCGCCGAACAGGCGTACGGCTGTCTGGAACTGCTGGTGCCTCCACTGGCACTGGCCAGGGCTGCCGCCATCGCCTTCATCGCCGCGCTGCAGAAGAACATTCCAGAGACAGTGGCGCGGCTGACCGGCGGCGAGTACTTCAAGCTGGGCAACCAGAAGAGCCTGGAACGCAACCTGCAGACCATCTCCAACCACATTCCCAATCGCTATGTGCTGAGCTTTCAGCCGCAGGCACCGCACGCGGGCTTTCATGCGATCGAGCTGCGCGCACCGGAGTATCCGGGGCTGACGATTGCTGCGCGCAACGGCTACTGGGCGGAGAGCGAAGCCCCGCCTGCGAATCCATCTCCCGCGCCGAAGTAAGCAGTTTGATGCGCTCTATGCCTTGCGCTCGGCGAGGGCGGTGCGCATGGCGCTGGCGTCGTTCCAGGCGAGGCGCAGGCCGCTGGAGAGCGGCGCGGCGCCAAGCAAGCGCACAAACGCGAGCAACGCGCTCAGGTAAACCGGCGCGCGGCCTCCGCGCCAAAGCTCAGAGAGCTGTCGCGGTTTCCCCTCCGCGTCGGGGTGGAAGACGCGATCGTCCCAGCGCCGCGAGCCCTCGGGGAAGTCGGGGTAGTTGCGGATGGCGGCCAGCGTCGAGTTGAGGATGCGGTGCTTCCACGGCTCGGCGTACTGCGGCATAAAGAGCACATGGCTCTGCCGCTCGCGCCGCACCTCGTGCACAAACTCGGTGAAGCTGGCTGCGCGCGTCAGGTTGAGGTTGGCGTTGGGCTCCACGCCATGCCGGTCGCCTCCGCTGAGCAGCACCTGGTTCCACTGGCGGGCCAGCGTCGCCGCCTCGCGGTTCTCGTCCCAGTTGCGCAGGCCGTTCAACTCGACGGCGTGGCAGAACTGTCCGTATACCGCGAGAAAATCGTTAACCAGAAAGCGGTGCCGCTCCTGGCCGATGCGATAGAGGTCCCACAGCGGATGGTTGAAGACAATCAGCACGTCGGGCAGCTCATCCAGCTCGGCGAGCATCTCGGTCAGCAGCTTTGCCGGCCGCTCGGTCACCGGGATGGCGGTGAACGCCTCCATGCGCCGCATCCACTCCGCTCCGGTGGCGCTGGGCAGGTTGTGAATGCCCAGATGGAGGGCCGACTGCGCCGCGTAGGAACAATACGGCACCGTCCACTCCAGCGAGACGGGAATCTGCCGCGCCGACGCGAGCGAGCGCAACAGCATCGGCGCCTGGATGTCGTCGTGGTCGGTGAGCGAGACCATCGCCGGCAGTTGCAGCTTCTCTTCAATCTGCTGGCGCTCCAGGTCGAAGGCGAGGCGCGGGGTGAGCGGCGGAGTCCAGTAGCTACGCGCGTAGTCCGGCTGGATGCCGGTGGTTCGCTGGCAGCGCCGCTCGGCCCAGCGCATCAGCGGCTGTAGCACGCCCCAGTCGGTGGAGAGCTCGGCGATGAAGTCGAGCGTCTCCTTCGACTGGTTAGTGTGGCTATGCAGCGAGACCCCAGCGGTGAATCCGTCGGCGGCTCGCGGCTCGCGCCATAGGTAGGAGACGCTCTGAATCATGGTCGTCACTCCGGCTTTCGGTCAACTCCCTGCACCTCCAGTCTCCTGAAGTCATGTGACGGGAAGATGACTGCACCGAGAATTGTGCGCGAAGCTGTACCAAATTGGGCACTGGGATGGAGTGGCACATAAGCTCAAACGCGCCGGGGGCCCCATCCTGCATGATTCTGCGAAAGAGAAGCTGAAAAAACTAGCGAGTTTTGGCGATGTCCGGGCCGAGGAGTTCCTGGGCGCTGGGCGCGGGAGTCTCCGGCACGCCGACGCCCGGCAGCGCGTGTTCGCGATCGAAGGCGGCCTCGTGCTCCAGGTCGACGGTCAGGCCCGCCTTCAACAGCGCGAACGCCTCCTCGGGTGTGTCGGCGAACTGGAAGAGATCGAGGTCTTTCCTCGCGATGGCGCCCTTCTGGGCGAAGACATCCAGGTTGATCACACTCTTCCAGTAGCTCGATCCGTAGATGACGACGGTGATCTTCTTGGCCAGCTTATGCGTCTGCGCCAGGGTCAGCAGTTCGAACATCTCGTCCAGCGTGCCGAATCCACCGGGAAAGACAACCAGCGCCTTGGCCAGGTACGCGAACCAGAACTTGCGCATGAAGAAGTAGTGGAACTCGAAGTTGAGGTCGGGGGTGATGTAGGGGTTGGGCATCTGCTCGAAGGGCAGCTTGATGTTGAGGCCGATGGTCTTGGCGCCGACCTCGTATGCTCCGCGGTTGGCCGCCTCCATGATCCCCGGGCCGCCGCCCGAGGTAATTACATAACGCCGCCGGCGGCCGGGCAGCGTCATCGCCCAGCGCGACACCAGCCCGGAGAGCGTGCGCGCGTCCTCGTAGTAGCGCGACATCTCGACGGCAGCCTCGGCCAGGCGCAGCTTCTGCTCCGAGACCTCGCCGCGTTGCACCTCGTCGGGACGCGCGGGCTGCTCGGCAGCGGGCGCGGGCGTCGTGGAGCCGGTGTTCTCCAGCAGCTCCAGCTCATGGCTTGCCACGTCGAGCGCGCGGAAGCGCGCCGAGCCGAAGAAGACCACCGTGTCCTGGATGCGTTCGCGGCGGAAGCGCGTCATCGGCTCGTAGTACTCGGACACGATGCGCAGTATCCTGCCGTCGGGCGAGTTCAGAAACTCCGGGTTTTCGTAGGCCAGCGGCGCGGCGGCAAGCGGCTCAGGATTTTTTCGTTGCATCGTGTCTTCGTCTCCTCCTGCGCAAAGCGCTGCGGCATCTTCCGCACAGCGAGTGCTCTCACTCAACGGTGGTCGCGGTAGTGTATCGCCTCCGAGACGCCGATCCATATATCCAGCAGTCCCAGCCCCGAGATCAGCCCGCGCACCGCCCCGTTGCGCAGCACCGCAGCCAGGGCAGGATGCGACTGGATGAAAAGGTTATGGTCCCAGACCTTCGTCCACCAGGGCAGAACCATCACCAGCACGCCCAGGTAGACACAGAACAGCACCAGCACAAACAGCGACGTGCGTTGCAGCCAGATGGGCGCAATGGCGCTCGGCTCCGGCCCTGCCGCGGCCTGTGGGGGCAGAGATTCCGCATTTGGCAGTGGCGGCGCGCTGGGCGGCGCGGCTAAACCATCGGAAGGTACGTGTGCGTCGAAAGGCATCAGGCTCTCCAGTTGACAGTAGCAGAGCCAGTTGCCGGTTTCTACTCCACGCCGTTTCTCATGTGCTCCATCCTGCTTTGCGAGCTTGAAATGAGAAAATAGAAACTGATGCTTCAACTCTCCGCAGCCGGCAAGCGATTCGGCCCCAAACTCCTCTTTGAAGACGCCAACTGGCTGATCACGCCGGACGAGCGCACCGGCCTGGTCGGCGGCAACGGCACCGGCAAATCCACGCTGCTCAAAGTCCTCGCCGACCTGGAGACCCTGGACTACGGTGAACTGACGCGCGTCAAGGGAAGCACCATCGGCTATCTGCCGCAGGACGGCCTCGCCCTCAGCGGCAAGACCGTATTTGCCGAGTGCCTCTCCGTCTTCGACCATCTCCACGCGTTGGAGCGCGAGGCCGAAGAGATCACCCACACGCTCTCCACCGCCGATCCCAAATCGCGCGAGTACCGCGCCGCCGCCGACCGCTACTCCGACATCGCGGACCACCTCCATGTACACGACATCTACACGCTGGATTCGCAGGTTGGGGCCGTGCTGGGCGGCCTCGGATTCGCCAGGCAGGACTGGGAGCGCCCCACCGAGGAGTTCTCCGGCGGCTGGCAGATGCGCATCTCCCTGGCCAAGCTGCTGCTGCAAAAGCCAAGCCTGCTGCTGCTGGACGAGCCCACCAATCACCTCGACCTGGAGTCGCGCAACTGGCTGGAGAATTATCTTCACGACTATCCCAACGCATACATTCTCGTCTCCCACGACCGCTACTTCCTCGATGTCACTGTGAACAAGACGATCGAGATATGGAACAAGCGCCTGCACACCTACCACGGCAACTACGAAAAATACTTGACGCAGAAGGAGGAGCGGCGCACCCAGTTGATGTCCGCCTACAAGAACCAGCGCGACCGCATCGACGCGCTGGAGGCCTTCATCAACCGATTCCGCTACCAGGCCACCAAGGCCAAGCAGGTGCAGTCGCGCATCAAGGAGCTGGAGAAGATCGAGCGCATCGAGGTGCCCGAGGAGGAGGCGACGATCCACTTCACCATTCCGCAGCCGCCCGCCTCCGGCCGCACCGTGATCGAGGTCTCGCATCTGTCGAAGGATTACCCGCTGCCGCCCGTCGATGGCGGACCGGCCGGAGTGAATCACGTCCTTAAGGACGTGAGTTTCCAGATCGACCGCGGCGACCGCATCGCCCTGGTCGGCGCCAATGGCGCGGGTAAATCCACGCTCATCCGCCTGCTCAGTGGCCTGGAGCCGCCGACCAGCGGCAAGGTGCGACTCGGCCACAACGTCCTGGCGGATTATTTCGCGCAGGACCAGTACAAGGTACTCGACCCCGCCGCAATTATGCTGGACGACATCAGCGGCATTGCACCCAAGGTCCCGGTCGTCGAGCTGCGCTCGCTGCTGGGCTGCTTCATGTTCTCCGGCGACGACGTCTTCAAGCCGCTGGGCGTCCTCTCCGGCGGCGAGCGCAACCGCTACGCCATGGCCAAGATGCTGGTGTCGCCGGCGAACATGCTGCTGCTCGACGAGCCTACAAACCACCTCGACCTGCGCGCGAAAGATGTATTGCTGGAAGCCATCGCCAACTTTACCGGCACGGTGCTGTTCGTCAGCCACGACCGCTACTTCATCGACGGCCTGGCCACCCGCGTTTTCGAGGTGGAAGACCATCGCGTCCACATCTATCCCGGCAACTACGAGGACTACCTCTGGCGCAAGTCCGGCGGCCCGGAAAAAGTCGCCGCCTCCCTCGCCACCAGCCTCAAGCCCACCCCCCCTTCGTCTGTCATCCTGAGCGAAGCGAAGGATCCCCGCATTTCGCACGAAGAGCCGCAACTAACCGCGCCACCACCTACCCCCATCAAGCGCCTCAACCCAATCAAGCTGAAGAAGCTGGAAGACCGCGTCGCAGCCATCGAACAGGAACTCGCTGCCATCGACTCGCGCATCGCCGCCGCCGAGGAGAGTCTCGGCCACTACGTCTCCGCCGAAGAGTCGCAGCGCACCGCCGCGTCGCTCGAAACACTCCGCACCCAGCGCGCCGCACTGCTGACCGAGTGGGAATCGCTCGCCTCCACGCTGGAAGAGCAGCGCGACTAGCAATCAAGGCTCAATCCATTAGGGCTCAATCTCGAACTGCCGTCCCCCGTAAAAGACACCGACGATCCAGACCTGTTCTTCCAGCACGGCGAAGAGAATTGTCACACGTCGTTCAAATCCGGTGGTTCTCAAGCCTGCGCCCAGATCGTCGCGCCGTGTCCCTCGGTAGGGCGATCTGCCAAGGGAAAGGCAAGCCTTGACCAGTCTGCGAATGTAGCGTTCCGCGGTGACCTGCGAACCAGAGGCCTCTGCGATGTAGTCTCCCAACTCATCGAGATGTGCTTGTGCCTCGGGAGAAAACGCGACGCCAAGGCTCATGCGGCACTCTCGTGTCTCCGCCTGCGTCTCTCCTCGAGGTGCTGCTCCACCTGCTCGATCGGAATCGCGCTTGAGGGATCGGCCTTCATCCGCTCGTAGATGGGGACCCCGACCTCTTTGAGCCACTGTTCCAGCTCTGCGTCCTCATCCCGGCGCGCAGCAACCATGTCATCGAGCGCGTCGCTTTCGCTAGCGAACTCACCGCTGGCGACCTTCTTCTTGAGATATTCGACAGATTTTACGGAGAGCTTGACCTGCAGTGTGGATGCCTGCGGCATGGCGAGTACCTCCTGATTCGATACTATCAGCCGGTTGCCCCATCCATTCCGCGCATTTTGCGGAATGGGTGGGATGCGATGCCACAGATTCAGGCCGAATCACGCACCTCAACCCAGAGCACTCCGGTAGCGTCAGCGCCCCTCGCGCAGCCGCGCCGCCAGCCGCTCCGGCAGCTTTGCCTTCCGTATCCGCGCCTGCGCCCTGGCCACGTCGTACGGCACGCGGTGGTAGACCACCTCATTCGCCTCGCTGTCGTAGAGGGCAAACGCCGCCCGCCAGTCGAAGTCTCGCGGCTGTCCCACCGCGCCCGGATTGATCAGGCAGCGCATGCCCGGAGCAATCGCCAGCGTCCACATCTCGCTGCCCGCGCGGCTCGCGTAGCGTGGCCGCAGCTCGTGCCAGTCGTGCTCCTTCTGCGCGAAGCCGCCCTGGATATGGGTGTGCCCGACAAACGTGATCGCCGTGGTCATCTGCCGCAGCGGGGCCCACGCGTCCCTCATGTTCTGGATGTACTGGTCTTCGTTCAGCGGCGATCCGTGCGCCAGGGCCACGCGCGCCTCATTCGGAGTCTTCCACTCCGGCTCCAGCGGCCCCTGCGGCAGAGCGCGCAGCCACTCCAGGTTCTCCGCGCTCAGCTCTTCCATCGTCCACTTCGCCGCCGCCCGCGCGGTAGGATTGAAGTTCCGCGTCGAAGTCAGCCCACAGCAGACGCGGTCGTGGTTGCCGCGCACTGTCAGCGTCGCCAGCGGACGCACCACCTGCAGCACCTGGTTCGGACTCGCGCCGTAGCCCACCATATCGCCCAGGTTCCACAGCGCGTCCCACTGACCGGCGGCATTCAGCACCGCGGTCAGGGCCTCCAGGTTTCCGTGGATGTCGGAGAGGATCAGGGCACGCATAGAGGAACTCAGTTCGTGCAATAACGCACGAATTTTCAGTTTATCGCAATGGCCACAGCTTTCAGAACCCAGTGCTCAGGCTTCCGTCGCCAGCCACGCCAGCGGGCGTGTCCGGTCGCTCGTCATGGTCGGTGCCGACGCCAGCAGCCGCCGCGTGTACGCGTGCTGTGGCCTGGCGAATAGTTCCTCTGTGCCCGCCTGCTCCACAATGCACCCGTGCTGCATCACTGCGATGCGATCGCCGGGCTGGTCGCACGCCTCGGCCACCACCGCAAGATCGTGCGAGATGAACAGCATGGAGAGCCCATGCTTCTGGCGCAACTCCTTCAGCAACGCCAGAATCTGCGCCTGCACGGTGACATCGAGCGCCGTCGTCGGCTCGTCCGCAATCAACAGCCGCGGGCGGTTCACAATCGCCATCGCAATCAGAATTCGCTGCATCTGCCCACCGGAGAACTGGTGCGGGTAGTCGCGCGCACGCCGCTCCGGCTCCGGCAGCGCCACCTCGCGCATCGCGTCCAGCACCAGCCGCTCCACCTCCCGCGACGAGAGCCCCGGCTGGTGCGCGCGCACCGCCTCGGCGATCTGCGCCCCCACCCTCATCACCGGGTTCAGCGCGGTCATCGGCTCCTGAAACACCATCGCCACGTCGCTGCCGCGCCGCAGCCGCATCTCGCGCTCGGGCAGCGCCAGCAGATCGACTGTCGTTGCCGCTGCACTTGTCGAGAACAGAATCCTGCCCGTGACGCTCGTCTCGGCCGGCAGCAACCGCAGAACCGCCAGCGCGGTCACCGACTTGCCCGACCCCGACTCGCCCACCACGCCCAGCGTCTGGCCCGCGGCGATCTCGAACCCGATCCCGTGCACCACATCGCGACCGCCAAATCCAATCGACAGGTCCTCGACGCGCAGAATCGGCGGTGCGCCTGGCGCTGCGCCGGTGCCGAGCGGTGCGCCATTGCCGGAGGTTGACGTTGTACTCACTTCGTAGATGTTAGCCGAGCGCGCGGCGGTTCGCTCAAGATACTCTGGGATGAGACGCCACACATTCCTATCGCGTCTAACTGAGAGCAGGAAGGAGAGCATGAACCAGCCTCGCACCGAGCGCGGTCCGCATCCCCTCACCCGAGCACTGGGCGCGCTGCTGCTCTGCGCCCTCCCGATTGCGTCTCTCAACGCTCCCCTGCGCGCGCAGACCCACAAGGTCGCCGCAGCGGAGAACGTCGTCCGCGCCGTCGGCGTCTACGAGTGGACGGGCGAGATGGCCAAGGCCGCCGCCAGCCGCCTCATCCCCGTCTCGCTGTTCATCGACGGCAAATTTGAAGATGCCGCAGTCTATCTTGCGCGCCCCGTGCCGTTCGCGCTCACCTCCGGCAACGTCTATGAGCTGGACCAGGCCGGCATTGCGCTGGGCACGCTCGACCTCGCCTTCGCGCGCCACATGGTCGCCTCCGGCGCTGCAGCCACACCCTACGATGACGGATGGTTCGGTTACGGCAAGTTTGTCCCACCGGCCCCGCCTAAGGTCTCAACCCTGAAGCCCTCCAAGACGCTCGGTGTCATCAACGGCCTCGATGACGATGACGACCGCCCCCACTTCTCCGCGCGCTCCGCCCCACCCGGCTCCGGCGACGCGGCAACCCCCACCTCCGGCGCTCCCGCATCCTCCACCGGCACTCCCGCAGCCGATCCCGACCGTCCAACCCTGCACCGCACAACCGGCAGCGCAGACCAGAGCGCCTCCAGCAGCTCCGGCGACACAAGAGACACGCCCGCCAACGACCCCGACCGCCCCACCCTGCGCCGCCACAGCCCGCAGGACGCCGCCAAGAACACCGCCGAACAGCCGGATGCTAACTCCGCAGTCGCCTCGCTGAACGACGATCCAAGCCGCCCTCTGCTGCACCGTGGCAAGCCCATCAGCGCGCTCACCGACGCGGACATTCCCAAGCTCGCCGGCCTTCCCGCCGACCAGGACCTGCATCAGATGGTCGCCGTATCGGACGCCGCAAACCGCCCGTCGCACGATTTTTCGCGGGCGTGGGAAGATGAGGCCGAACACCAGGCCATTCTTGCCAAGTTGCAGACCGCCGCGCGCGCGCAGCTTGCCGCCTACGAGACGGCCAACGCGCCCCCCAAGGCCGCCGCCAAGCCTCTGCCGCCAGACACGCGCCGCATCAACAGCAAGCTCCGCCGCACTGTGGTCCAGGAAACGCCACCGCCGCCTGCGCCCGCACCCGAGCCGCTACTCGACGAGCAGTTGAAGGGCTACACGCTGAGCTACGGTGGCGCGGCGACTTATGTCTACACGGCGCACACGGATGGGCCTGGTTCAACGGTGCGATTTGTCACTCTGGTGGCGCAGGTTGATATGAATGGCGAGCCGCAGCTTGCAATCAAGAGCGTCACCGACGCCGCTCATCTCGACCGCGCGCCGCGCATGAGGCTGGTCGACGCAGTCGACGCCGAAGCCTCCAACCGCGCCAGCCTGCTCATCGAGCTGCGTGCCCAGAACTCCCGCCAGTTCGCACTCTACCGCGTCATTGGCGCGCGCGCCGAACAGACATTCCTCACCGGCTCAACCCAGTAAACAGAGCCGATTAGTCCGCGATGCCTACGTCCGGCACATCGACGCCAAGCGCAGTGGCCAGCGCGATCTGGTGGTCCTGCTCCTGCATCAGAATCTCGCGAATGTGCTCCGCTGTGGCGAACTCGCCCAGCTCGTCGCACTGCTTCACCCGGCGGCGATAGTTGCGAATCGTCGTGTTCTCATTGTCCAGGTCGAAGCGCAACATCTCCTCGGCCTTCTGCGAAGTTTTCACTGGCTTGGGAACCGTCGTCGGCATCCCGCCCAGATAGTCGATCTGGTTGGAGAGAATGATGGCGTGGGCCAGCTCCTCGCCGGCGTGGACAGCCAGTTCGGCGGCGATATTCATATAGGCCGCGCCCTTCAGCACCTGCGAATAGTTGACATAGCCGATGATCGCCTGGAACTCGCGTGCCAGGTCTTCGTTCAGCAGATCGATAAGCTGCTTGCGGGTGATGGATGCAGTGGATACACTTGCGTTCTTGGTTGCCATTTTATCTCCAGAAGTCATGCGGAATTCGTCATACATCGACTCTGGAAGTGAGATGCTGAAAAGCTGGTGGAAGGTTCCCGTCTGCCATCAGACCATGCACTTATAGCGGAACGCTCTTCAGCCACTCGCGGAACCCCGGCCCCAGGTCCTCGCGCTTGAGCGCCAGCTCGACGGTCGCCTTCAGGAAGCCCAGCTTGTCGCCCGCGTCGTGGCGCTTGCCCTCGTAGCGGAAGCCGTAGACCTTCTCGAACTGGAGCAGCGCCTTGATGGCGTCGGTCAACTGCAGCTCTCCGCCCGCTCCCGGCTTTACGCCCTCGATCATCTGGAAGATGCGCGGCGTCAGGATGTACCGCCCAATAATGGCGTTCGCCGACGGCGCGTCCTCGAACTTCGGCTTCTCCACCAGGTTCCTGATCTCCAGCAGCCGTGGGTCGCGCGCATCCGGCGTGCAGTCGAGGCAGCCGTAGTTGGAGATCGCCGGCCCCTCGATGACCTCCGATGCCAGAATGCTCGCCTGCGTTTCCTCGAACGCCTCGACCATCTGCTTCATGCAGGGAACGCGCGCGTCCACGATGTCGTCGGGCAGAAGCACGCAGAAGGGCTCGTCGCCCACCAGTTCTTTTGCCATCAGGATGGCGTGGCCCAGGCCCAGCGGCTCGGCCTGCCGGGTGTAGACGATCTTGGCCAGCTTGGAGACCGACCGCACCGCGTCCAGCAACGACTGTTTGCCCTTGGCCGCAAGCACCGCCTCCAGTTCCGGACTGGAGTCGAAGTGGTCCTCCATGGCGGCCTTGTCGCGCCCGGTGACGATGATGATCTCGGTGCAGCCCGCCGCCACCGCCTCCTCCACGCCGTACTGGATCAGAGGCTTGTCCACCAGGCACAACATCTCTTTGGGGATGGACTTGGTCGCGGGCAAGAAACGCGTGCCCATGCCGGCTGCGGGAAAGACTGCCTTGCGGATCTTCTGGTAAGTCATGGGAGCGGAGCCCTCGTCGCTGAGATCAGGAGTCCATCCTAGCAAAGCTCTGTCTGCGGAAGATGAAATGCCGCAGATCGCATCTGCGGTCTGCGGCATTTTCTCATCCGGGAGAGTTGTCGTGAGCTCTAGCTGAGCGTCTCCATCAGTTTGTTGACGGTGCGGTTGAGGTCCTTGTCGGTGCGGCGGTGTTCGTCGATCTTGCTGATGGAGTGCATCACGGTGGTGTGGTGCTTGCCACCGAACTGGCGGCCGATCTCGGGCAGCGACGCCTCGGTGAGCTGCTTGGCCAGATACATGGCGATCTGGCGCGGCACCACGATCTGGCGCGAGTTGTTCTTCTGCTTCAACTCGGCGACGCGCATTCCGAACTGCTCGGCCACGGCGCGCTGGATGGCCTCGATGGTGATCTTGCGCACCTGGGTGTCGATGAACTGCTTGAGGCACTGCTGGGTGACGGCGAGCGTGATCTCCACGCCATGCATGGAGCACCAGGCGATGAGCCGCACCAGCGCGCCCTCCAACTCGCGCACGTTGGTGCGCACGTTGGACGCGATGAAGAGCGCAACCTCGGTGGGAAGGTGGGTCTGCTCGGACTCGGCTTTTTTCTGAAGGATGGCGACCTTGGTCTCGAGATCGGGCGGCTGAATGTCTGCGATCAGGCCCCACTCGAAGCGCGAGCGCAGGCGGTCTTCGAAGTCTGCCAGCTCCTTGGGCGGCCGGTCGCTGGCGATGACGATCTGCTTCATGCTCTCGTGNNAACTCCTCCTGGGTGCGCTCCTTGCCGGCCAGGAACTGGATGTCGTCGATGAGCAGAACGTCCACGTTGCGGAACTTGTCGCGGAAGCTGGTCATCTTGTCGTAGCGCACGGAGTTGATCATCTCGTTGGTGAACTTCTCGCCCGAGACGTAGCAGATGGAGGCCTGCGGCTGGCGGCGCTTCACGTCGTGGCCGATGGCATGCATCAAGTGGGTCTTTCCCATGCCGACGCCGCCGTAGATGAAGAGCGGGTTGTAGGCCTTGGACGGGCGCTCCGCGACGGCCTGCGCCGCGGCCATGGCGAACTGGTTGCCGCTGCCGATGACGAAGGCGTCGAACTGGTAGCGCGGGTTGAGCTGCGATGCGGTGCTCCAGTCGAAGCGCGACTGCTCGGGCATGGGTGCGGTCGCGCCGTATGTCCGGCGCGAGTGCGGCGCGTTGGAGTTGTGGCTGGAGACGGGCGCGAACCCGCCGTCCTCGCGCACGCGCGGCGCGCTGGGATCCTGCGCCGGAGTGGTGAAGACAACCGAGTCGATGTCCAGCGCCAGGTTGTCGATGGCCTCCTGGATCAGGTCGGCATACTTCTCTCCCAGGTGCTGGAACTCGGCCGAAGGGATGCGCACATAGAGCGTCTTGCCAGCGATGTGGGAGAACCGCGTGGGCTTCAGCCACGTCTCATACGACTGGCGGTTGATCTTCTTCTCCAGCGCGGCGAGGATGCGGACCCATTGATTCAGTACAGCTGTTGCTGTGGGAACGAATGACATGCTTTCAATTCCTTCTTGGATTTGCTCCAAGTATTTTTGATCTAAACCAACAAACCAACCCGAAGATCAGAACTGCGGAAACGACTGTAACGGCAACAGAACTCCTGCACCGCCGGAAATGGCGAGGTGAGAGGAACGCTGTTTGCTGGAGGTCTCCGCGCCGGCCCGAAAACACCGTCGCGAAGAGAAACAACCATGCCAGCCAAAGTGCGATCTACGAATAAGTAAAAATCGACTTTGGGAAGCGGGTTTGATAGTAGCACGGAAAACCGGGCCTGATTCAAGCGATCGAGAGATAAAAATTTTGTTGCACCATTCCTTGTGAAGAATGCTCTCCGCCGTCTCGAATTGGGTCTCCCTGCGCCCAAATCAACTCTTCTCCATGGCGCCCTCCAGCCACTTTTTGCAGTCGCCTCGAAACCCCGGTATACTGAAAGACTGTTGCCGTTGCAGCTTTCAACAAGATTGAGCAGGAGCCGAACCCAATGCCGAAGCGTACCTTCCAACCGAACCGCCGCCACCGCGCCAAGACCCACGGGTTCCTGACCCGCATGAAGACCAAGGCGGGCGCAGCCGTGCTGAGCCGCCGGCGGGCCAAGGGACGGCACAAGATCGCCGTCAGCGCCGGCTTCCGCGACTAGGCCAGTCCTGCACAGGGCCCGTTTTCCGCGCGGTCCATGGGGTCGTCCGGCAATGCCTGCCAACGCAACGCAAACCGCAGCGTGACTGAGATGACCCGTTCAAATCCAACCGAACCGAAGATCGACTGGCCCGCCAGCCGACTGCGCAGGCACGCCGACTACCAGCGCGTCTACCAGGCCAGCCGCAAGCAGTTCGCCAAACAAATGAGCTACTTCTTTGCGCTGCGGCCCGCACTCGGCCCGGATGGTACTTCAGTGCGCGGCGTCAGCGCGGACACTGCGCGGGTCGGGCTTACGGTCGGCAAGGCGATGGGCAATGCGGTGAACCGCAACCGCATCAAACGCAGAATGCGCGAGGCCGTGCGGCAACAGCTTCCTCTGCTCGAAGCCCCGGTCGATCTGGTGCTCCATCCCCGGCAGAGCGTCCTCGATCTCGACTTCGCAACCCTCCAGCGCGAGGTGGCCGCTGTCTTCCGCGCAGTCCAGAAGGCGGCCGAGAAACAACTCCCGGCGCAGACCGAACCAGCAAAGACTTAACCCCGATGAGATGGATGGAACGCTATGGGAACGAATGCAGAGGAGAGGAACGGCCGCGCTGTACGCCTTGCCTTCCGTCTGTATAAGTCGCTCCTCTCACCGGTGCTCCACGCCATCAGCCCGTCGCGCTGCCTGTACCTGCCAACCTGCTCGGAGTACGCCTACACGGCGGTCAGCCGCTTCGGGTGGCTGCGCGGGTCGTGGCTGGCGCTCGGCAGGCTGGCGCGCTGCCATCCCTGGGGCAAGGGCGGCCTCGATCCCGTGCCTGAGCGCATTTCGCCCGCGCTCCCCCGCGCAGCGCGACCCGATTCCTCTGGCGACGTCCAGACAGGTGCCAACCCGTCCGGTGCAATCCAAACGGACGCAGACAAAAAGGCCGCAGACCAAACCGACGCAGACCATTTACCATAGAGAACAGGCTGGGAGTCCACGGCCGCAACTTCCAGCACCCCACAGATAGGAAGCCTCGCTTGGCAGAGTTCAGCAACCCCAATCAACAAGGCGGACAAGAAGGCCGGTCGCTGATGGCCATGATGGTCGTCTTTGTGGCCGTCGTCCTCGGGCTCCAGCTTTACCGGGCGAAGAGCACGCCGCCGCCGTCCTCGACGCCCCCTATCGCCGCCACGCAGACGCCCTCGCAGCCCGCGCCAGCGGCAGCCCCTGCGTCCCTGGCCACGCCGCCCACGCCGCAGCAGGCCCACGCCGCCCGTTCCGCTACCCCTAGCGTACAGGCCAGCGCCGAGTCCACCACGGTGGTCGAGAACGCTCTCTACCGCATCACATTCTCCAACCGTGGCGCCCAGGTCACCAGTTGGGTACTGAAGGGGCCTTACACGGACGCGGAGGGCCATCCGCTCGATCTGGTGAACCAGCAGGCGGCAAAGCTCTTCGGCTATCCGCTCTCGCTATACACAGGCGACGGCGCAAAGGCGTCCATCGCGTCGGTATCGCGCAACGGTTCCGTTGTAACTCTGATGGCCGCGGGAAATCTGCCCGCGGACCTCAACGGACGCGCGGTCGCCATCAGCGGAGTCTCCGACAGCAGCTACGACGGGACCTTCGTGGTGAAGGTGACGGGACCCAATACGTTGACCTATACCCAGAACTATGGGGACAGCGGCAACAGCACGGGGGGAACTCTCTCCACCTTGAACGGAACGACCGGCGAGATGCTGAGCCAGGCGCTGTTCGTGCCATCGGCGACGGGCTCGCTCGCCGCGCCGGCCAGCCTGACCTTCAAGTACTCCAACGGCGACGTGCAGGCGACCAAGACCTTTACCTTCGACGCGAAGACCTATCTACTGCACGCTGATGTTGCGGTCACGCGCGCCGCAGTGCCGGTGCAGGCGATGTTGAGCTGGCCGGGCGGCTTTGGCGACCAGAACGACGATCCCAGGGGCAGCGGTTACAACAACGCGCAGTTCGACAGCGATCGCAACGGCAGCGCCGAGCACCTCGCGCCGAAGAAGATCACGGACGGAGAGACGCTGAACGGGCCGTTCGACTGGGCGGGCGTCAGCGACCCGTTCTTCGCGGCGGTGTTCCTGCCGGAGTCGCCCGCGACGGCGACGATCGCCACGCTGCACGGCACACTCGATGTCTCCAAGGAGATCAAACGCTCGGGGATGTTCGACTCTGGCTCGCCTCCCACGAAGGTCATGGATATGCCCATTCTGGGCGCTGCCCTGGGCGACGCCGGCGGGCCGATCGAGACGCGCATCTTCGTCGGGCCCAAGGCGATCAATGTACTGAAGAGCGTCCATGCCGCCGATCCGCGCATCACGCTGGAACCGGACCTCGAGTTCGGCTTCTGGGGCCCCATCGCAAAGTATCTCTTCCTGTCGCTGCAGGCCATCCACGCCCACATCACCGCCAGATGGAGCGGCTCCTGGGGCTGGGCAATCATCGTCCTCACCGTCTTCATCAACCTGCTCATCCTGCCCTTCCGGGTCAAGACCATGCACAGCGCGCTGAAGATGCAGCGCATCCAGCCGCAGATGGACGCCATCAAGGAGCGCTACAAGAAGTACAAGGTGACCGACCCCAAGCGCAGCGAGATGAACGCCGAGATCATGCAACTACAGAAGGACAACGGCGTCAACATGTTCGGCGGATGCATCCCCCAGCTGATCACCATGCCGCTGATGATTGCGTTCTTCTACATGCTTCCCAGGGTGGTGGAGTTGCGTCTGGCGCACTGGTACTGGTTGCCCAACCTGCAGGCCGCGGACCCGTATCACATCCTGCCCATCTTCATGGTGCTGTCGCAGTTCCTGGTCCAGTTCTACACGCCCTCGCCGGGGGTCGATCCGCAGCAGCAGAAGATGATGGCCTTCATGATGCCGCTCTTCTCCGGGTACATCACCTGGACCTATTACTCCGGGCTGGCGCTGTACTGGTCGGTGGGCAACCTGATCGGCATCGCGCAGCAGGCAGTGATGAACCGCACCTCGCTGGGCCGCGAGATGCGCGAGGTGGCCGCCAAGCGCGCCCGCCGCAAGGGCAACCAGGGACGCAAGTAGGCGGAGCGCGAAATGGAGCGATGCCAGGGCTTCCTGCGCCGCGCCAGTACAGCGTTCCCGATATCGGACGCGACGCGTGGTAACGAATAATGATATAAGTTTTCGTACGGATAACTTCTCCCATGGATGACGTAACACAGGCAGCGCAGACAATTGCAAAGTTTTTGCAGGCCTTCACAACGACTAGCGGGCTTCGCCTGCGCTTTCGTGTGAAGGCGCGCAGTTTAAAGCAGAGAAATACGGACAGCGCGGAGAGCGCGGAGAGTTCAACCCCGTCTGCGGAGGGTGCGGCAAAGGATGGGCCGCGCTCTCTCTACGTCGAGTTCACCGGCCCGGACACGCCTCTGCTCACCTCCCGCAATGGCGAGTTGCTGAACGCGCTGGAGCACATTGCAACCAAGATCCTGCGCCTCGAACCCCACGAGCAAGACCGCGTCGCCTTCGACGCCGACCAGTTCAAGGTCAACCGCGACCGCCAGATGCAGGAGTCGGCCTCCGCCGCCATCCAGCGCGTCCGCTCGACCGGTGAGCCTCACGCCTTCCCGCCGATGAACTCCCGCGAGCGCCGCATGATGCACATGCTGCTCAGCGAATCCGGCCTGCCCACCGCCTCCAGCGGCGAAGGGCCGGGGCGCTTTGTGGTGCTCTACCCCAAAGGCGCCGACACCTCCGCGCCCTTCAATCTCTCTGCTACAGGCGATACGCAGCCTCCCCCGCGCCGCCATGATGCCAACCAGGTGCGCAACGCCTTCCGTCCCCGCTACTGATCCAACGCAGGCCGATGCCGCGCAATTACGGCAGCCGTGAGTGAAGACGCGCTATAGCTCCGAATATACGTCCCTGAAGTCGTAGCATCCGGTGCGCGAGGCGAGCCACTCCGCCGCGCGCACCGCACCCAGGGCGAACCCGCGCCGCGAGAACGCCTCATGGGTCAGCACCACGCGATCGGCCTCGCTCACCGCCTCCAGCACATGCATTCCCTTCGCGTCGCCCTCGCGCACGGACTCGATGGGCACCTCGATCTTGCTGCCCGCGCCGCGCTCCACCATCTCCGCAATCGAGATCGCCGTGCCCGAGGGCTTGTCCAGCTTGCTGACGTGGTGTGTCTCGACGATGGAGAACTTGTACCCCACGCCGGCCAGCGAAGCCCCCATCTGCTGCGCCAGCCTGAGCATCACCTGCACGCCGATGGAGTAGTTGGTCCCGTAGAGCAGCGCGGCGTGGCTGCTCTCCGCCAACGCACGCATCTCCGCCAGCTTGGCGTACCAGCCCGTGGTGCCGACTACGATCTTGGACCCGGCGGCCAGGCACGCGCGCATGTTTTCCACCACAGCCTCCGGCGTGGTGAAGTCGATCGCCACATCGAAACCCGCCAGAAACGCAGGCGTCAGCGCAGCAGCGCCTGCATTCTCCAGCACATCTAACCCCTGAACGGCGTGGCCACGCTCGGCCGCAACCTCCGCAACCAGCTTGCCCGTCTTGCCCTGTCCCAGCACCAGAATTCGCATAGAAGTAGTCCTCAGACCTTGGCCGCAACCGCACGCGCCGCGGTATCGAAGACGGCCGGGTCCGGATCGGCGAAGAACTCCGCGTGCAGCGAGCGCAGCGCCTCGTCCACGTCCGACTCCTCGATCATGAAGCTCATGTTGATCTCGCTGGCGCCCTGCGAGATCATGCGCACGTTGATGTGCCGGATGGCCGAGAAGACGCGGCCTGCAATGCCGCTCTGTCCGCGGATGTCCTCGCCCACCATGCAGATCAGGGCCTTGTTGCCTTCAAACTTCACGTCGGCGATCTTGCCCAGCTCCGCGCAGATGGCCGGCAGCCGGTTGTTCGACTCCACGGTCAGCGAGATGCTCACCTCGCTGGTCGAGACCATGTCGATCGCGCACTCGAAGCGGTCGAAGACGTCGAAGACGGACTTCAGATAACCATGCGTCATCAACATCCGGCTGGCCACGATGTCGATGATCGTCAGCTTCTTCTTGGCCGCAATGCTCTTGAACGGACTGGCGCAGGGCGGCGCCATCGCCGTGATCTTCGTCCCCTCGTTGGTCGCGTTGCGCGAGTTCAGCACCCACACCGGAATGCTCTTCTGGACGGCTGGAAGAATCGTCGCCGGATGCAGCACCTTGGCGCCGAAGTAGGCCAGTTCCGCCGCCTCCTCGAAGCTGATCGTCTTCACCCGCAGCGCGTCGGGGCAGATGCGCGGGTCGGTGGTCATGATGCCGTTGACGTCGGTCCAGATCTCGATGGCGCCCGCGCACAGCCCGCCGCCCACCAGCGCGGCTGTATAGTCGCTGCCTCCGCGCCCCAGCGTCGTCGTAATTCCGTCGGTCGTCGCGCCGATGAAGCCGCCGATCACCGGCGTCTTCCCGGCCTCCACCAGAGGCAGCACCAGTTCTGTCAGCCTGGCCTCGATCGCGGCCTCCAGTGGCGCAGCCTTGCCGTAGTGGTCGTCCGTGATAATGCATTTCCGTGCGTCCACATGCGCGCCGTTCAGTCCATGCTGCGCAAACGCCGCCGCCACCATGCGCGATGATATTCGTTCGCCATAGCTAACCACCTTGTCGCTGGTCCGCGGCGTCAGCTCGCCCACCGCGGCAATTCCGCGCAGCAGATCGTCCAGCGAATCGAAACCGCGCCGGATTGCAGCATCCACCTCCAGCAGCAGCTCCCCGCTCAGTAAATCCGCAGCCGTATCGATGTGCCGGTTGCGCAGCCGCGCCGCAATCGCCAGCGCGCCTGCCTTGTCGCCGCGTCCCGCAGCTGCAGCCGCGGCCAGCAACTGGTCGGTCACCTTGGCCATTGCGGACACCACCACCACCGGCGAGAGCCCGCGCTCGCGCCGTCCGCGCACAATCGCCGTGGTGCGCAGGATCGCCGCCGCGTCCTCCACCGAGGTCCCGCCAAACTTCATCACCACGAGAGTGGCCCGCGCCTCACCCGCCCGCTCTTCCGCCTTGCGTGCCGCGCTCATGCCGGCACCGCGTCGGGCCGCGCTGACTTCATCTCCAGCTTGCCCAGGCGCGCCAGCACCTCTGCGTTCAACACCGCCGCGCCCGCCGCCCCGCGAATCGTGTTGTGCGAGAGGACGACGAACTTCCAGTCCAGCAGGTTGCACTCGCGAAGCCGTCCCACGGTCGAAGCCATGCCGTGCCCGCGCATCCTATCCAGCCGCGGCTGTGGCCGGTCGGGACTGGCGTCATACTCCACCGGCTGCTCCGGCGCGCTGGGCAGCCTCTGCCCGGCCAGCGGCGCAAACTCGCTCCACGCCGCCAGAATCTGCTCGCGCGTGGCCTTGCTGCGCAGCTTGATGCTCACGCACTCGGTGTGGCCGTCCTCGACCGCCACGCGGTTGCAGTGCGCGCTCACCTTCGCGTCCAGCAGCTCCACACGTCCGCCGACAAGCCGCCCCAGCAGCTTGCCCACCTCTTCCTCGAGCTTCTCTTCCTCATTTTTGATGAATGGCACCACATTGCCCAGAATGTCCAGCGACGCCACGCCGGGATAGCCCGCGCCGCTCACCGCCTGCATCGTCGTCACAAACAGGCCCTCGATGCCGAATCGCTCCTCCAGCGGCTTGAGCGCCAGCACCAGGCCGATCGCGCTACAGTTGGGATTGGTGACGATGTACCCGCCAGGCTGACCGTTGGCTGAAGGCCGCCGCCAGCTCTGCCGCTCGATCAGCGCCAGATGGTCGGCGTTCACCTCCGGGACGACCAGAGGCACGTCCTCCACCATGCGGAAGGCGCTGGAGTTCGACACCACGGCGCAGCCCGCCGCGGCGAACTTCGGCTCCAACTCGCGCGCAACATCCGCGTCCAGCGCGGCAAAGATAATTTTGGGCAGCTCACCGGCGGGCGTGCCCTCGGGGACGTTGGGCATCACCCGCATGGCCGCGATGCGCTCCGGCATCGGCGTGTCCAGCTTCCACCGGCAGGCCTCGCCGTACGTCTTGCCCTCGCTGCGTTCGCTGGCCGCAAGCCACGCGATCTCGAACCACGGGTGGTTGTTGAGCAACTGAATAAAGCGCTGGCCGACCATTCCGGTCGCCCCAAGGATTCCAACTCGTCGCCGTTCCATATCTATTAAGAATACCGCAGACCCGGCGCATTCTGCTGCGAATCGGGCACCCCGCCCATACCGCCTTTACCGCTGCGGCACTTGGTCCCCAACCGGACAGTTTTGCCGTTCTATCGCCGCACCTGGCCTGTTGATGGTAAAGCTGTACTCGCAACTGATGTGCGAGTTTCCTTCGCCCACCCTCGGATACACATACAGCGTGTGGCTCTCCGGACTGATAACTGCCAGCGACTGCTGCGGACCGCTCCCAACGAACTGAAACGCCAGGTTCGCGTCCGAGCCCGAACGCTGCGCCAGAACGGTCGTCCCCGCGCCCCGCCACCACCAGCCAACCGCAACGGCCAGGCACAGCAGTGCCAGGTCACGAACAACAGAGCGCAGATGCATCATGGAATTGTCCTCGTGGAATCAGATAAGTACTCTTCCGAGAGACGTGCGCCCAGCCATTCCGTTATCCAACGCTAGTAATCTTCCCTGTGCCTTCTTCGCCGCGCGCCATACCCGCCCGACCCGCCCCACACCATCAGCGCGACCACCAGATGAATGATGAACCACAGGCTGATCCCCTGGTCCATATAGATCAGGTACAGCACCAGCACGCGTGGCAGCAGGATCGCGAAGACCAGCGGCACAATCCCATGCAGGTGGAACGGCGTCAGCGGAGTCTCCAGCCACAGCACGAAAAGCGCAATCCGCGGCAGAAACAGCGCGAAGACCAGAAACCACAGCGGCAGTGAATGAATCACCATCAACACCTGCAAGCTCATATCGCCTCACCTGTCCTCGAACCTAGCCCTTCGGACCCTTCGCCTTCTTCGCGTCCCGTCCGCCCAACAGCTCTTCCAGCTCGGCCTTGAACTCGCGCACGTCCTTGAAGTCGCGGTAGACGCTGGCGAAGCGGATGTAGGCCACCGTGTCGATCTCCTTCAGCCGCGTCATAATCAGCTCACCCACCGCGCTGGTCGAGCGCTCGCGCTCCGCGGAATCGACCACATACGCCTCGGTCTCGTCCACAATCCGCTCCAGTGCCGCGCCCGAGATGGGCCGCTTCTCGCAGGCGTGGAGCAGCCCGCTGAGGACCTTTTGCCTATCGAACTTCTCCCGCCGCCCGTCCTTCTTCACAACCATGTAGGGGATCTCGTCGATGCGCTCGTAGGTCGTGAAGCGCTTGTTGCAGCCCTCGCACTCGCGCCGCCGCCGGATCGCGTCCGCCTCTTTGCTCTCGCGCGAATCCACCACGCGGTCCTGCGCGAAGCCGCAGTAGGGACATCTCATTGGTCACACATCGCAGGGGACAAGATAAACCTCATTGGTTCAACGATTCTACCAGCGTGCAACGCTGCCGGCACAGGCGGGTCAGACTATCCATCCGCCGCCGGCCACCTCGTCGCCATCATAGAAGACCGCGGCTTGCCCCGGCGTAATCGCCCGCTGCGGCTCATCAAAGACCGCACGCACGCAATCCTCCCCGTCCACGCGCAAGGTCGCCCAGGCTGGCTCATGGCGATGGCGAATCTTCACCCGCACGCGCATCTCGCCCGCCAGCTCCGCGATTGCGATCCAGTTCAGCCGGTTCGCCCGCAGCGCCCGCGACATCAATTCCTCGTCGCCGCCGACTGTGACGCGGTGCGAGTCGGGATGGATCGCCAGCACGTAACGCGGCCCGGAATTCGGCGCAACTGCCAGCGCGCCGCCAAGCCCCTTGCGCTGCCCTACGGTGAAGTTGTGAATGCCGGAGTGCTGGCCGAGAACCTCGCCCGTCGCCGTCACCAGATCGCCCGCCGAATCCGGCAACGCCTCGCCCTGCTCGTCGAGATACGCCGCCAGAAACGCCGAGTAGTCATCGCCCGGAATAAAACATATCTCCTGCGAGTCGGGCTTGTCGGCCAGCGCGAGGCCGGCGTCGGCGGCCAGCCGCCGCACCGCGGGCTTCTGCATCTCGCCTAGCGGGAAGAGCGTGCGCGAGAGCTGCTCCTGCGTCAGACCGAAGAGAAAATAAGTCTGGTCCTTCGACTTGTCCTCCGGCCGCGACAGGATCCATCGCCCGCGCGCCGCGTCGTACCGGTTGCGCGCGTAGTGCCCGGTGGCGATCCGCTCCGCGCCAATCTGCCGCGCCGTCGTCAGCAGCGCGTCGAACTTTAGGTGGTTGTTGCACAGCGTGCATGGAACCGGCGTGCGTCCGGCCAGGTACTCGGCGACAAACGGCCGAACGACTTCGGCTTCAAAACGAGCCTCCTGGTTGACGAGGTAGTACGGAATGCCCAGGTGCTCCGCCACGCGCCGCGCGTCGTACACGTCGTCGATGGAGCAGCAACGCCCCACGACCGCTTCGGGCATTCCCTCGTGCCCGGCCAGCCGCCGCTGGTTCCAGAGCTGTAGCGTGAGGCCGACCAGCGTGTGCCCCTGGGCGCGCAGCAGAGCCGCGACGGCGGAGGAGTCCACCCCTCCCGACATGGCAACGGCAATCGTCTCGGGCTGTGCGACCGTACTCAAGCGTCTAGTATCCCTACTTTGCCCATAAGTTCATTATCGCAACTTTAACGCACCTGGTCTGGCATTCGGGAATCTAACCAGCAGATGATCTTCGCTCGTCCAAGTCGCCCGTCAACGCGCCTCAGTGCCCCGCTCGCCGCGGCCCTGATTGCGCTCTTCGCGAGTACAAGCGCCCACGCTGGCCCTCCATTCCAGACAGACGATCCCGACCCGGTCGCCTTCCGCCACTTCGAGATGTACGCCTTCGAGCTCTCCGACGGCACGGGCAAGAACGCCGGTGGCACCGCTCTGGAAGTTCCCGCCTACGAGGTGAACTACGGCGTCGTGCCCAACGTCCAGCTTCACCTCGTCCTGCCGATGACCGCCAGCTTCGCGCCCGGCAACAACTCCACGAACTACGGCATCGGCGACAGCGAACTCGGCGCGAAGATACGCTTCATCAAAGAGACAAAACGCATTCCCGAGATTGGCATCTTCCCCTTCTTTGAACTCCCCACCGGCAACGCCGACAAGGGACTCGGCGTCGGCGCAACCTGGTACCGCATGCCGCTCTGGCTACAGAAGAGCTGGGGCCAGCAAGACAGGCAGTGGACTAGCTACGGCGGAGGCGGCGAGGCCATCGTCCCCCAGACCGGCTACAAGAACTACCCCTTCTCCGGCCTACTCGTTCAGCGCCAACTCAGCAACAAGCTCACCCTCGGCACGGAACTCTTCGGCCACGGCGCGGAGGGAATGGTGGCCACCAGCACGCGCGCCTCCACCCTGCTCGACCTCGGCGGAATCTATGAGTTCAAGCCCGGCTTCGACCTGCTCTTCGCCGCCGGACGCAGCGTCTACGGACAGCCTGAGACCTACACCTACCTCTCGCTCTACTGGACCTGGGGCCCCGGCGGCACGGGCGACCANNCCATGGAAATCACACTGCGTGAACTCGTAACCAGCATTCACGGAATGCTCTTCGGCGGATTCTTTCTGCTGGCACTCTTCGGCGCGCTCGTCCTGCTGCTGGATCGAGGCAATCCAGACTGGAGCAATCCAGATGCTGCGTTCGCGCGGCCCGCGCCCCGTTGGCAGACCATCTATCTCATCGCAATGGTCGCCCTTGGCTGGGCCGCCGTACTCTCCGGCGCAACCATCATCTATCCGTGGTATCGCGCTATAGCCCCACTGGGAGCCAACCTCGCGCTTTATCCGCAGCGGCTGCTGATGTCGCATCCCACCACCGCCGGATGGCACAACTTCGGCATGGAGTGGAAGGAGCACGTCGCGTGGATCGCGCCAATGGCAGGCACCATGGTGGCCTGGGTCATGCTCAGGCACCGCGCCGCATGGAACGCCTACAGATCGGTCCGCACCACCGTCCTCGGATTTGCCGCCGCGGCATTCCTTGCTGCCGCGATCGCCGGAGGCTGGGGAGCCATGATCAACAAAAAAGCGCCCGTCCAGGGCGGACAATCCTACCAACTCATGGGGAGCGCCAAATGACCGAGATCAAGCTCGTCCCGCAGAATCCCGCCAACGGCTCCGTCGCAGCTGCGGTCCTCTCCTGCGGCGTGGGCTGCTTCCTGCTCGGAGTCCTCGCGGTAGCCGCCGATGGCTCCAAGCGCCTCTCAGCCACGCTCAACATCTACCACCCCACCGGCCCACTCTCCGGTGTCGTCACTGTCGCGATTGCCCTCTGGCTCCTCTGCTGGACGGTCCTTGCCGCGCGCTGGAGGAACAAGACTCTCGCCTTTGGCAAGGTCAGCGCCCTCGCCTTCCTCTTTCTTGCGCTCGGCCTGCTGCTCACCTTCCCGCCCTTCGGCGATCTGTTGCTTGGGCGGTGAAGGCTGGGCGCGTGCCCATTCGCATCAGTCTGCCAGCGCAGCTTCGATGGCGGCGACGATCGCCGGGTCATCGGGCACAACCTCGGGCGAGAAGCGCGCAATCACCTTACCTGTGCGGTCGATGAGGAACTTCTCGAAGTTCCACAGAATGCCCGGCTCGGGGTTTGGCGTCGCGCCTGTCTTGCCCAGGAAGCCCGCCAGCTTCGCCCGGAATGCCTCGCGCGTTGCGCCCGCGGCCTTGGGCTCGGCGGCGATCAGGGCCTGGTAGAGCGGGTCGATCGCGGGGCCGGTGACGGCGATCTTGGCGAACATGGGAAAGTTGACCCCGAAGGTGGAGCGGCAGAAGGTGGCAATCTCGTCGTTCGATCCCGGCTCCTGCCCCGCGAAGTCATTGGCCGGAAAGCCAAGCACGGCGAGGCCCTTTTCCTTGTATTGCTCATAGAGCTTCTCCAGCGCGTCGTACTGCGGCGTCAGCCCGCACTTGGACGCGACGTTGACCACCAGCAGCACATGGCCGCGATACGCCGCCAGCGTGGTTGGTTCTCCGGTGATGGTATGAACGGGAAGATCGTAGATGGGCGTGGACATGATTTTTCTCCTGGTTGTTCTCGACGATTATAGTTGTGCGGATTCATGACGCTGCAAGCTGCCGCTGAGCGATCCAGACGAGCCCGTTGCGGACCGCGTTCTGGACCACAAATCACCAAGGATGAGATGCGGGCGCGCAAGACCCGATGCAAAGTTTTTCCATAGAATCCGCAATCGCGACCGGATTTTTCGCCGGACGATCTATTATTAAAGTTACATGTCCCTAGCCGATACCCTGTTTGGCAGGCCCTTGGCCACCAGCGAAGAACGTGCCGAGCACATCGGCGTGGCCGCCGGCATTCCCATCTTTGGCCTGGATGCGCTGACTTCGGCGGCATACGGGCCAGAGACGGCGCTGTCGCTGCTGATTCCTCTGGGGCTGATGGGTGTTCACTACATTGTCCCCATCATCACGGCGATCATTCTCCTGCTGTGCATCGTCTTCTTCAGCTATCGCCAGACGATTGCGGCCTATCCCGGCGGTGGCGGCTCCTATACCGTTGCCACAGAAAACCTGGGTACTGGGGCCGGCCTGCTGGCTGCGGCCGCACTGATGATCGACTACATCCTGACCGCCGCGGTCGGCGTCTCGGCCGGCATCGAGGCCGTGGTCAGCGACCAGCAGTGGCTTCTACCCCATACGCTGACGCTCTGTCTGATCGTCCTTGCCCTGTTGGCCATCGTCAACATGCGCGGCGTCAAGGACACCGGGGCCGCCTTCATCATCCCCACCTTCCTCTTCGTCAGCACCCTGATAGTTACCGTCGCCATCGGCATGCTTCATGTCTTCAAGTCCGGTGGCCATCCGGTGGCTGCGGCGGAGATGCCCCATGCGCTGCCTGCGACGGTTGGTTTTCTAAGCCTGTGGCTTCTGATGAAGGCCTTCTCCAACGGTTGCGCCGCAATGACCGGCGTCGAAGCCGTCTCCAACGGAGTGATGGCATTCCGCGATCCAAGAGCCAAGAACGCGCAGCGCACGCTGACGGTCATCATCGGCATCCTGATCGTTCTCCTCTTCGGCATCTCGTGGCTGGCCAAGAAGTACGGCATCATGGCCATGGACCAGGGTCTGCCCGGCTACCAGAGCCTGCTCAGCCTCATCGTCATGGCGGTCTTCGGGCGAGGTTGGTTCTTCCACTTCACCATGTGGTCCGTCTTCCTTGCGCTCTGCCTCAGTGCCAACACCGCCTTCGCCGACTTCCCGCGCCTTACCCGCGCCATTGCCCTGAACGACTTCCTGCCCCATGTCTTCGTCCTGCGCGGACGGCGTCTCCTCTTTTCCTACGGGATCTACGCGCTCACCGCGATGACCGCGGTCCTCCTGATTGCCTTCAAGGGCCGCGTCGACCAGCTCATCTCGCTCTACGCCATCGGCGCCTTCCTCGCCTTCACACTCTCCCAGGCCGGGATGGTCATCCACTGGAAGAAGCAGGGGAAAGCGCACAGGGGCCACCACTGGCATATGTTCGTCAACGGCACCGGTGCCGTCGCCACGGGCGTCACCACCATCATCGTGCTGGTCGCCAAGTTCACCTCCGGCGCATGGATAACCGCACTGCTGGTGCCCACGATCATCATTCTGATGGTGGTAATCAAGAAGCACTACAGGCGGGTCAACGGCGAGGTCGTCGAGATGGCCCCGCTCAACCTGACCAACATGCAGCAGCCTCTGGTGGTCATTCCCATGGCACGCTGGGACCGCATGACCGAGAAGGCCCTGCGCTACGGCCTGCTGCTCTCCAAGGAGATCAAAGTCGTCAACGTCATCGGCGCCGACGGCGAACAGACGCTGGACCCCGTCTGGGAGGCGAACGTCCTGAAGCCCATCCGCGACCAGGGCCTGCACGAGCCGGAACTCGTCACCCTGCACTCCAACATCCGCCTGGTCATCAACCCGCTGATGGACTACATCCTGGAACTGGAGCAGCAGAACCCGGACCGCAAGATCACCGTGCTTCTGCCCGAACTCGTGGTCCGCCACTGGTGGGAGTACTTCCTGCACAACCAGCGCGTGCAGATGCTCAAGCTGCTTCTCCTGCTCAAGGGAAAACAGCGCATCATCGTCGTCAACATCCCCTGGTACCTGTAAGGGAGAGGTTCTAGACAGGAAGCAAAACCCACCCGCCATCGTTCGGCGCGAGGATTCTTTTGTGGCGGGTGCGGTATTCTGCGAAGAGATGTTTGTCGCCTTCAAGATTGTGTTTGTGTACGTGACGCTGGGGACCCTGGCGGGAATCATCGGGATTCCCTACTCGCTGGTGGTGGGCAATATCAGACTGCTGTACCGCGTGGTGGTGCGGGGAATCGTGCCGCTGGGGTTGCGCGCGGGCGGGATTCGCGTGGAGGTGAGTGGCCTCGACCACATCCCGGCGGGCGTGAGCTGCATCTTTCTGTCGAACCATGTGTCGAACCTGGACCCGCCGGTGCTGCTGCCGGTGCTTCCGGGCCAGTGTTCGGTGCTGCTGAAGAAGGGGCTGATGCGGATTCCGTTTCTGGGGACGGCGATGCGGCTGGGAAAATTTGTTCCGGTGGAGCGGGGCCAGCGGCGCGAGGCGGCGCAGGCGAGCATTGCCGCTGCGGAGGCGGCGCTGCGCAGTGGGCTGCACGTCCTGTTCTTTGCCGAGGGGACGCGCTCGGAGGACGGGCGGCTGTTGGCGTTCAAGAGCGGGCCGTTCTACATGGCGATGGAGACGGGCGCGCCGATTGTGCCGATCGCCATCTCCGGCACCGAGAAGATGATGCGCAAGCACAGCGCGAAGGTGACACCGGGAGTGGCGAAGGTGCAGGTACTGCGGGCGATCGATCCGGCGGGGTACGCGACGCGGGATGAGCTGATGCGCGCGTCGCGGGCGGCGATGATCGCGGCGCTGCCCGAAGAGATGAGGCCGGTTTAGGTTCGAGGTTCGAGGCTTTTCCTAATCCGAAGGGAGTTCCCCCGGCTTTGCCGGGGTGGCAGTAGAAGTTTGACAGTTACGGGAATATGTTCTCCCTCAATTTGCCTGAGCTGTGGTCGCAAAGATGGCATTGCGAGGTTTTTGCTTTTGTTCTTGCTTTTGCTTTCACCGGTTGCGGTCAGGCCCCTTTGAGGGGCCAGCAACCGTAAAGCCTCCGGCTCTGCCGGGGGATATTTACTACGGCCAAGATAACAAATTTCGACCTCTTCATCGTGGCCTCCACATGCTCGGTCACGAAATATACACGTTCCAAAGCGAAAAGTGCCCACCCTGCCGCACAATAATAGTGCGACGAGGATGGGGCACCCGATTCCATCAGAGAAATGAAAGCTAGATGGAACTCATGTTGTGCAGGAACTCCTGGTTGTTGCGGGTCTTGGAGAGCTTGTCGGTGAGCAGTTCCATGGCCTCGACCGGCGAGAGCGGATTGATGACCCGGCGGAGGATCCAGGTGCGTTGGAGTTCTTCCTTGGGGATGAGCAGCTCTTCCTTGCGCGTGCCGGAGCGTTGAATATCGATGGCCGGGAAGACGCGCTTGTCCACCAGCTTGCGGTCGAGGATGACCTCCATGTTGCCGGTGCCCTTGAACTCCTCGAAGATGACCTCGTCCATGCGCGATCCGGTGTCGACCAGGGCGGTGGCGATAATTGTTAAGCTGCCGCCTTCCTCGATGTTGCGCGCCGCGCCGAAGAAGCGCTTGGGGCGTTGCAAGGCGTTCGAGTCCACGCCTCCGGAGAGGATCTTGCCGGAGGGCGGAACGATGGTGTTGTAGGCGCGCGCAAGACGCGTGATCGAGTCGAGCAGGATGACTACGTCGCGTTTGTGCTCGACCAGCCGCTTGGCCTTCTCGATGACCATCTCGGCGACCTGGACGTGGCGGGCGGCGGGCTCGTCGAAGGTGGAGCTTATAACTTCGCCCTTGACGCTGCGCTGCATGTCGGTGACCTCTTCCGGGCGCTCGTCGATGAGCAGGACGATGAGGACGATCTCCGGGTGGTTGGTGGTGACAGAGTTTGCAATCGACTGCAGCAGCATGGTCTTGCCGGTGCGCGGCGGGGCGACGATGAGGCCGCGCTGGCCCTTGCCGACCGGGGTAAGCAGATCCATGACGCGGCCGGACATATGCTCGCGGTCGGTCTCCATCTTGATCCGCTCCTCGGGGTAGAGCGGGGTGAGGTTGTCGAAGAGGATCTTGTTCTTGGTCTCCTCGGGCGACTCGAAGTTGATGGCCTCGATCTTGACCAGCGCGAAGTACTTCTCTCCCTCGTGCGGCGGGCGGACGTTGCCGCTGATGGTGTCGCCGGTCTTGAGGTCGAACTTGCGGATCTGCGAAGGAGACACATAGATGTCGTCCGGGCCCGGCAGGTAGTTGTAGTCCGGCGAGCGCAGGAAGCCGTAGCCGTCGGGCAGGATCTCCAGCACGCCCTCGGCGAAGATGTGGCCCTCTTTTTCGCTCTGCGCCTGCAGGATCTTGAAGATGAGATCCTGCTTACGGAGGCCGCTGGTTCCAGCGATGTCGAGGCCGCGGGCCAGCTTGGTCAGCTCGGCGATATTGTGCTCTTTTAGTTCTGAAATTGTCATATTTTCCTGGGATTTGCCTGAATTTTCGGGGGGGGGGATTTGGGACTGGGAGGGGAGTTGCCTTGCGGGGAACGCTTGACGAAGCCTGCTCTGGAAGGAGAGGGGGTCGTGCGGAACGCGGAGCAGCTACCGGATACTATGAATTATACGCTTGCGCGAGGGATTTGGTGCAGGGTGGATTTCCTTTGCAGCAGTGTTGCGGCAAGGCCGCGCGGGTCAGGCCGCGCGGCGTTCCTCAAGGCTGTCGACGGCCGAGTCAGCGGCTACATCCATGGGGATGGTGTCCTTGAAGCGGTCAAACACTTCGTTGGTGGTGTCCTGTAGGCGGGTGTTGGGCTTGTGCAGCTTGCGCGTCGCCTTGGAGGCAAGCTGGCAGAGCTCGTAGCGATTGGTGACGTGGGTGAGTGCTCCAAAAATAAGGTCTGAGCGCATAATGTTTCCTTTCGTTTCGTCGCAGCGAAGGGTGTGATGGTGAACCTGGCATCGACTTGCTACAGACCGCAAGTGCGATCCACAATGTTTAAACTTTCTAAACTGATGGATCAAAATTACTTAGTGCAACAGCCGGTTTGTTGCTGAGATCGCCATTCCCAAATCGTTCGATGCCAGGATTTGGGCGATGGCTCCGTTCTTTCTGAATTTTCTGTTCCCGAAGTGCGTTCTTAAGACAGTGCTTCAGTGTGGCGCAGAAATCCGCGCTCCTTTGAGAATTATCGACATCTCATGCAATTCGGAGCAGGTTGCGCTCCTGCGAACTAACACGAGCAGAGGCGAGGCGTCTTTCCTGTGAACCCGCCCAAACCTCTCTTGCGGGACTGGCCAGCGTGGAACAACTTGCTATAAGGAAGATAAACGGTATGGCTGACGGAGTCAATACTTATTTTGGGAAGTTGTGAAAATTAATCTTCCATAAATGGGAGGATTGTGGTGTTACAGGCTGTGGAAAATGGTTTGCTTGTCTCGGCGAGCAGATCACCCATGGCCGCATACTATTGATTATATTTAGTTTTCCTGTAGCTAAAGACTCACTCTCCAACCGAAGGGCAGGAAGCGGAGATTATCCACAACCTGGTAAGGTCCAGTAGCTGCGGGCTATGCCCAGTAGCTGCGGTCGAGGGTGCGGTACTGGATGGCCTCGGCGATGTGCTTGACGGCGATGTCGGGTACGCCATCGAGGTCGGCGATGGTGCGGGCGACCTTGAGGATGCGGTCGTGGGCGCGGGCGCTGAGGCCCTGCTGCTGCATGGCGCGCTCCAGCAGGCGTTCGGCGTCGGGGGAGAGCTCGCAGAAGGTGCGGATCTGCTGGGTGTTCATCTGCGAGTTGGAGAAGATGGGCTTGGCGGCGGACTTCGCCGAGGCTTTGCCGCGTTCGGGCTGGCCATTCAGCGGGACGGCGAAGCGGACGTGCTGGCGCTCGCGGGCGGCCAGGACGCCGGAGGAGTTCCGGCAGAGAGCAGGCTGCGAGATAATCTCAAAGCAAAACCAAAACTGGGAAACTCCAGTCAGGTGGATGAGAAATCGGGGGCAGGTCATTACTGCAAATCCTGACTCTGAGTTCATTCATCAGGCCCGATTTTCTCTCGGATAGAATTTTGGCGAGACGCAAGTTTCATATCCCCTGCCGTGATCCAACAGATGTGATCCAGGACACTGCCCTTTTTCCCCTGCGGCGTAAAATTCGCTGTGGAATGGAGATGCGTCTGTCACTACTGACTCCAGGAAGATCGGCGAGGTGGCCACGTTCGTGGGCGTCAGCAACGCCGTCGCAAGCAAAAGCAGTCGACAAACTCGTCCGCGGCAAGTTGCTGCGGCGAGCCGGAGGTGGGGCCGACGGGCGATTGCGCATTGTGTCCCTGGACGAAGCCGGCGTCAGGCATTCATCTCCAGAAGCGCTGCCTAGTCAGGGAGGCCGGGTTCAGGGAATGCCTGTTCGAGCAGCGCAGGAGCAAGAACAAAGTGAGGACTCATGGCAACTAAGCTGAACTTCTCGGAAAGGACCATAAAGTTCCAACGGGAAGCGGATCCTGAGTGGGCCCGCCAGGTAAGCGAACATCCAGGTTGCGAGGGGCTGTTCTCTTGCCTGCAATGCGGTTCCTGTACGGGCACGTGTCCGCTGTCCATATACATGGATTACGGGCCGCGTCGCATCATCGGTTTGGCAAGGGAGGGCTTTCGCAAGGAGGTCCTCAATTCCCAGACCATCTGGCTCTGCGCGTCCTGTTATTCCTGCGCGGTGCACTGCCCGCAGCAGATTCATATTACGGACGTTATGTATAACTTCAAACGGGAGGCCATTCGCAGTCATCTCTATCCCAAACGGTTTGCCATCCCGGTGCTGGCCCAGGAATTTTATAACGTGGTGCGGCGCAATGGCAGGACGTCCGAGTTCCTCGTGGTTCTTCGCATGGCCCTGCGCACCAACCCCCTGATCCTTTTCACAATGTGGCGCACCGGCCTGGACCTTCTGCGGACCGGGAGGTTGAAGCTGATGAGCGAGAAACTGAAGCACGTACCCTTTCTGCCGAAGGAGGACGCCTGATGCCTCAAGACTATTCCTATTTCCCGGGCTGTTCGCTTCAGAGCACCGGCGTGGCCTACGACGAGAGCGTCCGCGCGTTGTTCGCGTTGCTCGATCTGAAACTGCACGAACTGCCCGAGTGGAACTGCTGCGGCGCTACTTCCTACATGTCCATCGACGAGGGCTCCGCCTTCGTACTCTCGGCGCGCAATCTCTCGCTGGCGGCCCAGGCGAAGCATCGAGACCTGGTGACCCCGTGCAGTGCCTGCTACCTGGTTTTGAAGAAGACGCAGGACTACGTCGAACACTATCCGGCCATCGCGAACAAGGTGCAACAAGGGCTTCAAGCGGAAGGGCTGCCCCCGCTCAATGGCGTTCAGGTGCGGCACCCCCTGGAGATTCTATACAACGATGTAGGGCTTGACCGCATCAAGCACGCCAGCGTACGGCCATGGCGCGGCGCGCCCATCGCCTGCTACTACGGCTGCCAGCTGGTGCGTCCCTACTGCGACTCGGACCAGCAGCAAAACCCCACCCACATGGAAGAGGTCCTGAAGGCGGCGGGCATCCCCACCGTGGATTTCGCTCTCAAGACGAAATGCTGTGGCGGCTCCCTGACCGGAACCATACCGGCCGTGGGCCAGCGGCTGAACTACCTCATTCTCAAAGAAGCAATCCGCAAGGGGGCGGGCGCCATCGTCACGGTGTGCCCGCTATGCCAATACAACCTGGACGCTTACCAGGCGGACATTCGTAAATCTACCGGCGAGGCCATCGATATTCCGGTGCTCTACTTCAGCCAGGTGCTGGGTTGGGCAATGGGCGCCGACGCCAAGGCCCTCGGCTTGCAGCGGTCGATCGCCGGCAAGCAGACGATCAAGCAATGGTTCGCTGCATCGGAGAGGGAGGAGAAAGCGCATGTCTGAGGAAATCCGTACAGGCGTCTACACCTGCCACTGCGGGTCCAACATCGCGGCGACCGTGGATGTCAAAGCGGTGGCTGAATACGCCGCCAAGCTGCCCAACGTGGTGGTGTCGCGCGATTACAAGTACATGTGCTCCGATCCCGGGCAGGACCTGATTAAGCAGGACATTCGGGAACACAAGCTGAACCGGATCGTGGTGGCCTCCTGCTCGCCGCACCTGCACGAGCATACCTTCCGCACGGCGCTGGCCAAGGGCGGACTCAACGAGTTCCTCTTTCAGATGGTGAACATCCGGGAGCAGGATTCCTGGGTACACCTGGATAAGCCCGCGGCCACGGTCAAGGCCATGGACCTGGTGCGCGCGGCCGTTTGCCGAGTGGCGCTGCATAAGCCGCTCACTAAAGGAAGCGTTCCCATCCGCGCCGATGTCCTGGTGGTGGGCGGCGGCATCGCCGGCATCCACGCGGCCCTGACGCTTGCCAACGCCGGCAAGAAGGTCTACCTGGTGGAGCGGGAACCCACCATCGGCGGCCACATGGCCAAGTTCGATAAGACCTTCCCCACCCTCGATTGCGCCGCCTGCATCCTGACCCCGAAGATGTCGTCTGTGCGTGCCCATCCCAATATCACCCTGTGGTCCTACTCCGAAGTGACCCAGGTGGATGGGTACGTCGGCAACTTCAAGGTGACGGTGACTCGCAAGCCGCGCTACATCATGGAGGACCTTTGTGTCGGCTGCCTGGAGTGCATCGAGGCATGCGTCTACAAGGAGGGCAAGTTCGTAGACGAATTCAACATGGGGCTGAGCAAGCGCAAGCCGATCTATATTCCCTTCCCGCAAGCCATTCCGCAGGTGCCGGTCATCGACCCGGAAACCTGCATCGACTTCAAGACCGGCAAGTGCAAGAAGTCCTGCGTCGACGCCTGCGGCGAGCGCCATGCGATCAACCTGAAGATGAAGGAAACCACCGAGATCATCGATGTGGGGACCATCATTCTCTCCACCGGTTTCCAGGTCTTCGATGCGCACAGGTCGCCGGAATACGGCTACGGCGTCTACCCCAACGTCTACACGGCGCTGGAAATCGAGCGGCTGGTGAATGCCTCGGGGCCGACCTCGGGCGAAGTCGTGCTGCGTGACGGCAAGCGCCCCAAGTCCGTCGCCATTATCCACTGCGTCGGTTCGCGCGACGAAAAAAACAACCGCTGGTGCTCGCGCGTCTGCTGCATGTACTCGCTCAAGCTGGCGCACCTGCTCAAAGAGCACACCGACGCCGAGATTTTCAACTTCTACATCGACATCCGCACCCCCGGCAAGGGCTTCGAGGAGTTCTACCAGAAGCTGCGCAATGAAGGAGTTCACTTTATACGGGGCAAGGTCGCGGAAGTCACCGACTGGGCCTTCGACCCGAGCGAGGAAGGCAAGCTCGTGATCCGCGTGGAAGACACGCTGCTTGGCTTCGCCCGGCGCATTCCCGTGGACATGGTGGTGCTGGCCACGGGCCTGGAGCCGCACGCAGATGCCCAGGAAGTCCGCCGCAGGTTCAACTTGACCTGCTCCAGCGAGGGCTTCTTCCTGGAGCGGCACCCCAAGCTCGCCCCGGTGAGCACCTTCACCGACGGCGTTTTCCTGGCGGGCGCCTGCCAGAGCCCCAAGGACATCCCGGACACCGTGGCACAGGCCGGCGCGGCCGCGGCCGAAGCGCTGGCCCTGATCGATGCCGGCCACGTGGAGATCGAGCCCAACACCGCCTTCGTGTTGGAGGAGGACTGCTCGGGCTGCCGCACCTGCATCCCGATGTGCCCCTTCAGCGCCATTACGTTCTCGGAGGAAACCAAGCTGGCCAGCATCAACCAGGCGCTGTGCAAAGGCTGCGGCACCTGCGTCGCTTCGTGCCCGTCCGGATCGATTGTGCAAAACCTGTACGATGACGAGGAAATTTTTGCCGAGATCGAGGGAGTTCTGTCCAATGCCTGAAGCCGTTGAACCGAAGATACTGGCCATATTCTGCAACTGGTGCACTTACCTGGCGGCGGACCTGGCGGGGACCTCGCGCATCAAGTACCCAGCGAATATCCGGGTGGTGCGGGTGATGTGTTCGGGCCGCGTGGACCCGCAGTTTGTGATGGATGCCTTCGCCAAGGGCGCCGACGGCGTGCTGATCGGCGGCTGCCATCCCGGCGACTGCCACTACCAGGAAGGCAACTATAAGTGCCTGCGGCGCTTCGAGCTGCTGCGCCGCATGGTCAAGGAGATGGGGATAGAGGACGAGCGGTTCCGCCTGGAGTGGATATCGGCTTCCGAGGGCGATCGCCTTCGCACCGTGGTCACGGACATGGTGGAAAAGATCCGCCCGCTCGGCCCCCGCCAGACGCTCACGGAGGTGACCCAATGAGCAAGCCTAAAGTCGCATTCTATTGGTGCGCTTCCTGCGGCGGTTGCGAAGAAACCGTGCTCGACCTGGCCGAAGCCGTGCTGGACGTGGTCAAGGCGGTGGACATCGTATTCTGGCCGGTCGCCATGGACTTCAAGGAATCCGATGTGCAGGCGATGGAAGACGGCAGCATCGCCGTGGCGTTCATCAATGGGGCGATCTGCAACAGCCATCAGCGCCATATGGCGGAGTTATTGCGGCGCAAGGCGCAGACCGTGGTGGCCTTCGGAGCTTGCGCGCAACTGGGCGGCATCCCCGGGCTGGCCAACATGAACCACCACAAAGACCTGGTTGAAGCCATCTACGGCAGCGACGCTCCGCAGGAGATATGGAAATCGAACGGCTACGAGTTGACCCTGCCCCGGTTCGCCGATAAGGTGCAGGCGCTCGATCGCGTCATCGCGGTGGAGTATTACGTACCGGGCTGCCCGCCCACGCCCAAGATCACCCAGCAGGCGCTCGACGCGCTGCTCGGCGGCAGCCCGCCGCCCAAGGGCACGGTGCTGGCGCCCGACCAGGCACTGTGCGAGGACTGTCCGCGCCGCGAGACGAGACCGGAAAAACTGCTGATCAAGGAGTTCAAACGCCCGCACGAAATCGTGGCGGACCAGGAAAAATGCCTGTTGGCCCAGGGCCTGCTATGCCTTGGCCCGGAGACCCGCTCGGGTTGCGAGGCGCCCTGCATCAAGGGCAACATGCCATGCACGGGCTGCTTCGGGCCCACCAGCCGGGTGCGCGATTTCGGCGCCAAGGCGCTATCCGCCGTCGCTTCGCTGGCCGATAGCAACGAGGAGTTGGATATCGAGCGCATCCTCGCGCCCATCGCCGATCCGGTGGGAACCTTCTATCGCTATAGTCTGCCTACTTCGCTGGCGGGGGGGAAATTCACAAAATGAACACGAAGGTAAGCATCGAACCGATTACGCGCCTGGAAGGGCACGGCAAGATCGAGATCTATCTCGACGACAAGGGCAACGTCGATCGCGCCTGGTTTCAGGTGCCGGAACTGCGCGGGTTCGAAAAATTCGTACAGGGCCGCCTACCCGAAGACATGCCGCAGATCACGTCGCGGATCTGCGGCGTCTGCCCCACCGCGCATCACATGGCTTCCACCAAGGCGCTGGACGACCTTTACAAAGTCACCCCGCCAGCGGCGGCCAAAAAGGTCCGGGAGCTGGTCTATTCGACGTTCATGGCCGAAGACCACACGCTGCACTTCTACTTTCTGGGCGGGCCCGATTTCGTGGTCGGCCCCACCGCGCCGAAGGCCGAGCGCAACGTTCTCGGCGTCATCGCCAAGGTGGGTATCGAGACCGGCCAGAAGGTCATCGCCATGCGGCGCAAGCTGCGGGAGCTGACCGCGCTGGCCGCCGGCAAACCCATCCATCCGGTCTTCGGCCTGCCCGGCGGCGTAGCCAAGCCGCTCTCGGCAGATATACTGGCGCAGTTCAAGACGGTGGCCGCTGAAGCTGTGGATTTCGCCCTGTTCACCCTGGATGTCTTCGACAAGATTGTGCTGAAGAACTCCGGCTATGTGGATCTCATCGTCTCCGACGGATTCACCCATAAGACCTACTACATGGGCATGGTGGATGAAAAGAACCGCCTCAATTTCTACGACGGCACGATGCGCGTGGTGGCGCCGGAAGGAAACGAATCGGCGCGCTTCGCCAGCCGCGACTATGCCCAGTACATCGCCGAGCGCACCGAGCCCTGGAGCTACATGAAGTTTACGTATCTCAAGGCCCCCGGCTGGACAGGCTTCAACGAAGGCAGTTCGAGCGGCATCTACTGCGTGGCTCCGCTGGCCCGCCTGAACGTGACGGATGCCCTGGCCACACCGCACGCACAGGCCGCTTACGAGCAATACATCAAAACGCTGGGCAAGCCGGTGCACCACACCCTGGCGAACCATTGGGCGCGCGTCATCGAACTGCTTTACGCGGCCGAACGCATGCAGGAACTGGCCAACGATCCGGAGACAGGCGATTCCAATGTTCGCACGCTTCCCACCGAGCAGCCGCGCGAGGGCATCGGTATCGTCGAGGCGCCACGCGGCACCCTGATCCACCACTACAAGGCAGGCGAGGATGGCCGTATCAGCAACGCCAACCTCATTGTGGCCACCCAGAACAACGCCGCGCGCATCGCGCTGGGCGTGGACAAAGCGGCGCGCACTCTGATCACCGGCGGCAAGGTGGACGATGGCATTCTGAACATGGTGGAGATGGCCTTCCGCGCCTATGACCCGTGCCTGGGCTGCGCCACCCATTCACTGCCCGGCAGCATGCCCTTGAGGGTGAATGTACACAATCCCCAGGGAGACATGCTGACGACTGTGAGGCGCGACAGTGACGGTTCCATCCACAGGACCTAGCCTCCGGATACTGGCCCTGGGCAACGATATCCTGGGCGACGATGCGTTTGCCTTTCTCGTGGCCCAGCGGGTGCGGGAGCGTATTCCCGGCGTCGAGGTGACGTGCTCCTCGGCCTCCGGCTTTCATCTGCTCGACGATCTGCTTGGCGTTGAGCGTCTTTTGGTCGTCGATACGGTTATGACCGGTACTGCCCCGCCCGGCACGGTCTATGTGGTGCGAGAGGGCGATCTGGAAGTGACGCCCGGCAATTCCCCACACTACACCGGTATTTTCGAGACCCTGTCCCTGGCGCGCGCCCTGCATCTGAATGCGCCTCGCGAGGTCCTTATCATCGCCGTGGAGGCGGCCGACTGCCTTACCGTCGGAGGCCCCATGCACCCTGCGGTGGAGGCCGTGGTCCCGGTCATCGCCGAGATGGTTGAGAGCACATCCCGGAATTTTGCATCCGACTTTTCCTGAACGATCTTCCCTTCCGGAAACCCATCCGAGATATTTCGGAGGTTGTGCGGTCGCCGTGGACGCGGTGTTCGGGAGACGCCCGCACTTGGCACATTCCGTATTCGATGGGTGCGATGTGACGAAGGGTATTGTCGTGATATACATCACATCAACATCGGCTGGCATCTACTAATCTTGTTGGAGGCAGAGCATCCGCGAGGATACGCGCAAAGTATGTGTGCAGCGGTGTCATCGGACGAGTGCCGACACGGCATCGCAGTGGGAGCGGCACGGGGACACGTCATGCATGAGTTCTCCATCGCGGAATCGATTCTGGAGGCCGTACGCAAGGAGTTGGTGAGTCATCCCGGAGCGCGGCCAACGCGCGTAGGCCTGCGCATTGGAGAACTGGCGGCGGTCGATGTGGATTCACTCAGCTTCTGTTTCGAGTCGGTGGTGCGAGGCACGGAATGGGAGGGCCTGCAACTGGATGCGCAGGTCTGTCCGCAGCGCCGCATCTGCAACGACTGCGGCAAAGAGTTTGCAGTGGTGGAATACAACGCGAGCTGCCCGATGTGTGCCGGGTGCAACACCACGCTGAGCAGCGGAGACGAACTGGATTTCGATTACCTGGAGGTAGAGACCGGTGGAACGCCTGCCATTGAAGTCAAAGGTGCTGAGTGAGAACCAGATTGTCGCCGAATCTCTTCGGGAACGGTTCCGCTCGCACGGCGTGCTTTGCCTGAACCTGATCAGCGGACCGGGGTCGGGCAAGACAGCACTGCTGGAGCGCACGCTGGCCGGCTTCGATCCAGCGACGCGGGTGTGCGTGCTGACGGGAGACATACAGACAGATAACGATGCGCGCCGGCTGGCGCAGTACGGCTTTCCTGTGCGGCAAATCACGACCGGCGGCACCTGCCATCTTGACGCCCGCATGATTGAAAAGCACCTGGCAGCGTGGAACCTGGATGAGATCGATCTGCTGTTCATCGAAAACGTCGGCAATCTTGTGTGCCCGTCGAGCTACGATCTGGGCGAGGCATCGAAGATTGTGCTGCTGAGCGTGACCGAGGGCGACGACAAGCCGCTCAAGTATCCATCCATCTTTTTCAAGTCGGACCTCTTCATCCTCACCAAGATTGACCTGCTTCCCTACGTGCCCTTCAATGCGGAGGTTGTCGAGGCCAATGCGCGGCTGGTGCATCCCGGCATCGAGATCGTGCGCACGTCCGCGACGGCCGAGGGAGGGCTGGATGCATGGCTCGCCTGGATGAAACAACGCATGGCCCAGGCGCGGCAAGATGCGCTGTTACCGCTGCGGTTGTCCTGACCCCCACCATGGCCACCCTCCCCATCGCGCCGGCAGTACGCAGACTCATCCAGGTGAAGGGGATCGTGCAGGGCGTAGGGTTTCGGCCGTTCGTGTACGCCCTGGCGCAGTCGCTGTCGCTTACCGGCCACGTGTTCAACACATCGGCCGGGGTTACCATCGAAATCGAAGGTGAACTTGCCGCAGTCGATCTATTTCTGAGGGACTTGAGCGCAAATCCCCCGTATCTGGCCGAACTCGCCGGAATTTCCGTCCGCGAGATCGAACCTCGCGGAGATTCCGTCTTTTCCATCCTGTCGAGCCATGGCCAGCTTGGCGAATTTGCCCTGGTCTCGCCCGATGCGGGCACCTGCGATGCCTGCTGGGACGACGTGGGCGATCCACTCAACCGCCGCTACGGCTACCCGTTCACCAACTGCACACACTGCGGCCCGCGCTACACCATCATTCGCGACGTTCCCTATGACCGCGCCTCCACCACCATGGCCGACTTCACGATGTGCCCGGCGTGCGCGGCCGAGTACGCCGACCCTGCGGACCGCCGCTTTCACGCCCAACCCAATGCGTGTCCGGTGTGTGGGCCCTCGCTGGCGCTGGTGGGCCGAGGTGAAGCACTCGGACCAGACCTCTTTGCTGACCGTAACTCACTTGAGAATTTGCACAAGGCACGGGCGCTGCTGCATGAAGGCAGAATCCTGGCAATCAAAGGCCTGGGTGGCTTCCTGCTGGCCTGCGATGCGGCCAACGAGGCAGCCGTCGCCGAGCTGCGCAGGCGCAAGCAGCGACCCGCCAAGCCATTCGCCCTCATGGTGCGGGACTTCGCAGCGGTTAAATTGCTTTGCGAAGTCTGCTCCGGCGATGAGGCCGCCCTGCTGCATCTGCGGCGGCCCATTGTGATTATGCCGCGCATCCCAACAGCGCCGATAGCCGCTAGCATCGCTCCCGGCAACAATACGGTCGGCGTCATGCTTCCGTACACTCCGCTGCACTACCTTTTGTTCAGCGACTCGCCAGACCAGGCTTCGGAGTTCCCGGCCCTTGTCATGACCAGCGGCAACCTGAGCGAAGAGCCGATCGTGGTGTCGAACCGCCGGGCGATGCAACATCTCGGCAGCGTCGCCGATTGGTTTCTTCTTCACAATCGCGAGATCGCCATGCGCGTCGACGATTCGGTGGTGCGCACTTTCGAGGGTCGCGAACGCGTCCTGCGACGATCGCGTGGATACGTCCCCCACGCCATCGACCTCGGTCGCAGCGTGTCGGAACTGGTTGCATTCGGCGGTGAGCTGAAGAACACGTTTTGCCTCACCAAAGGACGCCATGCCATTCTGAGCCAGCACATCGGCGACCTGCAGAACTTCGAGACCGAGGAGTTCTTCCAGGAAACGCTGGCGCGGATGCAGAGTCTTTTCCGGGTAGAGCCCCGCGCCGTGGCCCACGATCTTCATCCTGGATACAGAAGTACGCGCATGGCGCTCGCCTCGGGGATTGAACGCAGGTTCGCCGTTCAGCATCATCACGCCCACATCGCCAGTTGCATGGCCGAAAATCACCTGGGCGGGGAGGTGATCGGCGTTGCCTTCGACGGCACCGGCTACGGCAGCGACGGGTGCATCTGGGGCGGCGAATTCCTTGTCGCAAGCCTCTCGCAATTCACCCGGCGCGCACATTTGCGCTACGTCCCTCTGCCTGGCGGGGACGCGGCGGTCCGCCAGCCCTGGCGCATGGCCCTGAGCTATCTGCGCGACGCGTTCGGCCCACGAAGCCTACCGCCGTTAGCGTGTTTCGAATCGGTCCCGCCGAGGCAGTTCGAGCTTGTCGATGCGATTCTCGCGAAGCGCATCCAGACGGTCGAGACATCCTCCGCAGGCCGGCTCTTCGACGCGGTGGCCGCGCTGCTCGGCCTGGCCTCGGAAGTTACCTTTGAAGCGCAGGCAGCAATCGCGCTGGAAACAGCTGCCGCGCCACAGACTGTCGGCAGCTATCCCTTCGACCTGCAAACAAGCGGGTCCGCAGGCGAGGCTTCAAGCGACGTCCTGATCGTCGACCTTCGCGCCACCATCGTCAGTATCGTCGAAGCGATAACCGCAGGGCGCCCGGTTGCGGAGATCGCCGCGCGCTTCCATAATACGTTGAGCACAGCCATCGCAGAGGGTTGCTCCCGAATCAGGATCTCTGATGGCCTGCGTCGCGTTTGTCTCAGCGGCGGGACCTTCCAGAACCTGTACCTGTTGCAGCGAACGGCAGAAGAGTTGAGGCGCCGTGACTTTGAAGTATTTCTTCATGCCACGGTGCCCGCAAACGACGGCGGAATCTCGCTTGGGCAGGCCGTCATCGCTGATGAAATCCTCCGCAATGGAGGCTGAGTTGTAGAGTGATCGTTCGCAGTCAAGAGGAGTCCAGCATGTGTCTCGCCATTCCCGGCAAGGTTCTCAGCACATACGACCAGCACGGCGTTCGCATGGCGAAGGTCCAGTTCGGCGGCGTGGTCCGCGAAGCCTGCCTCGAATGCGTTCCCGAGGTCCAGGCCGGCGAGTACGTACTGGTCCATGTCGGCTTCGCCCTGAGCCGGATCGACGAAGCGGAGGCGGAACGCACGCTCGAGGCATTGCGGGAGCTCGACCAACTGGCGGAACTGGAAGCTCCCGCTGCGGATGAACCTGCCGAGCGGGCCCAATCCTTACCCGGCAAAGAAGGCCCTGGGGACAACCGGCGATGAAATACCTCGACGAATATCGCGACGGGGAAATTGCGGCCAGGATCGTCGACAAGATGCGGCGAACCCTGACGCGTCCCTGGGTCTTGATGGAGGTCTGCGGGGGCCAGACCCACTCCATTGTCAAGAATGGGATCGACTACCTGCTGCCTGCCGGCGTGGAACTGGTCCACGGGCCGGGCTGCCCGGTCTGCGTTACGCCGCTGGAGATGATCGACAAAGCGCACGCCATCGCACGCCTGCCCAATGTCATTTTCTGCTCGTTCGGAGATATGTTGCGCGTGCCTGGCTCCGAAGGGGACCTATTCACCATCAAGTCGCTTGGCGGCGATGTCCGCGTGGTGTATTCGCCGCTTGAGTGTCTCAAGATCGCCCGCGCCAACCCGAAGAAGCAGGTGGTCTTTTTCGCTATCGGCTTTGAAACGACCGCCCCGGCCAACGCCATGCTGGCGTGGCGGGCCCGCGAAGAATCCCTGAACAATCTCTCGCTGCTGGTCTCGCAGGTGCTCGTCCCGCCTGCACTGGAAGCCATCCTCGAGGCGCCCGGCAACCGTGTCCAGGGTTTTCTCGGTCCTGGCCACGTCTGCGCCGTCATGGGCTACCGGGAGTACGACCCCATCAGCGCCCGCTACCACGTTCCCATTGTGATCACCGGCTTTGAACCGCTCGACATCCTGCAAGGCACGCTGATGACGGTCCGGCAACTGGAGTCGGGTCGCGCTACCGTCGAGAACCAATACTCCCGCATTCTCGATCGCGAGGGGAACCGGGCCGCGCAGCAGCTTATCAGCACGGTCTTCGAAGTCTGTGACCGCAAGTGGCGCGGTATCGGCACTATTCCCTTGAGCGGCTACCATCTGCGCGGCGAGTTCTCGCGCCATGATGCGGAGAAGCTCTTCGACGTGGCCGGGATTGCGCCGCGCGAGCCCGAGATCTGCATCAGCGGCCAGATTCTGCGCGGCCTCAAGAAGCCGCATGATTGCCCGGCCTTTGGAACACTTTGCACACCGCAACGCCCGCTCGGCGCCACCATGGTCTCAGCCGAAGGAGCATGCGCCGCCTACTATACTTATGGTCGTCACCTAAGTCCCCACGGGTCCGATCCGATGCACCCGGTGATCCGTGAAACGGAAATTATCCATGCCAACCGCTGATGAAACCTCCAAGATCCCAGGGTCGCGCGGCCCGGAGATCGTTGCAACGCCTGCGCCGTTCGGCTCCTGCCCACTGCCCATCTCCGAGCACCAGCGGATCGTGCTGGGCCACGGCAGCGGGGGCAAGCTGACCGCCGACCTCATCGAGAAGGTATTTCTGCCGGCCTTCCGCAATCCCACGCTCGACAAACTGGACGACCAGGCCGTGCTCAAAATCGGGGACCTGCGCCTTGCCTTCACCACGGACTCGTTTGTGGTGACGCCGATCTTTTTCCCCGGCGGGGACATTGGCCGGCTCGCTATCCACGGAACCGTGAACGATCTGGCGATGAGCGGCGCAAGGCCGCTGGTTCTCTCGGCTGCTTTTATCCTCGAAGAAGGTCTCGCGATGGACGATCTTCGCCGCGTGGTTGAGTCGATGCGCGCCGCCGCCGCCGAAGCCGGCGTCCAACTCGTCACTGGCGACACCAAGGTTGTCAACCGAGGCAAGGGCGATCAGATCTTCATTACCACGACAGGGATCGGCATCATCGAGAACGATGTCAACATCTCCGCCGACCAAGCCCGTCCGGGTGACAAGATCATTCTGAGCGGTACGGTCGGCGACCACGGCATGACAATCATGTCGCAGCGGGAAGGCCTGGAGTTTGAGGGTGCGATCGAGAGCGACTGTGCTTCGCTAAACGAGCTTGTGGTCACGATGCTCTCCACTTCAACCTCAACTCAGCGTCGCGATTTCATTCACACCATGCGCGACCCCACCCGCGGCGGCGTCGCAACCACCCTCAATGAGCTGGCCACGCGCGCCAATGTTGGCATGATTATTGACCAGCGTTCCATCCCCATACGGGAGTCCGTCAAAGGCGCCTGCGAGGTACTCGGCCTCGATCCGCTGTATGTCGCCAACGAAGGCAAATTGCTTGCCTTGGTTGTGCCAGAGATGGCTGAAGCCGTGCTCGATCGAATGCGGCAGCATCCGCTGGGCTGCAACGCAGCCGTCATCGGTGAGGTCGTTGACACTCACCCCGGCATGGTCCTGATGAAGACTGAGATAGGCGGCACGCGAGTCCTCGACGTGATGTTCGGCGAGCAGCTTCCCCGCATCTGCTGATCGCACGGAGCGATCGACTTCATGCCGTTGAAGGATGCCCTGAAGCGGATGGAGCCTTTTTTGAAACAACCGCTGGCAATTCGCGGCGCGCTTCCCACTTCTCCACACCCTCCCCACTGCGACTACCGATCTACTCGGATAGCTGCGCTTCACTAACAAATGAACTGGTACAAAAGATCGGGCAGTACTCCAGTAGCCGCGGGCTATGCCCAGTAGCTGCGGTCCAACGTACGGTACTGGATGGCCTCGGCGATGTGCTTGACGGCGATGTCGGGCTCGCCGCCGAGGTCGGCGATGGTGCGGGCGACCTTGAGGATGCGGTCGTGGGCGCGGGCGCTGAGGCCCTGCTGCTGCATGGCGCGCTCCAGCAGTCCTCTCTATGAGGATGACTATGGAATCATTACCTCAAGCTCGGCGAGACCTCCGAACTGGCGAAACTTCTCAGGCGAGACAGAGTTCGATGACGTTCAACTATTTCAAGTCACGCATTCAGATGTCCGGGCATGCCGCACTGGGCAAGTTAGGCTTCGGACTCACCAACTACCGGCATCCGCAGCGGGCCGAGGCTCTCGCAAATGTGCAAGAGGCTAGGGCGCTCGCCTATACCGCGACCACGCCGCTCGAATGTGTTGAGATCGACCAAGCCGTGCGCGCCACGCTCAAGGTGCCCGGAGATATGGCCGAAGTCGGCGTCTATCTAGGTGGGACTGCGGCAGTAATTCTCAATGCGTCCCACGGACGCCATCTGCACCTGTTCGACACCTTTGCTGGCCTGCCAGACTCGGGAGATTACTTGGTCAAGGGTGAATATGCCGGATCGATGGATTCGGTCAGTCGCACCCTCGCGGCCTACAGCGACCGGATCACTCTGCACGCGGGCCTGTTCCCCGAAGACTCCGGGCCCGACGTCGAAAATCTCCGATTCTCTTTTGTGCATCTGGACATGGACTTATACGACGGCACGCTCGCGGCGATGCGTTTCTTCTGGCCCCGCATGAATCCGGGCGGCATCCTGCTCTCCCATGATTACCCGCAGATCGATGGGGTGGTCCGCGCCTTCCATGAGTTCTTCGCAACCGAAGACGGGGTTCTTCTCCCGCTCTCTGGCCAGCAATGCATTGCCGTCAAGCTCGCGAGCAATGCCGCCGCCTAAACCATTCGGAGTAATTTGCGGAACGCGTGAAAAGTCACATTTTCGGAAACTTCGGTTTCGCGGGGCGATCCTCGACGTGGGCGCAGCGGCAAGTTGGAGTGCACGAGTACAACCGTCAATTCTGCTGAGGGGGCTTCAGCCCTGGTCCACAACGTGTACCTTCCTGACCGCCAGAATTGGCGTCAAGGTTCTATTGAAAGCAAACCCTTTACCCATGCGCACGGAGGAGGCCTTTCGGACCACATGCCGAGTCTTACATAGGCTGCTCTGTGGTAGCATCGTTAATAGATGTACGGCAATTTACCGTACA
>PLOU01000187.1 GCA_003142235.1 Granulicella sp.
CAACAGAAGAGGCCCGCGCGCGGCGGGCCTCTTCCGGTCATTCATCAGCAGCTCTAGAACTGGTTCCACAGCAGTTGGTTGTACACCTCATGATGGAACTGGATCTCCGCCGCCTTCACCAACGTTCCCAGCAACCGCGGGCAGCGGTCGGCCGAGGCCTGTTTCAGGCTCGCGTAGCGCTCCTTCACGTCCGCGCCCAGCAGCTTGGTCGTCCACTCCGCCTTGCGGAAGTCTTCCAACGCCGTGTAGATGTTGTCCGGCAGGTAACGGCTCGCCGAGCGAAGGTTCTTGATCTTCGACGTCTCGCCGTACAGTCCGGTCTTGAAGAGCGAATACAGCACAAGGTATGGGTTCGCATCCGGCGCCACACAGCGCACCTCGATCCGCGCCGACCTCTCGTTGCCGATCGGAATCCGCACCATCGCCCCGCGGTTCACCGCCGACGCATTCAGCTGGTTGGGTGCTTCATAGTGTGGGTCCAGCCGGCGATACGCATTCACGCTGGGGTTCATCGTCAGGCACAAGTCCAGGCCATGGGTCAGTGTGCGGTCCACAAACTGCCACGCCAGCTTGGAGATCTTGTCCTCCCCCTTCGGGTCCCAGAACAGGTTCTTCCCGCCCTTCGACACCGACAGGTTGGTGTGCATCCCGCTGCCGTTCACCCCAACCAACGGCTTGGGAAGGAAGCTCGCCGTCATCCCGGCCTGCGACGCCACCTGGCGGCAGATCAGCTTGTACAGTTGGATCTGGTCCGCCGCCGCAACCGCCTCGCAGTAGTTGTAGTTGATCTCGAACTGCGAAGGCGCGACCTCCGGATGGTCCTTCTCGTTCTCGAAGCCCATCGCCCGCTGCACCTCGGCCGTACGGTCGATGAACTCGCGCAGAGGATCGCCCGGCAGCGCGTGAAAGTAGCCGCCCTGGTTCACATATTTGAACGCGCCCGTCTCGTTGTAGGTGCGTTCCGCATCGGTCCCGTCGAACAGAAAACCTTCAATCTCGTTCGCCGCGTTCATCGTATAGCCGTTCTTCTCGTACTGCTCCTGAGAGAACTGCTTCAGCACCCCGCGAATGTCCCCGCAGTACGTCCCGCCGTTCTTGTCGATCACATTGCCGAAGACCACAATCTTGCCCGCGCCGAAGACATCGGCTGGCGTCCAGTAGAACGCGCGCCAGTCCAGCTCCAACCGAAGATCGCTCTCCTTCTGCGCCGTGAACCCGCGGATCGACGACCCGTCGAACGTCAGGTTGTCCCAGCTCTTCGACAGAAACTTCTTGTCGTAGTCCAGCATGTGCAGGCGGCCTTCAAGGTCACTGAAGAGTACCGTCACGGCCTTGATCCGCTTCTCGTCCTTCAGATACTTCAGCCGCTCTTCCTGNNTCCGCATACGGAAGTTCCAGAAAATCGCGATATTCGCTCGTCATGGCGCTCCTTATAAAGTGGGTTTTAGAATTGCGCGGCATCTGTAGCACACCCTTCCCCACATCGTGGCAGGCGAGTCCAGAGACCACAGAATTACAGTGCGTGTTTAAAAAGTATCAGAGATTGCACCCGGATCGATCTCCGTTTTGCACCAACTTAATGGCATTTTTACATCTTTTTCCACCGCCGACCCCAGCCAGTCCCCCCCATCCCGCGCCCCGCCAAGGATCGCGGTTGGCTGCTCCCGCTTGGCCTAAGCTCATTGCTCACAGCTCATAGCTCATAGCTGACGGCACAAAATGCCCTGCCAATCTCCCCATCCCGCGCCCCGCCGGCCCTGTGCGGCGCCTCCATCTCCCGCCTCCAATCTCCCGCATTTTTCCCCTCGCCACCCCGCCGTAACCCACCCCCCCGCTCCGCTGTGATAACTTTGACACGTTCCACGCAACAGCGGCCGCCGAATCGCCGCCCAGCGCCGCATCCCCGCATCTCCCTCGGAGGGTCTTCCCATTGGGCATGAACATGGTCCCCACGCGCCTCTTCTTCACCAAGGGTGTGGGCAAGCATAGAGAGCGCCTCACCAGCTTCGAGCTCGCCCTGCGCGACGCCGGCATCGCCGCGCTGAACCTCGTCCGCGTCTCCTCCATCTTCCCGCCCCGATGCAAGCTCATCCCGCGCAAGGATGGGCTGAAGCGCCTCAACCTCGGCGAGGTCGTCTTCGCTGTCATCGCCGAAAACTCCACCCGCGAGGCCCACCGCCTCATCGCCTCCAGCATCGGCGTCGCCATCCCCACCGACCGCGCCACCTACGGCTACCTCTCAGAGCACCACAGCTTCGGCGAAACCGAGGACCAGGCCGGAGATTACGCCGAAGAGCTCGCCGCCGAGATGCTCGCAACAACTCTCGATGTGGATTTTGACCCAGACAAGAGCTGGGACGAGAAAAAAGAAATCTACCGAATCTCCAACAAAATCGTCCGCACCGCCAACGTCACCCAGTCCGCCGTCGGAGACAAAAACGGCCGCTGGACCACCACCATCGCCGCCGCCATCCTCCTCTTCGACGACATTTAGCCGAAGAGAATCCTCTTGCTTAAGCGCACGGGTTTACGGTCGGATCGTTAGAATCCTCTTGCTTAAGCGCACGGGTTTACGCTCTGCGGGATAGACTCCGTCTTGCTTAAGGGCACCGGTTTACCCGTGCCGTAATCGCCGCAATATTAATGGGGCTTTAGCCCCTGAGGGACCTATGTCACACTTCGTCGCCGTCGATCTCGGCGCATCCAGCGGCCGCTTGATGGTGGGCCACTGGGACGGACGCCGCTTCTCGCTCGACGAGCTGCATCGTTTTCCCAACTCCGGCGTCAGCCTGCACGGCAGCCTCTACTGGGACGCGCTGCGCATCTGGTCGGAGATTCAGAACGGCCTCATCAAGTTCCGCGCGCGCTTCGCCGAACCTCCCGCCGGCATCGCCGTCGACGCCTGGGGCGTTGACTTCGCCCTCCTCGACAGCCGCGGTCGCCTGCTCGACAATCCCTCGCACTACCGCGACCCGCGCACCAACGGCATCCCGCAGCGCCTCTTCGAGCGCATCCCCGAAGCCGATCTCTACGCCGCCACCGGCGTGCAGTCGTTCCAGTTCAACACCCTCTTCCAGCTCTACTCCATGGTGCTTGCGCGCGACCCCAGGCTCGAATCCGCCGAGACCCTCCTGATGGTCCCCGATCTCTTCAACTACTTCCTCGGCGGCGCGAAGGCCGTCGAGTTCACCGAAGCCTCCACCTCCGAAATGTTCAACCACGCCACGCGCGATTGGCACCGCGATCTGCTCCGCACCCTCTCCATTCCAGATCGCATTCTGCCCCCGGTCGTCGCGCCCGCCACCGTGCTCTCCAACGTTGGCCGCGATCTCCTCGACCTCTGCGGCTTCAGCAAAACCTTCCCCGTCATCGCCGTCGCATCGCACGATACAGCCAGCGCCGTCGCCTCCATTCCCAACCTCGACGCGCACAGCGCATTCATCAGCAGCGGCACCTGGAGCCTCATGGGCGTCGAGCTCGACGCCCCCGTCGCCACCCAGCGCGCCCGCCAGTTGCGCTTCACCAACGAGGGCGGCTGCGGAAACTCCACGCTCCTGCTGCGCAATCTCACCGGCCTCTGGCTCCTGCAGGAGTGCCTCCGCCAGTGGGAGAACGCGGGCCACGCCTACACCTGGGACGACCTCATCGCCGCGGCCGCCGCGGCCCAGCCCTTCCGCTCGCTCATCTATCCCGATGCCCACGATTTTCTCGCGCCCGCGGACATGCAGCAGGCCATCCGCTCCTACTGCCAATCCACCGCCCAGCCCGTGCCGCAGTCCGTCGGCGACTTCGCGCGTTGCTGCTTCGAGAGCCTCAGCCTCTCCTACTGGTCCACGCGTGACGCCCTGCAGTCCTTGACCTCCCGCGAGATTCGCACCCTCCGCGTCGTCGGCGGCGGATGCCTCAACGCATTCCTCTGCCAGATGACATCCGACGCCTGCGGATGTAACGTTGTCAGCGGGCCTGTGGAGGCCTCCGCGCTGGGCAATGTCATGCTCCAGGCGGTCGCCACCGGCGCGCTGCCAGACATCGCTGCCGGCCGCGCCTCCATCGGAGAGTCGCTCCAGTGCGTCTCCTACGCCCCGCGTCCCGGCGACGGATGGTCCGCTGCCCAGGAGCGTTACAGAGTTCTGGAAGCAGTTTCATCGGCGCCACAGCAGGAGTGACAACCGATGACGCCGGGTGTGACAACACAACGCGTCGGGTGCCCCATCCATCGCGCACTTTGCGATGGGTGGGATTACAACCAAGTACATAAGGAGAAAA
>PLOU01000064.1 GCA_003142235.1 Granulicella sp.
AGCACCTATAACCGCCCAGAGACAAACTCGCTGAGTTACAACGTGGAGTGGTACCACCAGCGGCACGACATCAAGTTCGGTGGGGACTTTCGCAGGCAGGAGTTTAATATTCTGTCGCAGGCAAACCCAGAGGGATCGCTTTTCTTTACCGGAACGGCGACGCAGGGCACGGTCAACGGAGTTGCCACGGGCGGATCGGATTTTGCGGACTTTTTGCTGGGGATTCCCGACACCAGCAGCATTGCGTATGGCAACGCGGACAAGTACCTTCGCCAATCGGTCTACGATCTGTATGCGCGCGACGACTTCCGCGTGAACTCGGAGTTCAGCGTGAACTGGGGGATTCGCTGGGAGTATGGGGCGCCGGTCACGGAGTTGAAGGGACGGCTGGTGAACCTGGACGTTGGGCCGGGATTTACCGCGGAACAGGCGGTGCTTGCGAGCAGTCCGGTTGGCGCGCTGACCGGACAGAGCTATCCGACGTCGCTGGTCCGCCCGGACAAGAACGGAGTTGCGCCGAATGTGGGGATTGCGTGGCGGCCGATCTCGGGGTCGTCGTTGCTGATCCGATCCGGCTATCAGATCAGCCACGACACATCGGTGTATCAGACGTCGGCGATGATGATGGCGCAGCAGGCTCCGCTGTCGACGAGTTTGAGCGTTTCCAACAGCGCGGCGTGCCGGTTCACGATGGCAAACCCGTTTGCCGTTCTTCCCTGTTCCACCACCACGCAGGACACGTTTGCCGTGGACCCGAACCTGCGCGTGGGCTATGTGCAGATCTGGAGCCTGTCTGTGCAGCGCGACCTGCCGGGTTCGCTACAGATGGTGGCGAGCTATCTGGGCAACAAGGGGACACGGGGTGTGCAGGAGTTTCTGCCGAACACTGCTCCGGCTGGGGGAACGGACCCGTATGCCGCGTATCCTTCGGGCTATCTGTATCGCACGTCCAATGGAAACTCGACGCGCGAGGCGGGCAGCATCGAGTTGCGGCGGCGGTTGCGCAGCGGGCTGCAGGCGGGTGCGACGTACGTCTTTTCAAAGTCGCTGGATGATGTTTATTCGCTGGGCGGGCAGGGAAGTGTTGGCGCAGGGGGCGGCGTGGCGCAGAACTGGCTCGACCTGAGCGGACAGCGGGGGTTGTCGACCAGCGACCAGCGCCATGTGCTGAGCGCGAATGCGCAGTACACCACGGGCATGGGGCTGGGCGGAAAGACGCTGATGAGCGGATGGAAGGGGCTGGCCTACAAAGAGTGGACGGTGAGCACGACGATCAAATACGCGAGCGGCCTGCCGGAGACGCCGATCGTTAGCGGCGCAATGGTGGCTGGGGCGGCCAATCTTGGGACCATTCGCGCAAACTATGTGGGTGGGCCGGTCCATCTGAATTCGCCGGGAGTGTTTTTGAATGCGGCGGCGTTTGCGGCACCGGCGGCGGGCCAGTGGGGGACTGCGCGGAGAGATTCGATCACCGGGCCAAACCAGTTCAGCCTGGATGCGAAGATGGCGCGGACGTTCCGGCTGAGCAAGCGGTTAAATTTATCTGCCCAGCTCGATGCCACGAATGTACTCAACCACGTTGTGTATTCCGGCTGGAACACGACGGTCGGCAGCCCGCAGTTTGGTGCGCCGGGCGGGACCAATGGGATGCGAACCATGCAGATTACGATGCGACTGAGGTACTGAAGAATGCGAATGACTTTTTCGATGCCAATGCGATCTACTCTGGCCGCGTGCGTTGTGTTTGTGGCCGCGGGCACTGGGAGTCTGCCTGCCGGCGCGCAGTTGACGGGGCAGAACAAGCCGGTTGGCAGCGCGGACCAGGCACAGACGATCAAGGTGACGTCGCGGCTGATCATCGAGACCGTGGGAGTGAAGGACAAGAAGGGGAATCCCATCGAGGGGTTGACGGCGAAGGATTTCACGATCACCGAAGACGGCGTGGCGCAGAAGATCAGCTTCTGCGACCACCAGATGTTGACGGAGAATGCGACGCCGCTGGCGGCGACTCCTGCTGGCGAAGAGAACGTCAAGATCTACAACCGGCTGGCGCGGACGCAGATCGCGCCGGAGGCGGCGGGCGAGATCCGTTACAAGGACCACCGCCTGCTGGCGCTGTACTTCGATATGACGACGATGCCGCAGCCGGACCAGATGCGCGCGCTGGAAGCCGCGCAGAAGTTCATCCGGACGCAGATGACGGCGGCGGACCTGGTGGCTATTTTGCGATATAACGGAAGCTCCGTCGATATACTGCAGGACTTCACCGCCGACCGAAACCACCTGTTGAGCATTCTGGAGACGATGGTGGTGGGAGAAGGACAGGAGGGCGCGGAGGCGGCGAACGATGACAGCTCCGCCGATACCGGCGCGGCCTTCGGGCAGGACGAAGGCGAGTTCAATATCTTTACAACGGACCGGCAACTGGCCGCGTTGCAGACGGCTGCCGAGGCGCTAGGGCGGCTGAATGAGAAGAAGTCGCTGATCTACTTTGCCAGCGGCCTGAACCTGAATGGACTGGACAACCAGGCGCAACTGGTGGCAACGGAGCAGGCGGCGATCCGGGCAGGCGTGTCGTTCTGGCCGATCGACGCGCGGGGGTTGGTGGCGTCGGGGCCTCTGGGCGATGCGACTCAAGGCTCGCAGGGCGGCTCGGCGATGTACACCGGGGCGGCTGCGTCGGCGATGACGAGCCGATTCGCGCGGTCGCAGGACACGCTGTTTGCGCTGGCCGGCGATACCGGAGGGAAGGCCCTGCTGGACAACAACGACCTGGACCGTGGGATTGTGAATGCGCAGCACGCGGACTCCGACTACTACATTCTTGGCTACTACACGAGCAATACGGCGGTGAACGGAAAGTTCCGCAAGGTGAAGGTTTCGCTTACGCAGGAGATGGCCGCCAATCTGGATTATCGCCAGGGGTACTTCGGGGAGAAGGAGTGGGGCAAATATACGACCGCGGACAAAGAGCGCGAGTTGGAGGACGCGCTGATGCAGGGCGATCCGTGGACGGACCTCACGATTGCGGTTGAGATTAATTATTTTCAGTTGAACAAGGCGGAGTACTTCGTACCCATCATGGTGAAGATCCCCGGGCATGAGCTGGTGCTGGCCAAGAAGAGAGGCGCGGAGCACACCCTGATCGACTTTGTGGGCGAGATCAAGGACGACTACGGCGGCACGACGGAGACCAACATCCGAGACTTCACCAACGTGAAACTGAGCGACTCGACAGCCGCGGAGCTGGCCAAGCGTCCGATCGAGTACTCTACCGGGTACACCTTATTGCCGGGCAAGCACACCATCAAGGTGCTGGCACGGGATGATGAGACGGGCAGGATTGGGACGTTCCAGACCAGCTTTGTGATTCCCAACCTGATCAAGGAGACGAAGCGAGTTCCGATCAGCTCGGTGGTGCTGTCGAGCGAGCGCCAGTCGTATCAGCAGGCCATCTACAATGTCGCCAAGGAGAAAGAGCAGGTCAAGCAGGCGGCGGTAAATCCACTGGTGCAGAACGGGCAGCAACTGATCCCCAGCGTCACGCGGGTGTTCAGCAAGGGGCGCAGCCTGTACGTGTACCTGCAGGCGTATGAGCCGGCGGCGACGACCGCACAGCCGCTGATGGGCTTTGTGAGCTTCTATCAGGGGCAGAACAAGGTGTACGAGACGCAGCCCGTGGAGGTGTCGCCGAGTCCGAACAAGAGCCTACAGATCGCTCCGCTCAACTTTACGGTCGATCTGAGCCAGCTTCCGCCGGGCAAGTACGACTGTCAGGTGACCGTACTCGATCCGACAGGAGTGAAGGGAGCATTCTGGCAGGCGCCGATCCTGCTGGTGCCGTAGTTCCATTCTGCCGGCGCTGTAATGATGTGTTGCATTGAAGTCGATGGAACGCCGCAGTTTGACGATGCGAAGCAGCGCGGCTGCGGATTACGCGAGGCGCGGGGCGATGCAGCGCACAAATCCGACACACAAAAGCAAAACCCCACGCGGAGGTGGGGTTTTGCGGGGTCTGAGACCCGCAGGTTCGGAACGCGCCGGACCGTGAACTGTAAATGGTTGCGGGGGCTTACAGCATCCCAAAGCTGCCCGACCTTCCGTTCAGATACATTCTACCGGTCAAAACGGATTATCGTTCTTATTTGCAATGACTTACGCGATACTTCATGGATTCTATGTTTTTTAAGCTCACGAGCCTCCCACCTCAGAGAGGCGCATCGGCTCGGACTGAGCGGTTCTGCTGTCTCAGCCCAGCTTCTCGCACAGGCTCGGTTCGTTGTTGCGGACGTTGCCGACGCGAGGGTCTACGGGGTACGCCGTCATCTCCCCGGCGTCGTAGGGGCGGAGCAAGTCAACAGGTGGGCGTTCAGCCTCGTCTCGCGTGAGCCATCGGTCATACTCTGAAGGCTTGAGGATCACCGGCATTCGGTCGTGAATCCGTCACAATCTGCACGCGAGACACGCCCGGCCAAGGCGAGTTTGAACGAATCCATCGAAGGGCACGAATACACGCAAGCAACTCCATACGGTTATTGCTGCTTTCGGAGCACCCAAAATCAACAATCTGTTCGTCGTCTCGACCGAGATGCTCTGGATACCTAACTATTGCCGCACAACCAGAACTGCCACCGGGATTGTGGTAGCAAGCTCCGTCCGTACCAGTTGCGCACGCTGCTCGGCGTGTCGGTAGATGTTCTAACACCGCAGGCGCTGCATATTCGTTTGCGGGACCAGATTCTATCTGAGGCTCTGCCTGTATGAACGTACGAAAGCATTCTGCTGGGTGCAACGGTATGCCAGTCGCCATGCCGANNGTTTTTCATTCACATTGTCACCGCAGGAGGGTTGAGGGCGTTCTGTTGGTGACGGGAGGGGGCGGACTGCCACTATGTTTTGATTCTAAACATGGTACTGAAAAATCAGACGCACGAATCGTTCAATACGCAGCAAACGCGGTTCTTGAGAACGCTACAAGTAGACGGGATTTGAGACGTATCTTATGTGCTCTTTCAAGCTGCTTTGTTATTCATCTCCTTGTGCCTCTGTTAGAGATGAATCCAACCGGCACGAATCAGCGACAAAGATCCAACTGCGACGACGATCCACAGAAGGATCCCTTGCAGTAGCGGACGCACGCCGACCTCTTGCAGCGTCTTCTTCGAGAGGCCCGTTCCAATCAGAAAGAGGGTGACAGTCAAGCCGATGACCCCGAGATGCTTGAGGTTTGGATAGAACATCTGGAATGTATGTACGTAAGTATTGGCCACTGCCGCCAGACAGAAGAACAGAATAAACCAGGGCCAATGAATGCGTGCCTTTCTCTTGTTGGCCATTGCGGTTCCGACTGATAGCGGCACGATCCAGAGTGCGCGTGCCAGCTTGATGGTGGTGCCCACGGCGAGGGCCACTGCGCCGAACTTCGCCGTCGCGCCGACGACGGAGCTTGTGTCGTGGATGGCAAGCGCCGCCCAAAGGCCGAACTGCGTTTGGGTCAGGTGCAGCGCCGTTCCAATCGCGGGAAACGTGAGCAAGGCGACCGAGTTGAGCAGGAATACGGTCCCGAGAGAGACGGCGATCTCTTCTTCGCTGGCGTTGGTGATGGGCGCGATCGCGGCAATGGCGCTGCCGCCGCAGATCGCCGTGCCCGCCGTGATGAGAAACGAGGTTCGTTGCTTGACGGAGAGCAGCTTTCCCAGCCCCCAGCCCAACAGCATGGCGAAGCTGATGCTGCACGCGGTGTAGATAAATCCAGAGCGGCCGACGCGGAGAACCTGCGCGAGATCCATACCGAATCCAAGGCCTACGACGGAGGCCTGTAGGAGAAATTTAGAGAGATGCTTTGCTTCGACGTGAAACGGGTGAACGAAGGTGAATCCGTAGAGGATGCCGCCTACCAATGCGACTGGGGGGGAGACTAGACCGCTGGCGGCGAGAATCAATCCGATGAAAAATATATTCTTGGACACACATCAAGTGTTGCCGAGGAGTTTGCTTACGTCCAAGCAGAAGTTTTCATGCCGCATTTGCGAAACTTATGAGGCTAGGCAGATTATGGCCACGTGGCCTTCGCCGATGTTCTGTGCGCGCCTGCGCGTGAGAACAGGAACCTGCGGAACTCCTGGGCTAGCCCCTGCGGCTCCGGGCCGGCTGCGTATGTAAGCAGAAACTCCCGCTTGATGCGCAGTCCTCCCACCTCGACAATTCTGAAACTGTTGTCGAGTCGCAGGTCCTTGGCAATCGCCCACCGCGAGACGAATCCGATTCCAAGCCCAGCCTCTACGGCGGACTTGATTGCCTCGGTTGAATCGAGTTCCATCACAACTCGCAATGAATTCAGCTTGACGCCCTGCCGTGCCAACGCCATCTCCACCACCCGGCGCGTGCCACTTCCGCGCTCCCGCATGAGCAGTGGAGCAGCAGCGATCTCGGAACAGGAGATGGATTTGATCTCGGCCCACTCGTGCGCGGCCGATACGATCAAGACCAAATCGTCTTCCAGAAACGGCTCTGTCTTTACATCGCGACTTCGCGCAGGCCCTTCGATCAATCCCAGCGCGATCTTCTGCTCTTCCACGGCCTCGACGATATGTTCTGTATTACCACTGATCATGGTGAGGTGAATACGCGGATGCTCTCGCGCAAACTCGCCAAGCAGACTGGGCAATACATACTGGGCGATGGTCGTGGAGGCACCGAGAGCCAATTGCCCGGCGTGGTCCCCGCTCAGCGCGGCAATTTCGTGTTCAGCCTGAATGAAGAGCGCATTCGCCTGCTGCGAATACTCCAGCAGAACCTTTCCAGCCTCCGTCAACGCGATGCGCGTGCCGGTGCGATCGAAGAGCTGGACGCCGATGTCTTCCTCCAGCGCCTTGATCTGGAGACTCACCGCCGGTTGCGTCAGATACAGCTCTTCCGCGGCCTTGCGAAAGCTGTGCTGCTCGGCGACCGCTCGGAAGACGATCAGACGAAAGTTGTCGAGACTCGCCATGAACACATCCTAACGTGCAACCAATTCGATCTTGATCTCAGGTGGTGACAGCAGCGTGTTGTGCACCAGACAGTGATGCACAGAGCGCATAAGGCCCGCGGTGTGGTCTTCGCTGAGGGCGACCGGGCAGATGACCTGAACGCGGAAGTTGCCCATCCGGGCGGGCTGCGTCAGCTTGTCTGCGGTCACGGAGACCTCGACGCCACTCTCCGCCAGCTTGCGGGACTGTAGATACTGCACGGCATAGAAAGCTGCGCAGGAGCCCAACGACGCGAGCAACAACTCGGGAGGCGTCATGCCAGAGTCTTCGCCTCCATTCTCGGCTGGCTGGTCGCAGAGGATCGTGTGCGATCGCGACTGGATGGAAAACTTTACGCGGGCAAGATGCTTAATCGTCACTTCCATAATGGTCAATCCCTCTCATAGGAATAAAGACATGTGAACGGCGGTTCGTTACAGCCCGGCGGAGTTTATTTCTGTGCGCTCGGAATCCCCAGCAATCGCAGGTACTCCTGTGTGAGGATGGAACGCAGGCGGGGCGCAACGGCAGGGTCGCAGGGAACCTCCAGCGAGCGGCAGCGGTCGATGGCTCCGCGCAGGTCGCGGAGGAATGCGACGCAGGCTGGGCAGGACTCGATGTGGCCGCGCATCGCTTCGCAAGTGAGCGGCTCGACCCGGCCGTCTAAATACTCGGAGAGATTGGCAAACAATTCGCGGCACTCGGTGGGGCGTGAACCGTCTTTGACTCGAACGTCCTTCGACTTCTTATGGGCTGGCTTGCTGCTCTCCGGCGGATTGTGTGCGTCGTTCAGCGTTCTGCCCATCTCTTTGCGTACGGAAAGGCGCGCCCGATGGAGGCGAACACGAACCGTCCCAGGTTGCAGGCCGAGAATCTGCGCGACTTGTTCAGTGGTCAACTCCTCCATGTCGTGCAGCACGAGAACTATGCGTAGCTGCACAGGAATTCGCAGGACCGCCTGGTGCAGCATGTGGTGCTGTTCGGCGTGCAGCAGATTGGCCTCGGGCCCCGCTGCGGCGTCCTGCAATAATCGTCCCAACTCCGCCTCGTCGGGCATCAACTCATCGAGCGAGAGGATATGTTTGGGAGCAGAAGCTCCCTTGCGGCGCATGCGCCAGCAGCGGTTTCTGGTGACGGTGTAGAGCCATACCGCGAGAGCCTGAGGGTCCTGAATCTTCGCAAGGTGCCCCAGCGAACGATAGAGGACCTCCTGCATGGTGTCTTCCGCGTCTTCGGGATGCCCGCAGACTTTCATACTGAAGGAGTAGACCGTGTTCTGCAGCAGGCCGATGGCCTCATCGACAGCTTCGGGTGTATTGCGGCGCAGTAGATCAGAAGCCTGAATCAGTTCAGGTCGCATCGATGGGGGCACTCACGATCAAGGCCAGTATAGTATCCCGATTCCTTCCTCACTCCATCGTGACGCAGTTGGCATCTTTCATCCCCGTGGCGCGCAGGATCGTCATTGCAGGACACCAGTTGGTAAAGGCCGACTGCAACAGGTTGAGCCCGACAAATACAGTCAGCCACAGCCAGTAGGGCGAGATGTAGTGCGCCAGAGCCAGCGATACCAGTACAATCACGCCTGCCATCAGGCGCACACCGCGTTCTACGTTCATAATAGTTCTCCTTTATTTGTGTTGGGTTCGCAGGTGATTCCTGATTCACCCCGCAAGTGGACCATGTAGTAGAGCACGGGGATAGTAGGCCACGAGAGGAAGGTTGAAGCGACGGCCCCGGCAATCAGCGATATTGCAAGCCCCTGGAAAATGGGGTCGGAGAGGATCACGCTGGCGCCGACCACCACGGCAGCGGCGGTCAGCAGCATGGGCCGGAAGCGGACCGCTCCGGCGTCGATCACCGCTTCGGCCAGCGCCATTCCCTGGCGGCGGCGAAGCTCGATGAAGTCGACCAGGATGATGGAATTGCGCACGATGATTCCGGCCCCAGCGATGAAGCCGATCATCGAAGTTGCGGTGAAGAACGCGCCCAGAATCGCATGGGCCGGAAGAATGCCGACCAGCGTCAGCGGGATCGGCGCCATGATGATCAGCGGCACGATGAAAGACCGGAACCAGCCGACCACGAGGACATAGATGAGAATAAGCACTGCGGCGAAGGCAAGCCCCAGGTCGCGAAAGACCTCGATGGTGATGTGCCACTCGCCGTCCCACTTCATGGAGTAGTGGTCGGTCGAATCCGGCATCACCGAGTTGTAGCGAGCCAGCTTATATCCGTCCGGAAGCGTGATACGGTCGAGGGCCTTGTTCATGTTCAGGATGGCGTAGACCGGGCTCTCTTCCGCTCCCGCCACGTCTCCCGTCACATACACTACTCGGCGCAGATTCTTGTGATAGATGCTGGGCTGGATCGTAGTGTGTTCGACAGTCACCAACTCACGCAGCGAGACCATGCTGCCGTCCGCGCCGGGCAGGCGGACATTTTCCAGACCCTGCTCGGAGGAACGGTCCGCGCGGTCCAGCTCGACCGTTGCTGGCACAGGCTCGCGCACGCTCTGATCGTGGACCAGTCCGACCTGCGCTCCCGAGAGCGCCAGCGCCAGCGCATGGGTCACATCGGAGACCGCAATGCCATGCTGCGCGGCCTTTACTTCATCCACGCGCATCACCAGTCGGGGTTGCGGATCTTCGACGTACCAATCGGTGTCAACAACTCCCGGTGTGCTCTGAAAGATCGACTTGATCTGGTGCGCGATCTGCGTCTGGCCGGCCAGGTCGGGACCGTAGACCTCCGCCACCAGCGTCTGAATCACCGGAGGGCCGGGTGGGACCTCGCTGACCTGGATGCGCGCGCCGTACTGATTGCCGATCGCATCCAGTAATGGACGAAGCCGCTTGGCGATCGCATGGCTCTGCACGCTGCGCTTGTCTGCAGGCAGCAGGTTCACCTGGATATCGGCTTGGTTCGGCAGCCGACGCATGTAGTAGTGGCGCACCAGCCCGTTGAAGTTATACGGGCCGGAGGTCCCGGTGTAAGTCTGGTAGTTCAAGACCTCCGGCTGTTGCGCCAACTCGCTGCCTAACGCCTGAGCGACCCGCGCCGTCTGCTCCAGCGGCGTGCCGTCGGGCATATTTATGATGACTTGTAACTCGCTCTTGTTGTCGAATGGCAACATCTTCACGCGCACCAATCCCAGCGGCACCAGCGCAACGGAGATGAGCAGAAGCACCGCCACCGCGATAAAGAACAGCCCGCGATTACGCGCCGAGCGGATCAGCGGCGTCATGATGCGGCGATAGAGCTGGGTCCGCCAGTTTTCGGTCTCCGGCTCCAGTATCTTTGCCCCGGCAAGATTTCTGCCCAGCAGCCGCATTGCGGCCCAGGGAGAGACCACAAAAGCTACCAGCAGAGAGAAGAGCATCGCCGCCGACGCCCCCACAGGGATGGGACGCATGTACGGCCCCATCAAGCCTCGGACAAAGGCCATGGGCAGCACCGCCGCAATCACGGCGAAGGTGGCCAGAATGGTGGGATTGCCCACCTCGGCGACCGCCTCTACTGTAACGTCGCTGCACGGGCGCTCCCGGTTTTCCGGTAGCCGGAAGTGGCGCACCATGTTTTCTACGACAACGATGGCGTCGTCCACCAGGATGCCGATGCTGAAGATCAACGCAAAGAGTGTGACGCGGTTGATGGTGTAGCCGAGAAGGTAGAAGACCGACATGGTGAGCGCAAGCGTGACCGGTATAGCCAGCAGCACAACACCCGACTCGCGCCATCCCAGAAAGAGCGCCACCAGAAACGTCACCGACAGCGTGGCCAGCAGCAGATGCTCCAGCAGTTCGTCTGACTTGTCCTTGGCAGTCGCTCCATAGTTGCGCGTGGTGGTCACTGTCACGTCGTTGGGTATGGTTACGCCCTGCATCTGGTGGACGCGCTTGAGCACGGCGTTAGCGATGTCGGTTGCGTTGGTGCCCTTGCGTTTGGCCACGGTGATGGTTACTGCCGGATATTGCCGTGGCGTTGATGCGCCTGCGGTGGTTGTGCCGTAGGCCACATAGTCCGTCGGATCTGTAGGGCCATCGACGATCTGCTCGGCAACGTCGCGCAGGTACACCGGCTGCCCGCGAACCACGCCCACTACAACAGCTTCCAAATCTTCGCGGCCGGTGAAGATGTTTCCGGCGTCCACGCGGACTTCCTGATTGTTTTCCGCGAAGCTGCCCGCCTGCACCGTTGCATTGGCGGCCTGCAGATGCCCGACGATGGCCATCGGCGACAGGCCGTACGCGTTGAGCTTCTCCGTGCTGAGCAGCACGCGCATCGTGCGCGGAAGCCCGCCGATGATCGTCGTCTCTGATACGTCGGTCACCTGCTGAATGCTGTGTTGCACCTCGTCCGCGATGGCGCGAAGTTGATAGCCGTCGTAGTGCTCGCCCCACAACGTCAGCGCCAGGATCGGGACATCGTCTATCGAGCGGGCCTTGATGATCGGCTGCGATACTCCCGGCGGCAGCGACGCGAAGTTCGAGTAGAGCTTGCTGTAGACCTTGATCAGCGCGTCTTCCTGCGGCGTGCCAACCAGAAAGCGCACGATCACCAGGCTCTGGCCGGGGCTCGAAGTGGAGTACACATACTCGACGCCCGAGATCTGGTGCACCAGCGTCTCGATGGGCAGTGTCACACGCTCTTCCACCTCCGCCGGAGACGCTCCGGGCATCGCGGTGGTGATGTCCAGCATGGGAACCAGGATCTGCGGCTCCTCCTCGCGGGGAATGATCGCAATCGCAAACGCTCCGAGGGCTAGCGACGCCGCAATGAACAGCGGCGTCAGCTTGGAGTTGAGAAAAGTGTGGGCCAGCTTTCCGGCGATGCCAAGCTCCTGCTTCATGGCAGCACCTCGATGCGCTTGCCGGCAAGGTCGCGGTCGGAGGGCGCGTCTACCAGCCTTTCGCTGGCAGAGATGCCCGACAGGACCTCAACGAGGTCTCCTTGTGTCGCGCCTAACGTGAGGGAACGGAGCTGTGCAATTCCCTGGCCGTCGATAACATACACACAGGCCAGAGAGCCGCGCATGACAACTGTGGAGCGCGGAATGACAATCGCCTGGCGGAGGCCGTTGGCAAACTCCGCCGTTCCATACATGCCGGCGCGCAGTTGGTTTGAGGAAGGCAGATCGATCTTGACCAGAAAGCTGTGGCTGGCTGGATCGGCGGCTGGGTCGATCCCCGCCACAGTGCCCGTGAGGCTTGTGGAGTTTCCGCCATCGATCGCAACCTGCGCCTTCATCCCCTTGTGAATCGCGCCAATCGCCGACTCATCCACCGTAGCTTCGAGTTGCAGCGCTCCAGCCTGGTCCACCTGAAGCAAAGGCACACCCGGCGAGGCCAGCGTCCCGGGATCGGCCATCCGTGCTGTCACCACGCCGGAAAATGGCGCAAGCAGACGCGAATAGCCAAGCATGGTACGCGCGCCGCTCTCCTGGGAACGCGCTGCATCGGTCTGTGCGCGAACTGCCTCAAGCCTTGCCGCCGACGCCTCGGCCCGCTGCGCAACTTCATCCATCTCCTGCGGACTGATGCTCTTCTCGGCCTGCAACTGCCGGTATCGGTCCAATGTGCTGGCCGCGAGTTTTGCGTCGGTCTGCGCCGCCGCCTGCTCGTCCTGCGCTGCCTTCACGCCCGCCTGCGCCTGCTCCGCCGAAGCGCGCAGGGCCGCGTCGTCAAGCACCACCAGCGTCTGCCCTGCCCGCACGCTGTCTCCCTCGCGCACCAGCACCTGCTGAATGCGACCGACAACCTGCGCGGAGACCACCGCCGTCTCCCGCGCGTGAATGGTTCCCGTGGCGCGCACGTTCAGGGGCAGCTGTTGCTGCTGGCTCTCGACCACCCGCGCCTGCGCAGTCTGTACCGCAGCCGGTGCAGTGGGTTCGTTGCCGTGACAACCGCTCATCAGCGCCGCGGAAACGGCAAGCAAACAACTCGTGAACATTTTCTTCATTGCAAATCCTCCGCTGCATTGGGAGTCAGTGTCCCGGTTGCGTATAGCAGTTCGGTATAGGCCATGGCGTTGCCATAGACAGCCTTCCAGTACATCGACTGGCTCTGCCGCTCGGCATCCTCGGCGCGCAGCAGATCGGTGATCGTCGCCAGCCCTGCGCCGTAGCGGTTCTTGATAATGCGCAGGCTCTCGGCTGATTGGTTCATCGCGGACCGCGCNNAACCGCACATGCTGTTGCGAGGCGCTCAACTGCGCGTCGATCTTCTGTTTTGTTGCGCTCTCCTGGGCAAGCTGTGCGCGCTTGCCCATGGGCAGAATGTCAACGCTGATCTGCACGCCGGCCACCCAGTTGTTGCCACCAGAGCTGCCCAGCGAGCCTCGATCTTCCTCCCAGTTTCCGTATGCGCTCACCGATGGGCCGAACTGCGACCGTGCCGCGCCAACCGCCGATGCCTGTGCCGATTGCGTCTGCGTGAGTGCCATAAGATCGGGACGCGTCTTTGCCGCTGTCGCAATCTCCTCTTCCAACGTAAGCTGCGCGAATGTCTTCGACTCGATTGGCTTTAGCTCGGATTCTTTCAGCTCCGGCGCGCCCATCGCCTCGCGCAACTCCGCCCACGCCAGCTCCAGATCGCCCTCGGCCGCAATCAGTTCCTCCTTGCGCACTGCCACGTTGACCCCAGCCGACATCTGGTCCGACTCCACCGCGAGTCCTGCCTTGACGTGCTCCGCAACAGAGTTCAGCAGTGCCGCCGCCGTCTCCTGTTCGTGCTGCGCAACGTCGATCTCCCGCTGCGCGTAGAGCACAGCCTGGTACGCCTCGACGACGTGCAGCACAATCTGCTGGGCCACAGCCTTGGAGGACGACGAGGCGCTGGCGCGGAAGAGATCGGCACGACGAATCTCCCTCTGTGTCTTGAACGAATCGAACGCCGTCCACGAACCGGAGAAGCGCGTGGCGAAGTTGCCGATCGGCTGGGGCCGGTTCAGATCGTTCAGCGCGAAGTCGTCCTGCGTGAACTGGCGCTGCCGCAGCCGCGTTCCGAAAGCATACACGGGGTCGTCTCCGCGCGAGATGTCCTCCGTAAAGTTCAGATGCGGCAGCAGTTGGGTGCGCGCCATCGTGGCCGCAGACCTGGCCTCCTGGCCACCGGCGTTCGCCATTGCAGACGCGGGATTCTGACCCAATGCCTGATCGATGGCCTGGCGCAGCGTAAGCGGCTCTTGCGCAGCAGTGGCCAATCCCACCATGCAAAGCAGAAGAGAGAGGCCCAGAGTTTGATAGAGGCGAGAAATCATTGGAGCAATCCCCTTGGATCGTGCATTCCAATGAATAAAGTCATGAACGATGAAGTTCGTTACAAGGAATCCGAATTTATTTGCCTGAGACGTTACGCCCGCTCCTCGACGGCCTTCGAACTCACATGTGAAAGAGGAAGAAGATTCCCAGGCAGGTCAGCGCAAGTCCATACCAGCGCTCGAGCTTTGCCGACCGGGTCTTGATCGCCAGACGCGCTCCCAGCAGGGAGAATGGGATCGATCCCAGAGCCACCAGACAAGTAACCAGCCATGAGATGTGGCCGAGGTAGGCGTGGACAACCGTGCCCGGTACGGCAAGTGCGGCGGAGACCGCCAGGGAGCACGCAAAGGCCTTCTTCATGGGCTGCTTGAGGAACACCGTGTAGCAGGGAACAAGAAGAAACCCGCCGGCGTTGGCCAGCAGTCCCGAGATCAATCCCACGCCAATCGCGACCGCGACAAGTCGCGCTCGCCAGTGGGCCGGTCGCAACCCCTGCGGGTTCTTCACGGTTTCTTTGGCCAGGGACCGGTCCTTGGGAAAGAAGAGAAATGAGACTCCGAAGGCGAGCACTAAAAGTCCCGTGACAACAAGCAGAGGCTTGGCGCCGACATAGGGAGACAGGAAGGAGCCAGCCATGATCGCGGGGGTCCCGATGCCGATGCTCCACCACACGATCTCCCAATCCAGAAGCCGGGCGCGCCAGTACTCCGCGGAGGCGACCAAAGTGCTGGGTATGGCTGCGGGAAGCGGTGATGCAACCGCAACGAAACCGGGAAAACCAAGCAGACTGAGCAACGGGGTGGCCACGGCGCTCCCTCCCTTGCCAAAGAGGCCGCCCAGAAAGCCAATCGCAACGCCCGTCAGAACAGCTCCCAGATGCTGCCAGGTCAAAAGGAATCCCCTCTTCTCTATGATCTGTACCGCTAGGCAGCGGTCCCGCGCAGTTTCAGTCTATCTGCCGCAGCACGAGGTCGCTTCGGAGCCTGCCTGTTTCGCGCAGCAGCATCCGTGTCCTGCTGGTCTCCCGGAAGCTGTATCCGCAGCCCGCAGTTGCAGGTGCTCGAACATCTCCAGCGCTTGCTGTCCGCTGATATTCGAGGGAGCGACCCAGCCGCGGATTCCTTCGGCCTTCAGGTGGCCCAGCGCTCCATTGCCGATTTCGCTGAAGATCGCGTCGGTGCAGTTATGGCTGGAGACCATCTCGACCACACTTCGTCCATTTGCGGCTTCATTTTTCAGAAAGTCAAAGGCATGGCACTCCGTGTCTGCCACCATCACCCATTCTGCCTTGCCAAAATGCGCTGACATCTGCGCCTTGACGTTGTTCTCCAACATCATCACCGCTACTTTGCTCATTGGGAATCCTCATCTTTCATCCAGAGTTGCGATTGGCCCGCGTCGGGACATCAGCGAACAACCGACTAGATGTAATATACACCTATGGACAGTCTGTCGCTTTCAGGAAAGAAACTGTGTAATTTGTGAGTAAGCGAATGGGAGTTACAGGCATGAGGTTATCGGTCAAGGATTGCGGTCAACGCGGATGCAGGCAACCCGGTATGGGACATGCCTGCACCTGTGCGATGGGCAACGTCTCCCGGTTCATCGAGCCTGTGGTATTGCGGATTCTCAAGGAGCGGAAGAAGTCCTACGGCTATGAGATCGCCGAGTGTCTGCCACGCTACGCGCTGACGGACGCTACCATTGAGGGCGCGGCTCTCTATCGCACACTCAGAACCCTGGAGGCCAATGGCTACGTCACCTCAACCTGGGACGAGGGGGACGGTCCGGCTCGACGCAACTATTCGCTGACCAGAGCAGGGCATACGCACCTGCGCGATTGGGCGCATCTGATGGAGACACTGGGCAGAGAGATGATTGCATTTCATAGGGAAGTTACTGCGCAGCAAGAAGCATGACAATGCCGCGCTCAGCGGCTGGGCAGGAGGAATTGCAATTGCGTTTTGATCTTGTTCAGGTCCGTCTCCCCTTGAAACTCCGCCTGAATCATGCCATGTCGGTCGATCAGGTATGTCACCGGCAGACCGAGGACTCCACCGTAGAGATCGCCTAACTTCACATCTCCCATGGCTACGGGGTAGTTCAGCTTCAGCTTGCCAACCAGGCTGCGCACCAGCGCCGGATCGTCGTCCAGGGAGATGCCGATGACCTGTAGGCCCTGTGGGCCATACTTTTTTTGCCATGCCACAAAGCTCGGCATCTCAACCTGGCAGGGAGCGCACCATGTGGCCCAGAAGTTAAGCAATACCACCTTGCCCCGATAGGCATTGAGGTCGAGCCTCTTGTGGCCGAGGTCCGTGCGAACAAACTCCGGCGCTCGCTTGTGAACGAGTGAGGTTGCCGCGTGGGCAGAGCGTGGCCCTCCTGCCGCAAGGCAAGCAGCCACCAGCAGCAGGGTCAACGCGAACCTGCGAAGTGCGAAGCTCCGCGCATGCCCCGCCTCCGGCCCAGGGGCAGCCTTCCGGGCGATCTCCTGACTAGTGACTGCGTTCAACCGGATAGCCCTTGGCGACCCAATCGGCGCCCAGATTGTTAGCTAGATAGAGGACCTTTACGTTGCTGAAACCCATGTCGCGCATTTGCTTGAATGCAGGGCCAAGGTTGGGGCAGCGGTCCCACGGACAACAGCCGCAGTAGAGAACGATGAACTTCTTCTTGGAGAACGAGGCCACCGTGCTCTGTAGTTGTTGCAGTCCGGTAGGTTGCGAACCTGCGCCAGCGTAGACAGAGCCGGTGATATGGGCCTCATCGAAGAGAAGATGCGAGCCAACCTGGAGCAACAGTGGCTTTCCTGTTCCCGTGGCTTGAAGCAAGTGAACCAGCTCTTCGGGCTGAATCAACTGAGCCTGCGGAATCAAGTTTGTGCTCCCCGGCCCTGTCGAGGGGGTAAATTGCGCCGGGCAGTGCGTGCAGACGAAGAGAAGAACCATCGTTGCCAGTCCCACAGCCACGGACGGTCGTGAAACGAAGGTGAATTTCATGAATAGCCTCCGCAGCCATCTTAGTCCAGCGAGAACGCCAAACAGATGAGCAGCAAATCCAACGCCCCTCAACACCATACTGAAACACGCCCCTGGCAAATAGGAGCCTGCTTGCCCTCGGGATCGAAGCTGATCCCTGGTCGCAGGGGGTTGTTGACAGTGTCTCAGTCCGAGAATGGTAATGCATGCTTCAAGGAGATTGACTGTGGAGCGAGAGCGGTGGATTATCAAACCACGGTCCAACGCAAGGCGCATGGTTTGGCGGGAGAGCAACACATGGCGACGAATCAGCAAGAGAATAATCAGGAAGAACGCAGTTTACCGTGGCTTGGATTTGCAAGGTTCCTGTTTATAGTGGTCCTGACCGTCCTGCTCTTCGTGCTTGTCAACAGCATGGTGCGTCACCACTTTTTTAGCGGTGGCCAGCAAAACCGGCATGACGTCACCGGACCATAGCGAGCTTGAGATCAACGGCGGAGTGATGGGACGCTCCGTTTTGGGCATCACCGTGAACCGGGCGTAATCGTTGTTGAATCGGCCAGTCAGCAACCGAATGATCTGCTTCTGCGTCTAAATATCAGCAAGAGCGCGATGAGCTACAAACGGGTGTTCGCTATCCGCTTAGCCCAGCTCACGGTATTCTGAACACGATGCGCATTTCGTATCATTCCGGACGAAAGACCGCCCTGATGGTTCTACTGGGGGTGCTGTTCTGTGGTCTTCTGGTGGCCTTCGCGGTTACATCGAAGGTGGCTGCATACTATCCGCACACAGATGCCGCGCGTCCGATTGCAGCAGCCAGGATGTGGCAGCAGCAAGGTATGGCCGTAACGTATGCGCCGCCGGTGCAAGCGGCTCCCGCATTGCTTCTCTTCGTTCTCGTCCTGGTTGCGGCGGCGGAGATCGCACGCTCCCATGCGTGGATGCAGACCGCCGCCGATCCTCCTTCCGCCACACAACTCTGCTACCGCAGAGCGCACGCCATCCGCCCTCCGTCACGCAACTAGAGAAGACACCGGTATTTTGTGCCGGTCTGTGCGCCGCTCTCGCAGCGGTGCTGCTGTGTCTCTAGCCTAAGCGAGTCCCCTATGAAAACTGTTGCCTCCGTCCGGCGTTCCGACCTCGGACGACTCTCTCTGCTCTGTTGCACTCTGATCGCCCTGTTCGGATGCACCCACTCCGCACAACAAGCTGCCGGGCCGAGCAACCCCATTGCGCCTGTCGTTTCCGCATCGCGCGCGACTCTGGCAAACACACTTACCGTCGCGGGCGAGTTCATTCCGTATCAGGAGGTGGAAATTCATGCCAAGGTTGCGGGCTATATTCGCAGCATCCACGTCGACATTGGCGACAAGGTGAGGCAGGGCGAGGTACTGGCTGTGCTCGACGTGCCGGAGTTGCAGGCGCAGGTGCAGGGCGCGCAGGCGGGAGTGCGCCAGTCGCAAGCGGAGATCATTCGAGCAACCAACGAGGTGGCGCGGGACAAGGCGAACTATGTAGCTCTACACGCCGGGGCACAGCGGCTGCAACAGGCATCCGACGCGCGCCCTGGATTGATTGCGCAGCAGGAGCTAGACGATGCGCGAGCGAAAGATCAGGCGGCGGCGGCACAGGTGGATGCGGCGAAGTCCGCGCTGAACGCGATGCAGCAGCAGCTAGGTGTCTCGCAGGCACAGCGGCAGCAAATGTCGACGATGGAGGACTACTCGCGTATTGTCGCCCCATTCACCGGCATTGTGACGTGGCGCTACGCCGATACCGGCGCGCTGATTCAGGCAGGCACATCGAACTCGGGCTCCGCTCCGGTGGTCAAGATCGCCGAGGTTAGTACGTTGCGTCTTCGGCTGCCGGTGCCGGAGACCATCGCTCCCTTTGTGCGCGACGGCGACAGCGCAACCATTCGCATTGACGCGCTTGGCCGCACAATCACAGGCAAGGTCACGCGTAGCACCGGCGCGCTGGATGCCTCTACGCGTTCGATGCAAGTGGAGGTGGACGTGCCCAATGCAGACGGCTCGCTCACGCCGGGGATGTACGCGCAGGTGACGCTGAACGTAAAACGCGCGGGCGATGCGCTGGTTGTTCCGATCCAGGCTGTCGACACCAGTGGGTCGCAGCCGGTCCTGCTTGTTGTCAACGCACAGAGTCGCGTGGAGAGGCGCGCGGTGCAGACCGGGATTGCGACGGCCAACCGCATCGAGGTGCTGAACGGGCTGCGCGAGGGCGAGCAGGTGATCGTCGCCAACCAGGCGAGCTTTCAGCCGGGTGAGCTGGTGACGGCAAAGCAGAGCGCGATGACTGTGGCGGGCGCGGCTGGCGATGCGTCGGAGGGCCAATAATGTCAGGCTTCGCCATTCGCAATCCGTTCTTCATCCTGATGATCTGCCTTGCGATTGCCGTGGTTGGCGTGACCACTGTGGCGCGTATGCCGGTCGATCTCTTTCCGGACATCAACATCCCCGTCGTGGTTGTTGCCACGTTCTACAACGGGATGCCGCCGGAGCAGATTGAGGCGCACATCACCAATCCATTCGAGCGCTTCTTCACGCTAGGAAGTGGCATCGACCACATCGAATCGCGCTCCTTGCCGGGCGTTAGCCTGATTCGCGTCTACTTTCAGCCCGGAACAAGCTCGGATGCCGCAATCAACACCATCTCCAATCTTGCAATGGCGCAGTTGCGTCGCCTGCCTCCGGGCACGCTGCCGCCGGTGGTGCTCAAGTTCGACGCATCGAGTCTTCCCGTCTGCCTGATTACGTTGAAAGGCCAGGGGCTCAACGAAACACAGTTGCATGACCTGGGACAATACGACGTCCGCAATCAGATTGCATCTGTTCCGGGTGCTTCCATCCCGCCGCCGTTTGGCGGGAAGTATCGGCAGATTCAGATCTACGTTGATCCGACAAAGCTGGAAGCCAATCAGCTTAGCCCCATGGATGTGGTGCGGACGGTGAATAACGCCAACGCAATCCTACCATCGGGCGATGTCAAGCTCGGACCGACAGATTTCAATATCTACACCAATTCGCAGTTCCCCGACATGGATGAGATCGACCGCCTTCCGCTCAAGAACAGCGGCAACGGACAACTCCTGGTCGCTGATGTCGGCAAAGCTCTGGACTCCTCTGCCATCCAGACCAACATTGTGCGCGTCGATGGACAGCATTCGGTCTATCTGCCGATCCTCAAACAGGGAGGTGGCAGCAATACTATCTCGATTGTGAATGGTGTTCGTGACCGGCTCAAGCATCTCGTTGATATTCCCAAGTCGCTCAAGACCGCCGTGGTCTTCGACCAATCGCAATTTGTAAAGACGGCCATCAAAAATCTTGGCAGCGAAGGCGGCATTGGACTTGTTCTGACTGGGTTGATGATCCTGATCTTTCTCGGCAGCATGCGCGCTACCGTCGCCGTCATGCTATCGATTCCGCTCTCTGCGCTGGCCGCATTCATGGCCTTGAACCTGATGGGCGCGACGATTAACTCCATGGTGCTCGGTGGACTGGCACTGGTCTTTTCGCGGCTGATTGATAACTCCGTCGTCGTCCTGGAAAACATCTTCCGCCATCTGGAGATGGGCAAAACGCCCGAAGAGGCGTCTGAAATTGGAGGGCGCGAGGTGGCGCTGCCGGTGCTGGCGGCCACCTTCACCACGGCCATTGTCTTCTTTCCGGTCGTCTTCCTCTATGGCGTCAGCCGCTATCTGTTTACCGCGCTGGCGCTCTCGGTGGTGCTCTCGCTCTTTGCGTCGTACGCGGTTGCGATGACGGTGGTTCCGCTGTTCTGTGCGCGCTTCATCCACAATCCGCACAAGAGGGAGCACACCGAGGGCGGCCATCACGACGGCATGAGCACCTTTCAGCGTTTCGTGCGTTGGTTCAATCATCGCTATAACCGCGGTCTGGCGCACTACGACAAGGCCGTGGCGAAGAGCCTTCTGCGACCGGGAGCCACGGTGCTGGGCGTACTTGGCATTTTTCTGTTAAGCCTTGCACTCTTCCCCTTTATGGGTCTTTCGTTCTTTCCGCGCACCGATCCGGGGCAATTCGTTATCAATATAAAGGCACCCAGCGGCACTCGGATTGAGTTCACCGATGAATATGTTGCACAGGCCGAGCAGGAGATTCGTAACGCAATCCCTGCGAAGGATCTCGGGATGATCGTCTCCAATATCGGCATGGCTCCGGGGTTCTCGTCTATCTACTCCAGCAACTCAGGTCCACACACCGCATTTATTCAAGTAAGTCTGAATGCAGAACACAGCAAGAGCACCTTCGCCTATATGTCCCTCGTCCGAAGCAAGCTACGGGAAGATCTACCGGAGCTATCCACCTATTTTCAAACCGGTAGCCTGGTCGATGCGGTAGTAAACCTCGGTCTCCCTGCTCCAATCGATATTCAGGTAAGTGGAAACGATCTCAACGAGGCATCCGCTACCGCTGCCGATTTAGCCAAGAAGATTCGCGCCTTGGATGGTGTCGGCGATGTTCTCGTGCCGCAGGACGTTGATTATCCCAGTCTGAAGCTGGATGTGAATCGCGAGATGGCGGGCCACCTCGGGCTCACATCGAGGGAAGTTGTGGACAACGTCATCACCGCACTCACCTCGAATGCAATGATCTTACCGAACTATTGGGATGATCCCAAGAGCGGAAATAGTTACGAGCTTGCGGTGCAATATCCCGAGTCGCAGATCAAGTCGCTCCAGGATCTTGAACAGATTCCAATCAAATCACCCGATGGAGCGACTACCACAAACCTCGGCGCTGTCGTGCAGATATCCCAAACGAAGGCCCCAACAGAGGTGGACCACTATCAACTGCGCCGTGTGATTGACGTTTACGTCTCGCCCTCCGGGCAGGACCTCGGCGGACTGGCCACGCGCGTGGATCGTGTCATCGCGCAACAGAAGATTCCGGAGAACCTGCAAGTTACGATGCGCGGCTCCGTGGAAGGAATGCGGCGCTCGTTCTCCAGCTTCGGCATTGGTCTCCTTCTCTCGGTGATTCTGGTGTATCTGATTCTGATGGCGCAGTTCGCCTCGTTCATCGACCCGCTGGTGATTCTGCTCGCGATTCCGCCGGGAATCACCGGAGTCATCCTATTTCTTCTGGTCACCGGCACAACCCTGAACGTGATGTCGCTGATGGGCGTGGTGATGATGACCGGCATCGTGGTCTCCAACTCAATTTTGATCGTCGAGTTCACGCGCAAGTTGCGCGACGAGGGCATGGCGATCGGCGATGCTGTGGCCATGGCGTGCCGCGTGCGTCTGCGCCCGGTGCTGATGACCTCGCTGGCTACGATCCTCGGCATGGTGCCGATGGCGCTTGCGCTGGAGGCGGGTAGCGAGCAGTATGCGCCGCTGGCCCGCGCCATCATCGGCGGGCTGACGGTCTCGGTGCTGGTCACGGTCTTCGTGGTGCCCGCGGCGTATCTGCTGGTCCATCGCAAGGAAGAGACGCAGAGGCCGCCGGATGGGCAAGGCAATGCAATCGCCGGAGAGGAAAGCTAGATGAAAATAACACTCGCTCTGATCGTCGTGGCAGCTCTCGCAGGTGCGAGTGCATTTGGCAGATGCCAGACCGCACCAGCTCCTGCGCCTACGCCGGCGCCGGTGACGTTGACCTTGGCGCAGGCCGAAAAGATTGCGGTGCAGCAGAACCCGCATATGCAGATCGCGCGCCTGATTGCACTGGCGGAGGGACAGGTGCGGCGTGAGGCGAGAGCGGCCGATCTGCCCACGCTGACGGGCAATCTGACCGCGGTCGATACGCACGAAGGAGATCGCATTACTGCTGGCGCGCTCAATAATCCCAGCGTCTATCAGCGCGCAGCCGGTGGGGTTGAGCTCTCGCAACTGATGACAGACTTTGGCCGCACCCACGCGCTGATCAACAGCGCGGACTTCAGCGCGCGAGCCGCCGCAAGCAACCAGAGCGCGTCGCGTGAGGACGTGCTACTCGCCGTCGATGAGGCGTTCTATCACGCGCTGGCTAGCCAGGCCATCCTGCTTGTCGCCCAGCAGACGGTGACGACGCGGCAGGAAACCGCAGACCAAGTTCGTGCACTGACAGAGGCAAAGCTGCGCTCCGAGCTGGACTTGAGCTTCGCCAACGTCGATCTGCAACAGGCAAAGTTATTGCTTCTAAATGCGACCAACGACAACCAGGAGTCTCAGGCCGCGCTGAACACCATTCTGGGCGAAGAACTACCCGCGGTCTATACGCTTGTCGATGAGACGCCAGCCGCGCCCGCGCCAGCGCCGGAGGACGCGACACCGCTGCTCCAGCTTGCCTTCCAGTCCCGGCCCGACCTTGCCGCGCTCAACCTGCAAGCGAGCGCGGCAAAGGAGTTCAGCCAGGCCGAGCGCGATCTCGTTCGGCCCACAATCTCCGCACTCGGTGTAGCCGGAGACGCGCCGGTGCGCGCCGACCAGATTACAACGCCCTGGTACGGAGCCGCCGGAGTGAACGTGAGCATTCCCATCTTCAACGGCTTTCTCTTCTCGGCGCGTGCGAACGAGGCAAAGTTGCGCGCTCAGGCTGCCGACCAGAGCGTGCAGCAGCTTCGCCAGACGATCGCGCGCGATGTGACCGATACGGTGCTTGAGGCCCAGTCCGGATTCCAGCGCATCGATGTGAGCCGCCAGTTGCTGGAGCAGGCGAACTCGGCATTCGACCTGGCACAGACGCGCTACAAGCTGGGGCTGTCGTCCATCGTGGAGTTGAGCCAGGCACAGCTCGCGCAGACACAGGCACAGATTGCGTACGCCGGCGCACGCTACGCCTACCAGCAGACGCTTGCTGCGCTGCGCTTCCAGACGGGGCAGTAGCTCCCGGTCGTAACGATTCCCTTGGATGCGCCGCGGAAGAAGGTGCGGGGTTTCAGTTCAGGGACGAGAGGTGAGATCCGTACCAGAAAGTCGGCCAGCGTTCATCGAATTGCCCACAGACGAATCTCAGTTGTTGCCAACAGGCTAATGTGTTCCTCCACCCGGTTTTCAGCCGCATTAATCCGGGCCCAGCTGGGTTAGTCCCCTGAAACG
>PLOU01000156.1 GCA_003142235.1 Granulicella sp.
CATCACGCGGCTGTGGGACGAGATTACGGGAGGGCTGTTTCTGCTGATGTTTTCGCTGTCGTGCGTGGCGCTGATGGTGGGCGGCGTGGGCGTGATGAACATCATGCTGGTCAGCGTGACCGAGCGCACCCGCGAGATCGGAGTGAGGAAGGCGATTGGCGCGACGAAGAAAACAATTCTGACCCAGTTCACGCTGGAGGCGATCACGCTGTGCGCAGTGGGCGGGGTGATCGGAGTGGTGTTGGGCAGCGGGATTGCGCTAATAGTGAATCATTGGTTTCCAGCGCTGCTCTCACCGCTGTGGGTGGCGACGGCCTTCCTGTCTTCGTGCGCGATCGGGCTGATCTTCGGCATCTATCCGGCGTGGAAGGCGGCCAACCTGGACCCCATCGAGGCGCTGAGGTACGAGTAGCGCGGAGAATCGGGCTTGCGTCGCGCCGGTTGGGTAGACTGGTTGCATGATGGCGACGGCGGTTGAGATCGCGACAGCGCTCGTGACGGTGGGCGGGCTGGTCTACATGCTGCTGGCGCTGGCAGGCGCGCGGCAGTTTGGGCGCGATCGCCGACGCATTGATGCCGCTGAAGCCAACGCGCCGGGATTCGCGCCGGATGTGTCCATCCTGAAGCCGGTGAAGGGCGTGGATGCGCGGATGTACGAGGGGCTGGCGAGCCACTGCAGGCAGCAGTATGCGGGCCGCTTCGAGATTCTCTTTGGGGTGAGCAGCGCGGACGATCCCGCTGTGGGCGAGATCGAGAGGCTGCGGCGGGAGTTTCCCCAGTGCGCGATCCGGCTGATCGTGTGCCCCCAGCGGCTGGGGACCTCGGGCAAGGTGAGTAGCCTGGTGCAGATGCTCGGCGAGGCGCGCTACGAATTTGTCCTCATCAACGACAGCGACATCCGCGTCTCGCCGATGTACCTGACGCGGGTAATGGAGCGCTTCGCCGATGCGAAGGTGGGCATGGTGACGGCGCTCTATCGCGGGCGGACCGCGGTACAGGGCGAGGCGCTGACGCTGTGGGCGCGGCTGGAGGCGCTGGGAATCTCAACCGACTTTATGGCGGGAGTGCTGGCGGCGCGCAAGCTCGAAGGCGGCATTCATTTTGGACTTGGCTCGACGCTGGCGGTCTCGCGCGCGGCGCTGGCGGCCTCGGGAGGCCTCGAGCCGCTGGTCGACTCGCTGGCCGACGACTACGAGATGGGCGCGCGCATCGCGCAGGCGGGATACCGCGTCGAGCTCTGCGGCGAGGTGGTGGAGACCGCCGTGCCTGCGTACGGCTTTCACGGCTTCTGCGAGCACCAGATCCGCTGGGCGCGAACCACGCGCGACTCGCGGCGATGGGGCTACCTCGGTCTGGGAATCACGTACTGCATTCCGTGGGCTGTGCTGAACTGCGTGGCCAGCGGTTTTGCGCTTTGGAGCTTTACGCTGCTGAGCCTCGTCGTTCTGGCGCGGGTCGCCGTTGCACTGACGGTCGGCGTCGGCCTGCTGGGCGATGCGCAGGTACTGCGCGACATCTGGCTGCTGCCGCTGCGCGACTTCTTCGGCCTCGGCTTCTGGGCGTGGAGCTACGCCTCCGACACAATCGTCTGGCGCGGCGAGCGCTTCCACCTGCACAACGGCCGAATTTCTCCAGCGAACGAAGAAAAGGCTTAACACCGATCTACACCGACAGGCACCGATTCAAATGAAGTAAATTTCACAGAACTTCATCCACATTGTTGTTAATCGGTTTCATCGGTGTAGATCGGTGTTAAGTATTTCGGGCGGCGTGTTGGGCTGGTTGCTGAGGATTTGTTTGCCGCCGGACTTCGCGATGAAGTAGCCCGGACCGGGCAGCGCAGGCAGTGGGCTGGGCTGGTTGGCGAGGTCTTGCCAGAGGAAGATGCGCTGCGCGCCGGGCCACTTTTCGGCGAGCGACTGCGGCGTCTCGAAGATCGCTGGCGCGTCGCGGAAGAAGCTGCCGTACCAGAGGTTCGAGCTGCGGCCTTCGAGGATGTGGATGGGGTTGACCGCGACTGGCTGGCCGTTTTGCCGCGCGTAGCCGGGCCGGCGCAGATAGAAGCCGAGCGTGCTGGCGAACTCGTACTCCTGATGGATGACGATGAGGGCTGGAGGTTCTCCCACCCGCCCCGTGAGCTGCGGAGCAATTGCAGCGGCGAGCTGTTGTGAGCTGAGGACGGGGGCAAAGGTCCGCAGACCAAGATGCGCGGCGAGGAGAAAGCCGAAGGAGCCGGCGGCGAGCGCGAGGGTTGCAGCGTGGGGCCGATCGTTCTTGCGTAGGATGTACGAACAGAGCGGACCGAGGAAGAGTGCAGCCGCGGCCAGCGCGAGCGGAAGGCGAAAGAGGCCGAGGGCAGCCGCGTTGAGGTCGAGAAAATGGCCCATGCTGAGTGCGTAGTTAGCCGGATTCTGTTGCAGGAGACTTGCGAGATCGGTCGAGGGCGTGGGCGCGCGGCTGCGCAGCAGGAAGACGAGCGCGGCGGCGGCGAAGATTGAGCCGAGGGCGACGAGGACGGCGGTTGCGCGCAGGTTGGCGCGACGGATTTTTTTTGCCGATTGCGTGATGGGCTTCCAATCGCATTCTTGCGCCAGCCATCCGGCGATGAGGACCGCAAGGGCGGGCAGAACGGGAAGGACGTAGTACTCCTGGCGGGTGGAGAAAGAGAAGAAGAGCAGCGGGATGAGCGCCCAGAGGAGGAACAACAACGGTGCGTGGAGTTCGCGTGGAAGGCCGCGGCGGCGATAGAGCATCAGTGCCTTCGCCCGCTGTTCTGGGGTTTTCAGCAGAGTGTGACTCAAAGGGTTACGCCATCGAATGGCACGGAAGGCGAAGGCTGACCACGGCATGAGCCAGACGAGGCAGAGGCCCCAGAAGAGCCACAGCGGGACGGTGTCGTAGTCGCGCGGAACGCGGAGGTTGAGATAGCGCAGGAGCTGCTCGTTGACGAAGTAGAACCAGAGCCAGCCGTGGACGTTGCCCTGCGTCGGCAATGGCACAGAGAGGGCACCGTGCGCGAAGGTGAGGCTGCCGGGATGGCCTTGCGTGGGGTTCGCCAGAGCGATGAGGATGTGCCACGGCGCGGCGATTGCAAAAAAAACGGCGAGCGACGAGAGCGGATGGAGCTGGCGGATGCGAGTGATTGCGGCGCGTGGGCCGCGCGTCAGCAGCAGGTGGATCAGGACGATTGCGACAGGGAAGACGACGCCGATGAGGCCCTTGGTGAGGACGCCGAGAGCGCAGCAGGCGGCGAATGCGTAACAGAGGAGGCGGAGATTTGATGGCGATCCGGGCAAAATGCGGGGGTCCCTCGACTCGCTGCGCTCGCTCGGGATGACGGCTTCAATGGAGGAGCATTCTTCGCTTAGCCAGAAACAGAGGAGGGCGAGGGTGAGCCAGAGGCAGAGCATCGCGTCGGGCAGCAGGATGCGGGTGAAGAGGAAAAATCCGAAGCTGGAGAGCAGGATGAGCGCGGCATAGAGGCCGGCGTGGGCACTGCGAAAGGCCCGCCGCGCGAAGGTCTCCACCACGAAGGCGAGCGCCAGAACGGTCAGCGCAAGCGGAAAGCGAGCTGCGGCAGCGCTGACGCCGAAGAGCTTGAAGCTGGCGGCCATCGACCAGTAGAGAAGCGGCGCCTTCTCCAGGTAGCGAATGCCGTTGGCGTAGAGGGTGACCCAGTCGTGGCGCAGGAGCATCTCGCGCGCCACCTCGGCATGGACGGAGTCGGCGTCGTCGAGCAGCGCGGGGCTCATGAGCGTGAAGCTGGCGTAAAAGATCGCCCACAGGAGCAGCAGGACGAAGGTGTTGCCGAGCGGACGCTTTGGGGTGCGAGTCTGTGGCGTGGTTGAGGGCGGCATGGGTTAGAGGATGGGGATGTCTTCGTCGATGGCGAGCTGGTCGACGCAGATGTAGAGGGCTTCGCCGAGTTTCTTGAAGGCGAGCTTGCACTCCGCGGTGCAATTGCTTCTGTCGGCGCGGCGGAAGAGCTCATTCCAGATGTTCTGCGCCTGCCACAGGTTTACGTCGAAGGGCATGGTGCGCAGGGCGAGCGCGATGGCGAGGGCGGTACGGATGGCCGCCTCAGGGGGCTCGCCTGACTTGACGTCGGCCTGCAACTGGACCATGGCACGCTTGATGCGTTCGGCGGCGGCGAAGCTGAGCGCGGCTGAATCGATGGCGACGTGGTCTGTGGAGGCGCGCAGGAAGAGCGCCTCGATCCCCGCGGCGTCGAAGTTGTCCGCCTCGATGGCGCGGCGCAGGCTGGCGTTGATGGCGAAGTTGGCGGCGATGGCAAGCGCGGGCGGCGCGGCCGCGCCCGACTCGGTCAGGAAGTGGAGCAGCGAGGCGTGGTCTTCGTAGATCTTGCGCAGCGAGTCTTCCATCTCGGCCACGGTCTGGTTGAGAATCGTGCGCAGGATGCGCTGCTGCTCATCGGCGAAGAGCGAGGTGAGCGAGTAGGCGATGGTGCCGAAGAAGCGGTCGATGAGGCGGATCACCTCGGGAAGATTGGCGCGCTGGATTGCTCTGCGGATGTCGTTGGCGAAGGCGGCAAAGGCTGCCCCGTTCTCCGGGCCGTCGGTGGAGTAGCGGCGCACGGCGGCGGAGAGGTTCTGGTCGCCCAGGTGCAGGACGGCGAAGCAAATCTCCTCGTTCTCCTCGGTGATGCGGGAGCGGAGATGGGCGCGGCCGATGGCGACCTTGCCGCGGCCGGAGGTGAAGCTCTCGTACGAGTCGCGGTGCAGGTCGAAGCAGAAGAGCTGGCCGTCCTCAGGGTAGCTGCGGAAGATGGAGCTGATGGCGTAGTGCGCGCCCACCTGCTCCAGGCCGATGCGCAGTCCGGTGACGTATCGGCGGTAGATACTGGCTCCGTCGCCCAACTCCGCGACGTTGGATTTGGCGTGGGCGAGAATCTCCAGGAAGCGGTCTTCCAGCGCGGCGCCGGCGGGGCCGAAGAGCTTGGCCGCAAGCTGCAGTACGCGCCCTGCGTAAGCGATGATCTGGATGGACTCGATGCCCGCGATATCGTCGAAGAACCAGCCGCAACTGGTGTACATGAGCTGGGCGTGGCGTTCCAGCTCGAGCAGTTCAAGCAGAGTGATGCGCTCTTCGGGCGTGATGTGCCGCCTGGCGTGGAGTGCGAAGAAGCGGTCGATGGAGGCCGGCGAGCGGTCGAGGACGATGTGGATGTAGTCGTCGCGCGCACTCCACAGGTCGAGCAGCAGCGGAGCGGCGAGCGCTTCGGCCAACGGCGCGGTGGCGTCGCGCAGGAAGTCCAGCGCCTCGCGCAGGGGCGCGCGCCAGTGCTGGTTGAAGCCGGGCTTGCCGTTGTAGCAGCCGCAGTTGGCGCGCCAGCGTTCCACGCCATGCACGCAGCTCCACGAGGTGTTCTCGACCACCTCGGCCTCCCATTCGGGCGGGAATTTTTCCAGGAACTCGCCGTAGTTGGTGAGCCTTGCATGGCCGTTGTCCTCGATCCAGTGCATGGCATAGGAGAGCGCCATCTCGCCGTACTTGTGGTGGTGGCCATAGCTCTCGCCATCGGTGGCGACGTGCGAGAGCTGGACCCTGTCTGCGGAGTTTGGCGCGGGCGCGTGGAAGCCGTCCAGCAGGCGGCTGCCGAAGGCCTCGCCGCTGTTGAGCAGGCCCTCGAAGGCGATGGCGCGCGAGGCGGGGCTGTTGTAGAAGAAGACCGCGATGCTTCTTCCTTCGTCTAGCTGAACCAGGTAAGGATGGGTCGTATCGACCGTGGCGTTGGGAGTGGGAACCCAGGGTTGCTGGTTGCTGGTTGCTGGTTGTTGGTTGTTAGGCTCGTCAACTGCTGGAACAATTGGCCGGATGCGCGCGCACTGATGGGGAGCCAGAATGGTGAACTTGATTCCCTCGGCGGCCATCAGGTCCAGAGTGCCGCGGTTGACGGCGGTCTCGGCCAGCCACATGCCCTCGGGGGGGCGGCCGAAGCGGTGCTCGAAGTCGGCGATGCCCCAGCGAACCTGCGTGACGGCGTCGCGCCGGCTGGCCAGCGGCAGGATGATGTGGTTGTAGACCTGCGCGATGGCCGAGCCGTGGCCGCCGTAGCGCTGCGCGCTGGTGCGGTCGGCGTCGAGGACGGTGCGGTAGGTGCGCGGGGTCTTTTCCGCCATCCACTTCAGCAGGGTGGGGCCGAAGTTGTAGCTCATGCGCTCGTAGTTGTTGACGATGCGCACGATCTCGCCCTTGCGGTTGGTGATGCGCGAGGCGCCGTTGGGCGCGTAGCACTCCGCGCTGATGCGTTCGTTCCAATCGTGGTAGGGAGCGGCTGAGTCCTCCACCTCGACCGTCTCCAGCCAGGGGTTCTCGCGCGGCGGCTGGTAGAAGTGGCCATGCACGCAGACGTATCGCTGGCTTGGGGCGGCGGATGAGGAGGTTGGTTTCGCGTCCTTCGGGGAGCTTGGAGACTTCACCATGGAATTATAGGAGGCTCCCGCTCCGGGCGCTCTCTCGCGGCACGATGGTCTGCCAGGAGGGCTTTCGATGGAGACTCAAGGCTGAGGCTTCAGTTTATTTTGAGCGAGGTCGCAGGCGCGCCACAGATACCAGCTTGCGACCGAGCGCCAGGGAGCCCAACGCTTGGCGCGGCGTTCCATCTCGGCGGGCTTGGGAAGGTCGGCGGGCGTAACTTTGTCGGTTGGCTTCAGCTTGCCGAAGGTCAACGCGAAACCCTTGCGCACGCCGTAGTCGCTCACCGGCAGGACGTCGGGACGGCCAAGGCGGAAGATCAACAGCATCTCGACTGTCCAGCGCCCGATGCCGCGCACTTGGGTGAGGTGCTCAATGATTGCCTCGTTCGTCATGCGGCGGATGCGCGCCAGCGTGGGGACGGTTCCGTCGATCGTCTTTGCGGCCAGGTCGCGCAGCGCCAGGGATTTGTTGTGCGAGAGGCCGGCGGCGCGCAGTTGTTCGTTGGGGCAGTCGATCAAGTGCTGTGCGGAGAAGTGGTTGGGTACTCCGTTCCGCGCCGTGCCGCAGACCGGCGCGAATCCCTCCAGCAGGCGGCGGTGAATCGTCGCCGCGGCTTTGCCGTGCAGTTGCTGGTAGACGATGCTCTCCGCCAGCGCCTCGAAGGGCGACTGCGCGCTGGCCAGGCGCAGGGTGAAGGGGCCGGCGCGGGCCATCAGTCGGGCGAGTTTGGGGTCGGCGGCGGCCAGCTCGCGGCAGGCGAGCGCGCAGTCGTAGCGGGGAGGGCGCGGGCTTTGGCGCGGACGGGGCATCTCTCGACGGTATCGCAGCGGGGAGTGCGGTGTCTCCTCCGGCAGCGGAAAACTACGCGGTGTTTCGGCCCAGATGCGCTGGCACTTGGAGTTCGCCGGGACGCTGAAGTGTTTGCGGTACCAGGCGATGCCGGCGGGTGATCAGTGGATACTGACCTGCAAAATCAGTATTCGCGGGTTCAATCCCCGCTCGGTGCTCCAAATCTCTCCCCAGCAGAATCCGCAGCGGCAAAAGAAGAAGATTCGTTGCTCTCTGCCCTCGCAACCTCCAATCACCGACTCCGAATGCAGTACGATGCAAAGGGGCGGTCTCGCACCCGATGCGAGGCTGGTTGAAGGAGGAGGCACGGCTTGCAGCGACTCGGGATTCTGCTCTCTGGACGCGGTTCGAACTTCATGGCCATCGCCGAGGCGATCCGCGAGGGCCGTCTCCCCGGCACGGAGATCGCCGTCGTCCTGTCGAACCTGCCCGACGCCGCGGGCCTCGAGACCGCGCGCAAGCTTGGTCTGCCTGCCATCGCTATTCCTTCGGCGGGCCGCAAGCGCGCCGAGCACGACGCGGAGATGATCGCAACGCTGCGCGCGCATCGCGTGGACCTGGTCTGCCTGGCCGGATACATGCGCATTATCTCGCCGGAGTTTGTGCGCGCCTTCTCCAACCGCATCCTGAACATCCATCCCGCGCTGCTGCCCGCCTTTCCCGGCCTCGACGCACAGGCCCAGGCGCTCGAGTTCGGCGCCAAGGTGGCCGGATGCACCGTGCATTTTGTGGATGAGGCCGTCGACCACGGCGCAATCATCCTACAGCGCGTGGTTCCGGTGCTCGACCAAGACACCGCCGAGACTCTCTCGGCGCGCATCCTGGACCAGGAGCACATCGCCTACACGGAGGCAATCGCGCGCGTTCTCAGCGGCCAGTACAGCCTGGTGGGACGGCGCTACGTGAGACGCGGCAAGGAGTAACGCGAGGCACGAGGTTCAAGGGACGAGGTGCAACCGGAGTGCGGCCTTGTCATCGAACAGGATGAGCCGGGTGGAAGAGGCCGCGAACCGACCCCATGAACCCGAAGGCCTGTAGCAGCCATACGATGACCAGAACAATAACGATCCCGCGAATGATCTGCTTGATCGTGTTGTCCATGGGAATGAGGTCGATCAGATACAGCGCCAGACCGATGACGACAAGCGTAACGATGATGCCAATAATTCCTGGGGTGGGCATTCCGGTTCTCCTGCTTTGGTTGGATGCAGGAAACGCGTAGTGCTCGCTGGGACGGGCAGGAATCGGCAGGAAAAGTTCTGTGCCGTCAGACCTCCATGATGACGGGCATGATCAGCGGGCGGCGGCTCATGTTCTTCTGGATGTAGCGCTTCAGGTCGCCGCGCACCTTCTCCTTGATGACTCCGTAGTCGGCCTTCTCCTCGTCGCTGGATGCTTCGAGGGTGCGCTGCACCACCTGGCGTGCCTCGGCGATCATGGCCGGATCTTCGACGGTGAATCCGCGCATGACGATCTCCGGCGCCACCTCGACCTTGCCCGTGCGCTTGTTGATGGTCAGAATGGGCAGCACAATGCCGCCCTCGCCGATGTGCTGGCGGTCGCGCAGGATGATGTCCTCGACCACATCGATGGAACCGCCGGCATCGATGCAGACGCGGCCCACGGTGATCTTGCCGTTCTTCTGTGCGCCGTTCTTGTCCAGCTCGAGGATCTCGCCGTCCTCCAGCAGGATCACCTTTTCGATCAGGCCCAGGTTTCCGGCAAGCTCCGCGTGGCGCTTCAGGTGGCGATAGTCGCCATGCACCGGCACGAAGAACCTGGGCCGCATCAGGTTGATCATCAGGCGCATCTCCTCCTGCGATCCGTGCCCGCTGACGTGGATCAGCCCCTGGGTTCCGTCGTCGTAGATCACCTTTGCCTCGCGGCGTTCGAGGTGGTCGATCATGCGGTAGATCGACTTCTCGTTGCCGGGGATGATCCTCGAGCTGAGCACCACGGTGTCGCCCGCTTCGATGTGCGCATACTTGTGGTTGTTCACCGCCGCGCGCGAGAGCGCCGACATTGGCTCGCCCTGCGTGCCGGAGATCATCACCAGCACCTTGTTGGCGGGCATGTCGCGCAACTGCCCAGGGTTGATCATCAGCCCCGGCGGCAGGTCGAGATAGCCCAGGTCCTGCGCGATCTCGGTGGAGTTATCCAGCGAGCGCCCGATGACCGCGACCTTGCGCCCATGCGCATCGGCCAGCTCCATGGCAATGCGGATGCGGTGGATCGATGAGGAGAAGCAGCTGAAGAAGAGCTTCTTCCTGGTCTGCGCGAAGATCTCATCCAGCCGCGGACGCACGGCGCGCTCGGACGGTGTGTAGCCGGGCCGGTCCACGTTGGTCGAGTCCTGTAGTAGGCACAGCACGCCCTGCTTGCCCAGCTCGGCAAACGCGTGCAGGTCGAACGGCTTGCCGTCCGGCGAAGACAGGTCAATCTTGAAGTCGCCGCTGTGCACCACCACGCCCACCGGCGTATGGATGGCCAGCGCCACGCAGTCCACCAGGCTGTGCGTCACGCGGATGGGCATGATGGAGAACGGCCCTAGCGTGAACCGGCGACCGGGCAGGATCTCGATCAGCTCGGCGTCGTCCAGCAGGTGGTGCTCGTCCAGCTTGCCCTCCACCAGGGCCAGCGTGAACTCGGTGCCGTACACCGGAACATTCAGCTCGGAGAGTATCCAGGGCAGCCCGCCGATGTGGTCCTCGTGCCCGTGCGTCAGGATGATGCCGCGGACCTTTTCGCGGTTCTCGGTCAGGTAGCTGATGTCGGGCACCACAATGTCGACGCCCAGCAGCTCTTCTTCGGGAAACATCAGGCCGGCATCGATGACGATGATCTCGTCCTGCCAGCGCAGGGCCGTGCAGTTCATGCCGAACTCGCCCAGGCCACCCAGGGGGATGATGCGTAATTTATCTTGTGCCATTTACCTTGATTCTACAGCACTCATCGAAAGGCCATGCTCCGCGCATGCAATCGCGTCGGAGCCGAAGTCTACGCCTTGACCGTCGTCTTGGCCTTCAGCAGGGCCTCATGCACCAGCATCTTTAGGTAGGTCTGATACTTCAATCCGCGCTTGCTCGCCTGTTCGCGGGCCAGCGCAATGTCGCCGGGATCGAAGCGGATCGTTGTCGTGGGAATGCCGCCAAGCCGCGCCGCAGTGCCACAGCCAAGACGTCCCTCCGCCGCGGCCTGCTCGAAGTCCTTCAGGAGTTCATCCTGATTGTCGAACCACCACTTCGCCTCTTCGGCTTCGGACTTGAAATCAGGAAGGATTCGCTTTTCCATGCTGGATGCTCCTTTTATGCGCCGAATAGAAGGCACGATATGCGCGTTTTGCCGGAAATGCTGTAACAACGCGTGTCTTCACTCCACGGAGCGTAGTGATTACGATCAGAACTCGACCGGAAAGAGTCTCGCCGATCTGCATCAAACGATCCTCGCCATTGCGAGTCTGTTTCCCTATATCGAGCGGACTATTGGAAACAACCTCTTCGGCTTCGCTAGTTGTTACGTCGTGCTCGGCAATGTGGGCGATGTTCGCCTCATCCCAATCAAATGGCATTGTTCCGCTCCGTGAAAGAATATGGTCAAGTGAAAGCCGACTCAAATGGCACAGCAGAAGGGTAGTTCCGAGGGTACATCTCAGGGTATTTCCGAGGGAACGACTGATTCCGATGTTGCCGAATTAGGAGTTGACTTGACGCAAGTCCTGCGCAAGGGCGGATTGGTTACTGCTGTTGGAATTGTAGCTACCCTGTAGCTACGCGTCAAGCTCTACCTTAACAAATCTTCCAGCGTGGTGGAAAGGTCCGTCTTCTCGTCGCGGTATTTCACGATCACCGGCGTGTAGACGCTGAGGTTCATCTGTCTGCCGTATCCAGCGGGCACCGCGCGCGAGCCAGGAACGACCACCGCGCCCTCGGGAATGATGAGTGGCATCTCGGCGTTCGCCTTCAGGATTGTGCGGTTGACCACATCGTAGACCGGAGTGCCCCGCGTCAGGATCGTCCCCGCCGCCAGTACCGCGCCGCGCCGCACAATCGTCCCCTCATAGACGCCCGTGTTGCCGCCCACCAGCACATCGTCCTCGATGATCACCGGCGAAGCGTTGACCGGCTCCAGCACGCCGCCGATCTGCGCCCCGGCCGACAGATGCACGCGGCGACCGATCTGCGCGCAGGAGCCCACCAGAGCGTGCGAGTCCACCATCGTGCCCTCATCGACGTACGCCCCAACATTGATGTAGGCGGGCGGCATCATGACCACGCCACGCGCCACAAACGCCCCCGACCGCACCGAGCTGCCGCCGGGAACAATCCGCACGCCATCCTCCGGCGTGAAGCTGCGCGCCGGGTAGGTCGCCTTGTCGAGGAAGCTGAGCGCGTCGCCGCCGCTCATCTGGGTCAGCGCGCCGATGCGAAATCCCAGCAGAATGCCGCGCTTCACCCACGCATTCACCCGCCATCTGGTCGGCGCAGCCGCGTCCGGCTCCGCCGCGCGCAGAGTGCCCGCCTCCAGCGCGTTGCGCAGTTCGAGGAACGTGTCGAGCGCGTCCACATCGCTGACGGTATCGGCGCCCGCGGCAAAAGACTCTTCGATTCTGGATTCGAGGCTTGCAGTGGTCATGGTCTGCTCCGATTGTAGCGGGAACGCGGCAATGCGGCGCATCGCAATGCAGCGGTTGCATGGAGCTGCGAGCGGCTACGGCATACGCGGGCTTTACGAATTAGACGCCGCGTGTGCCAACAGCCCCAGCTCGCCCAGCAGCTTCTCCAGCTTCTGTCGCGTGGCCGCCGTCACCGGAACCATGGGCAGGCGCAGGTGGTCTTCGCCGTGGCCCAGCAGCGCCAGCACCGCCTTCACCGGCGCGGGGCTCGGCTCCGAGAAGTGCGCCTGCATCAGGCGGAAGTACCGGCGGTTGATGGCGCGCGCCTTCGCCCAGTCGCCACTCAGCGCAGCCTGCACCATCTGCGCCATCTGCGCGGGGATTGCGTTCGATGCCACCGAGACCACGCCCGCGCCGCCCAGTGCGATCACCGGCAGCGTCATCGCGTCGTCGCCGCTGAAGACCTTGAAACCCGTGGGCGCGTTGTTCAGTATCTCGGTAATCTGCGCGATGTTGCCGCTCGACTCCTTTACGCCGATCACATTCGCAAGTTCGGCCAGCCGCAGCACCGTCGCCGGCTCCATGTTGGTGCCCGTGCGCGACGGAATGTTGTACAGCAGAATCGGCAGCTCCACCGCCTCTGCAATGGCGCGGAAGTGCTGGAACTGGCCCTCCTGGCCGGGCCGGTTGTAGTACGGATTGGCCGTCAGAATGCCGTCCAGCCCGGGAATCTTCGCCATCTTCCGCGCGCGCGCCACGGCCTCGCTGGTGGCGTTGTGAGTGCAGCCGCCGAAGACCGGCACGCGTCCCGCCGCGGTCTTCACTGTGATCTCAATGACGCGCGCGTTCTCGGCCTCCGTCATCGTCGAGGCTTCGCCCGTGGTGCCGCATGCGACCAGAAAGTTGACGCCCGATTCGATCTGCCAGTTCACAAGGCGGACCAGCGCAGCCTCGTCGAGCGCGCCGTCCGCGAGGAAGGGTGTTACCAGTGCTGTGCCACAACCGGAGAGTTCCATGATGAGTGTCAGTTTACCCCTTTCAAACGCCGTCATTCTGACCCTGAGCTTGTCGAAGGGTCAGAATCTCTGTATTTTGCTTGAGGCGCAACGCTCTATACCGGCGGTGAAAATTACCTACACCCATTCGCCAGCGCGCATCAGCGGCTCAGCCGCGCCGCTGGCAGTTAAGCCGTCCACGTCCATCGTCTCCGAGCCGATCATCCAGTCCACGTGGATGAGGCTCGAGTTCGCGCCCAGCTTGGCCAGATCCTCTTCATTCATCTTTTCCCCGCCGATCAGGCACGTCGAGTAGGCCTGCCCCAGCGCGATGTGGCTGGCAGCGTTCTCGTCGAACAGCGTGCTCCAGAACAGAATCCCCGCCGCCGCAATCGGCGACGAAGCGGGAACCATCGCCACCTCGCCCAGCCGCCGCGCGCCGTCGTCGGTGGAGATCAGCCGGTTCAGCGCCTCCTCGCCTGCGGTCGCCGAGGCCTCCACGATCCTTCCGCCCTCGAAGCGGCAGCGGATGTTCTCGATCAGCGTCCCCTGGTGCGAGAGCGGCTTCGACGCGCGCACCACGCCGTCCACGCGCTCCTTGTGCGGCGTGGTGAAGCACTCTTCGGTGGGAATATTCGGCTGGCAATAGACGCCGTTGCCCGCCGTCGTTCCTCCGCCCGCCCACAGATGCTGGTCGGCGAGGCCCACCGTCAGATCGGTCTCGCTGTCGCGCGACTTGAAGTGCAGCGCCGCGAATCGCTTCGCATTCAGCGTGTCCACGCGCTCTTTCAGGCGCGCTCCGTGGGCCAGCCAGTCGGCCACGGGATCGTCCCCCGTAATCCGCGACGCGGTGAAGATCGCCTCCCACAGCTTCGCCATCGCCTGCTCCACCGGCTCATTGGGGAAGACCAGCTTCGCCCACTCCGGCGTGGCCGCGGCAACAATCGTCCAGTTGATCTCGTGCCGCGTGATCAGCTCCATCGCCGGCTTGGCCGCCTTTGACACGGCAATATTCGCGCGCGAGACCTTCGCCGGGTCCTCCTTCGCAAGCAGCGCCGGATTCCCGCCCGCAATCGCCATGCGCGCCGCGCCGCTCTTGAACGCCGCCAGGATCGCATCCTGTAGCCACGCGGGCGCGTAGTCGAAGCTTGCGTCCGGCGCATGTTCGTAGCGCGCCAGTACGCACGGATCGTCGCTGTAGAAGGTCGTCACCAGCAGCGCGCCCGCGCGATACGCATGTTCGGTGACTCGCCGAACCAGCGGCAGCGCCTCCGTCGGCGCGGTCAACACCAGCTCCTGCCCCGTGCGCAGGTTCAGCCCCACGCGCACCGCAACCTCGGCCAGACGGTCCAGCTTTTCATCGAAGGAGAGCGAAGCAAACGCAGCGGGCACGGAATTGGAAGCGGAAGCACTCATGTCGTAAAGGCTATGGGGCAGGGAATCGAAACGCAAGTCGTAACCGATCTTCCGAACGCTTACTCCGGCAGACCCACGTCGCCAATCTTCCCCAGCTCCCGCTTGATCGCAAGCGAATCGAGCGAGGCCAGCGGCAGCGCCAGCATCAGAGAGATGCGCCTCTCCAGAATCGTGAACGCCTCGCGGTAGGCCCTCGCCACCTCCGCAGGCGTGCCCACCACCGCCGCCGGATCGGCCACGCCCCAATGCGCCGTCATGGGCTGCCCCGGCCATAGCGGACAGCTCTCCCGCGCCGCGTTATCGCACACCGTGAAGACGAAGTCCATCCGCGGAGCGCCGGGCGCCGCAAACTCGTCCCATGACTTGCTGCGCAACCCTTCGGTGCTCAGTCCGGCCAGATGCAACTGCCGCAACGCCTCCGGTCGCACCGCGCCCGCGGGATGGCTCCCCGAGCTGTACGCGATGAAGTTCGGTGCCCCCTTGCGGTTCAGGATTGCCTCCGCCATAATCGACCGCGCGGAGTTGCCCGTGCATAGAAACAAGACGTTATAGTGCGGCATCAAATCTCCTCAAAGCATGAAGTCGTCATTCGGCCCCTGAGCGCAGCCCCCTGAAGTTGTCATTCTGACCCTGAGCTTGCGAAGGGTAAGAATCCCCGTATTTCGTTCGTACCGCAACACACTACACCATCTCCGTGAAAATACTGTTTGACCTATGCGCATGCGTGAGATTTGATCGCGTAGACCTTCACGCTGGCCGCGGCCGCGTTGATGTCGTACTGCGCCAGCAGAGCTTTCAGTTCCTCATGCAACGAATCCGCCGGGCCAGCAGCGGGAGCGCAGCAGGGCTCCGCAATCACTTTCAGCGGATCGCCGCTATCCATCGCCGGCGAGCAGCAGCCCGACTGGTTCTCCACCTTGGCATACGCGTTCAAGTCCTTGCCGCTGTCCACAATCTCCACGTGCTCGAACCCGGCCGCCAGCAAGCCGTCGCGATACTCCTCAATCCGCAACGCTCCGGCGATGCACCCGACGTACGCCGCCATGCTCTGCGCAACGGCCTCCGGAAGCTCATGCTTCAGCGCAATATCGCTCACCGCAACTCGACCGCCGGGCTTCAGCACGCGCGCAATCTCGCGGAAGACGGCCGACTTGTCCGGCGCCAGATTCAGCACGCAGTTCGAGATCACACAATCGACCGACGCATCCGGCAGCGGAATGCGGTCGATGGTGGACAGATAAAACTCGACGTTGCCATACCCTCCCGCCCGCGCATTCGCACACGCCCGCTCGATCATCGCAGGCGTCATATCGATGCCGATGGCACGGCCCTCCGGCCCCACCATCTTCGACGCCAGAAATACGTCCAGCCCGCCGCCCGAACCGAGATCGACCACCACCTCGCCCGGTTGAATGTGGGCCGTTGCCGTGGGATTCCCGCAGGAGAGCCCCATATTGGCCCCCGCCGGAATCGACCGCAACTCCTCGGCGGTATATCCGAAGGCCTCCGCCACCGCCTTCACTCCCGCGTTCTTGCTCGATAGCCCACTCTCCGCCACCGCACCATACTTCGCCCGCACCGACTCCAGGACCTGCTCTGCCATTCCATCGCCTCCAGAAAACATATCTGCTAAGGCGACTATATGACTTGCCAACATATCTGTCAAGGCGTATAAGTAAGCCATGGCAAAGAAACCGCCGCGTTCCAATTCGTCGCTCACAAGACCAGCGCACTTCAAGGTTGAACGTTTCTTTCAGGCCCTCGGCGACTCCACCCGCCTGCGCTTGCTCAACCTCATGGGCGACCAGGAGCTGTGCGTCTGCTATTTCGTCGAAATCCTGAAGCAGGCGCAGCCCAAGATCAGCCGCCACCTGGCCTACCTGCGCCGCGCGGGAGTCGTCGAGGCGCGCCGCGAGGGCAAGTGGATGCACTACCGCATCACTCCGCCCGCGGACGCCGGCGCCGCCGAACTTCTGCGCCAGACGCTCGCCTGGCTTAAGCAGGACCGCGCCATGCAGGCAGACCGCGCCCGCCTCGGCAAGGCCTGCTGCACTCCGGCGAAGTTCACAGCCCTACAGGCAGCACCCGCGCCGTCCGCCGCCGCCCGCACCCGCAGGCGGAAGGCCCGTTAGCCATGCCTCTCGCGCCGCACACCCAGGGCCAAAACTGCGCTCCGCTGCAGCGAAAGCATCTCTCGTTTCTGGATCGCTTCCTCACGCTCTGGATATTTCTCGCCATGGCCGTCGGCGTTGGCTTGGGACACTTCGTGCCGCACGTCTCGGTCTTCGTCAACCGCTTCCAGAGCGGCACCACCAACATCCCCATCGCCATCGGCCTTATCGTCATGATGTTCCCGCCGCTGGCCAAGGTCCGCTACGAAAAACTCGGCGAAGTCTTCCGTAACCGCCGCGTCCTCGCTCTCTCGCTGGTGCAGAACTGGATCATCGGCCCCATTCTGATGTTCTTCCTCGCTCTCGTCTTCCTGCGCGGCGAACCGGCATACATGCGCGGCCTCATCCTCATCGGCATCGCCCGCTGCATCGCCATGGTGCTGGTCTGGAACGAGCTGGCCGAGGGAGACACGGACTACGTCGCCGGCCTGGTCGCCCTCAACAGCATCTTTCAGGTCCTCTTTTACAGCCTCTACGCGTGGGCATTCCTCACCGTGCTGCCGCGCTGGTTCGGCCTTGCGGGAAGCGTCGTTGCCATCGGCATCGCGCAGATCGCGCGCAGCGTCGGCCTCTACCTCGGCGTCCCGTTCGCCGCCGGATTCCTCACCCGAACCATTCTCATCCGCCGCAAAGGAGAAGACTGGTACCGCGCGCGCTTCCTGCCGCGCATCGGTCCGCTCAGCCTGGTTGCGCTGCTCTTCACCATCGTGGTGATGTTCTCGCTCAAGGGTGATCTCATCGTCCGCCTGCCGCTGGAAGTGGTGCGCATCGCGCTTCCGCTGGTGCTCTACTTCCTCATCATGTTTCTGGTCAGCTTCTGGATGGGCAAGCGTCTGGGCGCGGACTACGCGCAGTCCGCCGCGCTCTCCTTCACCGCCGCGGGCAACAACTTCGAGCTGGCCATCGCCGTCTCGGTCGCCGTCTTCGGCCTCAACTCCGGCGAGGCCTTCGTCGGAGTCGTCGGCCCACTGATCGAAGTCCCCGCCCTCATCGGCCTGGTCAACGTCGCCTTCTGGATCAGAAAGCGCTCCTTCGCCAGCTAGCCGCAGAGCCACCCTCAACTAACAACCAGCAACCCGCAACTAGATCTGGCAGCTCACCATGCCGCGCTTCTCCAGGTAGCGCTGGTGGAACTCCTCGGCCTTCCAGAAGGCGCACGCCGGCATCACCTGGGTCGCGATTGGCTTGCGATAGGCGCCGGTCGCATTCAGCTCCGCGATCTTCGCCCTCGCCTGCCAGAGCTGATCGTCCGAATGGGCAAAGATCACGCTGCGGTACTGCGAGCCCCAGTCCGGCCCCTGCCGGTTCACCTGCGTCGGATCGTGCATGGCAAAGAACGCGTCCAGCAGCGTATCGAACGAGATGCGCGACGGATCGAAGGTCACGTCCACCACCTCCGCGTGTCCGCTGTGGTCGCTGCACACGTCCTTGTACGTCGGGTGCTCCAGGCCCCCCCCCGCGTATCCTGTCGCTGTGTCGATCACTCCCGGCATCTCTGCAAAACGGGCCTCAACGCCCCAAAAACATCCAGCTCCAAATGTTGCATGCTCAATTGCCACTTTGTATTGCTCCTTTGCTGCCCCAATTGCTGCTCGGATGGGTGATTCTCTCGTTCGGATGCCGGTTTTCTTCTTCTCTATCGGCCAATCTCCGCCCGGCTTTGCCCTCCGGTTCGGCGCTCCAGCTGCTGACTCTAGTTAGATGCATCCGACCCCATTTTGTCTTCCACCGCAGTATTAAAAACTGCGAGCACCATTAGGGCCGCGTGTATTTCTAGGCTCATCGACCTACTCTCGTCAAACCCTCTTTTGGGTCACTTACCACATCGCCAACCCCACCCCGGCGCGCTGCGTCTTCAACCAGCAACCGACAACCAGCAACCTGCAATCTGCAACTCACAACTGTCTTCGTTTCTTCATTCCCGGGGCCTTCAACTGGGCAAACTCCGGCACGCGCTTCTTCGGCACCACCTTCTTGCCCTGCGCCGCGCGCTCCAGCGCCATCACCTCGCCCGGCTTTAACTCGCGGAACTCGCCCGGCGGAACGTCCAGCCGCAGCGCGCCATACCCGATCCGCCGGATCTTCTCCACATGGTGGCCAATCTCCTCGAACATCTTGCGCAACTGGCGGTTGCGTCCCTCGGTCAGCGTCACCTGGTACCAGGGATTGTCGCCTGCGCGCACCAGTTCCACCCGCGCCGGCGCGGTCACAATCCGGTCTCTTCGCCCTGCCCGCACCTCATCCAGCCGCCCGCGGTCGATCACAATCCCCCGCCGAATCTGTTCCAGCCCCGCCGCCTCCGGCACGCCGCTCACCTTCACCAAGTAGGTCTTCTCCACGCCCGCCGCCGCCTTCGACAGCTTGTTCGCCAGCTCGCCGTCGTTGGTCATCAACAAAAGGCCCTCGGATAAATAATCCAGCCGACCCACGGGATAGAGCCTCACGCGGTCGCCATGCGGCCCGGATTTTGGCTTCATCATCAGGTCCATCACGGTCGGCCGCTTCTGCGGATCGTCGAGCGTCGTCACATAGCCGCGCGGCTTGTTCAGCATGTAGTAGCGCCGCACCTCCGGCCCCTTCAGCAGCTTGCCATCCACGCGGATGTGGTCGCGGCTGGCATCGTGCTTCGTCCCCAACTCCATCACCACCGTGCCGTTGACCTGCACCCGCCCGGCCAGGATGATCTCCTCGGCCTTCCTCCGGCTCGCTATCCCCGCCGCCGCCAGAATCTTCTGTAGCCGCTCACCCTTGGGCTGCTCTTGCTTTTCTTGTTTGTCATTCCCGTAGGGAATCTGCTTCTGTTCTTCCGCCTGTTTGCCCATCGCCTTCGTCATCCCTGCCTCATCCCTCTGACCGCGGACCATCTCATCGCGGTCACATCCATCTCAAGTGGCCAATGCAAACCGGCCCTACTCCATTATTGCCTACGCCACAGCTTGGCCTCGACAGCCGATGGATCGGACGCATCGTCCTCCGTCTCGGAAGTGGGCGACTCAGGCTCCTCCGGCGGCTCCGGCGTCCCGTGCTCCATCGCCATCTCCTCCTGCTCGGCCAACTGCCCTGCCATCTTCTCGAACTCCTCGATCGAGGGCAGCTCGGAGACGTCCTTCAGTCCGAACTTCAGCAGAAACTCGCGCGTCGTCTTGTACAGGATGGGCCGCCCGATCACATGCTTGCGCCCCGCCGTCGCAATCAGCTTGCGCGCCAGCAGCGAGCCCAGCACGGCGCTGGAGTCCACGCCGCGGATCTCGGAGATCTCGGGCGCCGTCACCGGCTGCTTGTACGCCACGACGGCCAGGGTCTCCAGCGATTGCAGGGTCAGCTTCAGCGGCGGCTTCAGGGTGCGCACGAAGCCGCGCACCGCGTCGTGGTACTCCGGCTTGGTGGCAAAACGGAAGCCCCCGGCGACCTCGCGAATCTCCAACCCGTGGTCCGATTCTGGCGCCGCGTACTCGGCGATCAACTGGTCAAGCAGCACGCGAAAGTGCGCGCGCAGCCGGGCCAGGCGCGACCGCTCCGCCCGCGCCGTAGCCGCGGCAGCATCGAACGCAGAGGAGTCCGCAGCCGAGTCCGCAGCCGAACCTGTTTGCTCCGCAGTCTGCCGGTTCGGCTCCGTTGCAAGAACGCCGCTGGCCTCGTCCGCGTCCGAGTTGCCCGGCGAATCGGCAGAGTCTGGCGCGGCTGGCGAACCAGCCTCCGCGACGGGCCCTGCATTGTCCGCATCGAACTCCGGCTCCAGCGTTGGGTCTGCCTCCGCCGCTTCCGTCTCGTCCAGCGAGAGCGACTGTTGCGTCGAAACCGAGCGGTCCAGCTCGGCCTGCGCTTCATCGCCCAGCAGTCCCACCAGTTGCGCCAGCGTCACCGGCTCTTCGGAGGCATAGATTACAGCTTCGATCTTAGCTTTCAGGCTCATGGTTAGTGTCAGAGGCTAGCATATCAACCCAGCGGCCTGTGTGCAGAGACGAGTGGGCCGCGCACAGAAAAAACCCCGCGTCTTTCTGCTCACACTCACAGAAGGGTGTGTTCTCAATGGAAATCGGTGTTACGCAACTCCTCAGCCTCGCCTACCCTCTACTTCGCCAGCGAGTTGAAGAGCCAGAAGAGCCCGCCGGAGAGCAGCGCTGCCGCGGGCAGCGTGAAGACCCACGCAGCCGTGATGTTGCGAATCGTGGCCCGTTGCAACCCGCTGCGATTGGCCGCCATCGTCCCCGCCACGCTGGAGCTCAGCACATGTGTCGTGGACACCGGAAGGCCGAATGTGCCCGCCGCAAGGATGGTCGCCATCGCCACCAGTTGCGCAGATGCCCCCTGCGCGTAGGTCATGCGCGCCTTGCCGATCTTCTCGCCCACTGTCACCACGATCCGCTTCCATCCGATCATCGTCCCCAACCCCAGCGCCAGCGCCACGGCCACCTTCACCCAGGTAGGAATGAACTTCGTCGACTTGTCCAGGAACCCCGTGTATTCAGCGACAATCTTCGCGTCCGCCGCCGACATCCGCGGCCCGCCGCTGCCGGCCATCAGCCGCAGCGTCTCGTTGGTCAGGTACATCTGGTTGCGCACGTTGGCCTGCATCGTAGTCGGCACGCCTTCGAGCGTCCCGTACTGCGTGGTCTCGTTGCGGATGTCGAGCACCATCTGTTGCAGCGCCAGCGTCACTTTCGGCTCATACTTCTTGGTGCTGACAAAGTTCTCCAGTTCCGCTTCGGCGTTCTGCGCCGCCGTTCCCGGCTGCACATAATGGTCCAGCGCTCCGGCCACCTGCGTCGAAACCACCGCGAACTCCTGCACCTGGCTGGCGCCCATGGTATGGTTCAGCGCATAGGCAGTGGGCACCGTGCCCACCAGGATCAACATCATCAGCCCCATGCCCTTCTGGCCGTCGTTGGATCCGTGCGCATAGCTCACCCCGCCGCACAGCAGAATCATCAGGCAGCGGATGTAGAGCGGCGGCGGCGCGGCTCCCTTGGGGGCCTGATACAGCCGCGGGTCCCTGGCCAACAGCTTGAACAGAAGAAACACCAGCCCCGCCGCGACAAACCCCACCAGGGGCGAGACGCACAGCGCCGTAATCACCTTCTTCACCTGTTCCCAATCCAGGCCCGAGGTCCCCGTCTTCCCGATCATCATCTGGTACGCCAGCCCCACGCCCAGGATCGAACCGATCATGGTATGCGAACTGGACACCGGCAGCCCGCGGTACCAGGTCGCCAGGTTCCACAGGATCGCCGCCACCAGCAGGGCAAAGACCATGGCGAAGCCCGAACCCGAGTTCCCCTTCAGAATCAGCTCCACCGGCAGCAGCGAGACGATCGCCCAAGCCACCGCGCCCGAACTGAGCAGCACGCCCACGAAATTCAGAATGCCCGAATAAACCACCGCGATATGCGGCTCCAGCGAGTGGGTATAGATCACCGTCGCCACCGCATTCGCCGTATCGTGAAACCCGTTCACAAACTCGAACCCCAGCGCAATCAGCAACGCCAGCCCAAGCAGCAGGTATGGAAACAGATGCACCGTATGGACGACCGAAAGGTCGCCCCACACCTGCGCCGTGATATAGATCAGACCACCCGCCAAAATCAGCGCAAATATCCCTGCGCCGATCTTTCCGGCGGACGAATTCTTTAAATTGTCTGCGAGGTTCTTCTCTTCGAGTATCGTGGGCTGTGGCAGCGTGGCTGGCGTGGCCATGAATCACCTTACTTGAATTGCTGATCCATAACTGACGCTACTCTATTCATCGTCTAGAAATGTTACAGTTCCGTGAAGATTCAGCCGTTCCGCAACCTCCGCTCGCCCCAAACGCACATCCAGATGCAATCTAACCCACATATTAATCAATTGCTTATAAATGAACCGGACGGGCCGGCGGACTGTGGACAACAGGGCACGAAGGACGAATAACGCACAGCAGAAAACGAATATCGTACAACCGAGCTACCGCCAGTCGTCCCGCGCCGGCGCCTGACCGGCAAAGACCAGGTCGAAGCTGTCCGCCTTCTTGATCAGAATGTCGCCCAGCTCGCGCGGCTGGTGCAACAGCACCGCCTGCAACCGCACCAGCTCCAGCATCGCCAGAAACATGCAGATCAGCGCCCGCTCCGAGTGCGTGCGCTGCAGCAACCGCCGCAGGCTCACCGGGCGGTCCTCCATGATCAGCCGCTGCTTCACATAGTCGATCATCTGCGCCACGGTCACCGACTCCTCGTCCACGTCCAGCACGGGCCGCTCGCGCAGCCGCTCCAGCACCTGCTGAAAGACGCGCACCAGATCCACCGTGTCCGCCGCAATCTCCTGTTCGTCGCCGGCGCCCGCCTGCTCGCCGCCCGTCTCGTCGCGCAGAAACGAGCGCATTCCAGGGTTCGACCAGGTCGCCTCTTCAATCTGCTGCTTCTGCATCAGCATCTGTGCGGCGGCCTTGAAACGCTCGTGCTCCAGCAGCCGCTCCACCAGCTCGCGGCGCGGGTCCTCCGCGTCCGCGCCCGTCACGTCCGAGGGATCGCGCGGCAGCAGCGTCTTCGACTTGATGTGGATCAGCAGCGACGCCACATAGATGAACTCGCCCGCCGCATCCACGTCGGTCTGCCGCAACTGGTGGCAGTAGTCGAGGAACTGCGCCGTAATCAGAGCGATGGGAATGTCGTAGATGTCGATGTTCTGCTTGCGGATCAGGTCCAGCAACAGATCCAGAGGCCCGTCGTACACCTGCCCCACGGTCACCGAGAACGGCGACTGCGAGGCCTCTTCCTGAGCCGCCGCATCCTTGGCCGCGTTCGTCTTCTTCGCATCCATCTCCGGCGTCACCGGCCCCGGCTGTAGCACCAGCGTCTCCCCGATTGGCTCAATCTTCTCGTCTACAGCAGCATTCGCATCAGTCTCAGCCAAAGTCTCCGCCGCGTCGACCGCTTCCGTGCCGCCGGACCGCTCGTTCCCTGTCGCGTCGCTCAGAGTCTCATCCGCCATCGCTATACCAGTCCCACCGCACAGCGCACCTGCTGCATCGTCTGTTCGGCGCGCTGGTTCGCTCGCACCGCGCCCTCGTTCAGAATTGCATCGACTTCATCGGGATGCGCCTCGAAGTACTCTCTTCGCTTCTGGATCGGCGCAAGCTCCTTCACCACCGCGTCGGCCAGCCAGCCCTTGCACTGAATGCACCCGATCCCCGCCGACGTGCAGCCTGCGCGAACGTCCGCCTGCGTTTCGCTCGAAGAAAATACCTTGTGCAGATCGAAGACCGGACAGATCTCAGGATTGCCCGCGTCCGTCCGCCGAATCCGCGCCGGATCGGTCACCATCGTCTTCAACTTGGCGCGAACGTCAGCTTCAGTGTCGGAGAGCAGGATCGTGTTCCCATAGCTCTTCGACATCTTGCGCCCATCCGTCCCCGGCAGCTTCGGACTCGGCGTCAGCAGCACCTTCGGCTCCGGCAGAATCTCCTGATTACCACCGCTGTAAAAATGATTGAACCGCCGCGCAATCTCGCGCGTGATCTCGACGTGCGCTGCCTGGTCCTGGCCCACCGGCACGAAGTCAGCCTGATACACCAGAATGTCGGCGCTCATCAGCAGCGGATAGCCGAGAAAGCCGAAGGTGGCTAGGTCCTTCTCCTTGAGCTGCTCCTGCTGGTCCTTGTAGCTCGGCACGCGCTCCAGCCAACTGAGCGGCGTAATCATGCCCAGCAGCAGGCTCAGCTCGGCGTGCGCCGGGACATCGCTCTGCACGAAGATGGTGCAGCGCTTCGGGTCGAGCCCGGCGGCCAGAAAGTCCAGCGCAACATCCCGCACGTTCTCCTTGAGGCCGCTGGTGTCGGCGTAGTCCGTCGTCAGCGCGTGGTAGTCCGCGATGAAGAAGTAGCACTCGTACTTTGGCGCGCCGTCCTCGTTCGTCGCGTTCTGCAACTCCACCCAGTTCTTCAGCGCGCCCATGTAGTTGCCCAGGTGCAGCTTGCCCGTGGGTCTCATGCCGCTCAGCACGCGCCGCGGCACCGGTTGTTTTGTCTCTTCGCTCATCTTCATCTCAATCGCAAGGGTAACAGGATTCGCCCCCTCTACAACGACAGCAGCAGCCGGTCGTAAACGCCCATCAACGGATAATAGAAGCTCGCGATCCAATGTCCGCCAAAGAGCAACAGGACGATCAGGCCGTACATCCCGATCTGGTTGTACACCTGCTCCACGCGGTAGGGCAGGAAGTGGCGCAGAACGTGGCTTCCGTCCAGCGGCGGGATCGGAATCAGGTTGAAGACAAGCAGCAGCAAGTTGATCAGCACGCCGTAGTAGAGCAGCATGGCCACGGGGAAGAGCGGAAACGCGCCGACATCCACCGGAATGTGGTTTGCAGTCGCCATCGCAGCAGCAATGGTCATCAAGCCTCCCGGCGCGGCGTGTTTAAAGACGATCAGCAACAGGAGAGCGACGGTGGCCATGGCGAGGTTGCTGGCCGGCCCGGCCATGGAGACCAGAATGTCGTCGCGCCGGAGGTGGCGGAAGTTGCGCGTCGTCACCGGGCAGGGCTTGGCCCAGCCGATCAGCCATCCGCCATAGACCAGCGAGATGAGCGGGACCAGCACCGAGCCCAGCGGATCGAGGTGCTTCGCCGGGTTCAGCGTGACTCGCCCCAGCATGTAGGCCGTCGGGTCGCCCAGGCGCATGGCCACATACGCGTGCGCGCTCTCGTGCACCGAGAAGGCCAGCACCAAGACCACCACCTGGAAGAGGATCAGGACGAACTCCTGCTGACTCATCGCTCCAGTTTACAGAATCGCGGCGCGCCCTGGTCTCTACTTCGCAGCTTGCGCCGAGATCTCTTCCACCTTCTCTGCCAGCCAGACCTTCATCAGCGACTGATACGGAACATCGAGGCGGTTCGCCCGCGCCCGAATTCTGTCGAGCAGGTTCTGCGGCAGACGAAGCGAGATGGTCTTGGTCGATGGCTGAAGGTTGGGAAACTCCACGAATTTTGCCTTACTCCAATCGAAGTAATCCGTGGTGTCGTTCGACTTGCTCTCCCAGAACGCACGTTCTTCCGATTCGGATTTGAACTTTGGAATTGGCTTAAGTGGCTTTTTCATAGGTCGTTCGCTCCCTTCGGTTCATCGGACGTGCTGAGATTGGCCGTATCCTGCTCTTCTCTTCGCGAAGAGTAAACACCACCGTCAGACGACGGCCCTCGTCGGTAATGCCCAGTGCTGCAAATCGTTCCTCCGTCTGCGAGTGCTGGGGATCCGCTGCAATCAGAAGAGGTCTGTTGACAAAGACTCGTTCAATCTCCACCGGAGAAACTCCATGCTTCTCGTTCTTGCGCGCATTTCCCGCGTCCCAATCAAACCCGGTGATGTTCCGAAGGTCCATTTTTCCTTCCGTCTGTATATTACAGCAATATACTTACGCAATCGATAAAAACTGCGGATCATGTTGCCTGTCTCTCAATGCGGATTGACGCTAGCGCCTTCATCCTTCGTCGCCTTCGGAACCACCGCTCAACAGATCGGCCAGGGTCTTCTTGTGCTTTGGTTTGGCGGCGGCCTTCTGCTTCGGGTCGGGGATCACGCGCTCCGGCGGCACCGGACCGACGCGGTCCCGCGCGTTCTGCTTCACCGCCTTCACCACCGAGAAGACCCGCTTCTTCGCCTTGCTCATCCGCAGACCTCGCGCAAACGAACCACTGCGCCGCGCAAAAATGCCTCGCTGCGCCGCAGCCACGATTATGCAATACTTTTCATTGCAGCAGTATGGCCAGGATTGCCGAGCCGAACCAGCAGGCGGCCAATCCGGGAGGGTTCCAGTATGGAAGAACGCGACTTTTTCGACGAAAAACCCGAGCAGCGCACGCATACCATGACCTGTCCGCACTGTGGTCAGCCGGGCGAGTACCAGATCGGATGGCTTGTCCGCCGCAAGAAGGCGCAGCTTCCGCGCAACGCAGACGAGCGCGACCGCGCCCGCTTTGCCAAGGCGCAGAGCTATATGGTGCGCACCGACGACCTGGTGGGATGCAAAAACATCCGCTGCCGCAAGCGCTTCGACGTCGCCGGAATCCAGTCCGTCGCCTTCCTCTAATTTCTCCACCGAAACAAGTCGGTGCCGGGCGCTGGGCGCCACACATCTCGACTCTGAGATGTGGGCCTCGTGACCACAACTTCGCCAACTTCTGTTTATAGGACAATAGAGGCTGGCGAGGAATCGTGGATCGCCAGATCACATCCAATCAACACAGGCTCGCGGCGCAAGCGGTACAGATTTTGGGAGAACACGCAATCCATGGCGGAAGGTAGCGCAGCACGCGTCGTCGGCATCGACCTGGGGACGACCAACTCGCTGGTCGCGTTCATGCAGGGCGATCAGCCGACGATCATTCCCGGCGAGGACGGCGACCGGCTGGTGCCTTCGGTGCTGGCCTTCGATGCTACTCAACGAGGTTTTGTGGTGGGCAACGGCGCGCGGGCGACGCTGTTGAAAGACGCGTCGAGCGTGGTCTACTCCGCCAAGCGGCTGATGGGGCGCAGCGTCGAAGACGTGCAGCAGGAGCTGAAGCTCTTCCCCTTCAAGCTGGTGGAAGGTCTCGCGCTGGGCGACGTGCTGAAGCTCGAGGTGGGCGGGTTGCAACTGACTCCACCGGAGATTTCGGCATACATCCTGCTGCAATTGAAGATGAACGCGGAGCGCTTCTTCGGCGCGCCGGTGACGCGAGCGGTGATTACGGTTCCCGCCTACTTCAACGACGCGCAGCGGCAGGCGACCAAGGATGCGGGGCGGATCGCGGGGCTCGAGGTGCTGCGCCTGGTGAACGAGCCGACGGCTGCGGCGCTGGCCTATGGGCTGGACAAGAAACGCGACGGGCTGATCGCGGTGTACGACTTCGGTGGCGGTACCTTCGACATTTCAATCCTCAAGCTGCACGAGGGGATATTCGAGGTGATCTCCACCGGTGGCGACACGCACCTGGGCGGCGACGACATCGACAATCTGCTGATAGCGATTGCGCTGGACGACATTGCGGGCGACGCCGACCTCTCCATCGACAGGGACGCGATCCCAACCGGCGAGCAGGTGCAAGCAGTGCGCAAGGCGGTGATCGAGGCGAAGATTGCGCTCTCTGAGGCCGACGAGGCGAAGCTCGCTGTGCTGCTGCCCAATGGGAAGCAGTACACGCGCAAGATCACGCGCGAGCAGTTCGAACAGCTGATCTCACAGACGATTCTGCGCACGGCGCGTCCCTGCGTGCAGGCGCTGAAGGACGCGCACCTGACGGCGGAGCAGATCGACGAGGTGGTGCTGGTGGGCGGATCGACGCGCATCCCGGCGGTGCGCGCGCTGGTCGACGAACTCTTCAGCCTGAGCGCGCGCGGCAAGAAGCCGCACACCGAGTTGAACCCCGACGAAGTGGTCGCGCTGGGTGCGGCGGTGCAGGCGCAGATTCTGGCCGGCGCGAACGCAGGTTCCGCGCTTGATGACCTGCTATTGCTGGACGTGACGCCGCTGTCGCTGGGGATCGAGGCGCTGGGCGGAGTCGTCGCCCGGATCATCGAGCGCAACTCGACGATCCCGGCCAGCGCGACCGAGCACTTCACCACCGGCGTCGACGGGCAGACGAATGTGGCGATCCATGTGGTGCAGGGCGAGCGCGAGCTGGCGAAAGACTGCCGCAGCCTGGCGCGCTTCGACCTGAAAGGCATTCCGCCGATGGTGGCCGGAATGGCGCGCATCGAGGTTAAGTTCCTGATCGACGCCAACGGAATTCTGCACGTGAGCGCGCGCGAGCAGCGCAGCGGCAAGGCGGCCGAGATCGAGGTGAAGCCAACCTACGGGCTGACCGACGAGCAGGTGGAGACGATGATCCTGGCATCGTTCGACCACGCCGAAGCAGACCTGGACGCGCGCCAACTGATCGAGATGAAGAACGAGGCCGAGACGATCCTGACGGCGGTGGAAAAAGGCAGCAGCCATGCGGCTTGGAAGCAGTTGACGCCCGACGAGCTGGCGCAGATCGCGGCCTGCGTAAACGAGCTGAAGATCTCTGCCGCGGGCAGCGACTACAAACTGATTCGCCAGAACATCGAGCAGCTCGACAAGGCCACGCGCCGCTTCGCCGAGCTGATGATGGACTCGGAGGTGATGAGCGCGATGAAGGGCCAGACGATGGATGCGGCGGACGAGAGCATGGGAGCAGACCTCACCGCGCCGCACGCCTTCGCCAAGGCCGAGTTCGAAGAGGAATCCGTGGCCGAGGAAAAGACCTAACACCGATCAACACCGATGGAACCGATTAATTACAAGAACAAATACGGATTGAGAGCAAATCGGTTTTGAGTAAGATCAGGATGGATGCACACGCTTCACAGTTGATTTCTTGTTTTTGTTGTTTCTTTTCCTTTCTGTTCTTAATTGTTATTGCTCTTGATCGGTGCTCGTCGGTGTCAATCGGCGTTAAGGTTTTGGAGGGCGTATGTCCGATCGCGTTGCCGATTTGCGTGAAGTCGATCTGTCGAAGCCGCCCGCCGAGGGCATGGTGCGGGTGACATTTCTGCCCGAGGGCAGGACGGTGGAGTTTGCCTTCAACTCGCTGCCCTATGAGGGCCACGGCCAGCCGATGTCGTTTCTCGACGTGGCGGTGAACTACGGGATATTCCTCGACCACGCGTGCGGGGGGGTGTGCGCATGCACCACCTGCCATCTGCATGTGAAGCAGGGGGCGGAGGGGACCAGCGAGGCCGAAGACCTGGAGCTGGACCGGCTGGAGACGGCGGCGGGCATCGAGCTGAACTCGCGGCTGGGCTGCCAGGCGGTGATCGAGCGGCCGGGGACGTATGTGGTGGAGATTCCCAAGTGGAACCGGAACTATGTGCAGGAAGGCAAGCCGGCGCATGGGCCAGGGAGCTAGGATTCGCGGCTGGCGGAGAGAAGGCTTAACACCGATCGACACCGATGGAGACGATCCGGTGCAAGTCGATCTTGATGGGCAAGGGGTGAATAACATGGCGCGGGAACTGGATTGGAACGATACCGAGGAGATCGGGATTCAGTTGCAGGAGATGTTTCCAGAGACCGATCCCTACACGGTGCGGTTTACCGATCTGCACAAGTGGGTGGTGCAGCTGCCGGACTTTGTGGGCGACCCGGCAAAGTCGAACGAGGGGATTCTGGAGGCGATCCAGACGGCTTGGCGGGAGGAGTATGTGGACGCCAAGGGGAGCTAGTTGTCCGTTGTCCGTGGTCAATGGCCGGTCGCTTGACACGCGCGACGGCCATTCACTACTGTCCCCGTGACGCTAATTGGGGGACTTGCCTGCCATGAATCTAACCCGTCGACGTTTTCTTGAGCTTGCGGGGGCTGCCGCCGCGGCTTCGCGCGCGGTGCGAGTGCTGGCGCAGCCGCCGAATCCGAGAGGCGGCGGGGGTGCAGCACCGGACAGCGGTCATAGCGTCGCGCTTGCGCCGTGGAAGTCCGGCGTGAAGATCAGCCAGGTGTCGGATGTGGCGGGGCGGCATACGATTCATACCTACTTCAACGTCACCCCGGAGAGCCCGGACGGGAAGAGCGTGCTCTTTTATACCTCGACGGTGGCAGACGGGCAGACCGAAGGCACGCTGGTGGTGCGCGACCGGGCGACGGGAAAGGAGCGCACGCTGGTGACGGGGCTGGACTGCGAAGACGCGCACCGCGTCGCGTGCCAGCAGTGGATCTCCAAAGGGCGCCGCATCATCTTCCACGACCTGCGCGACGGTGAGGTGGTGGTGGTCACGGTGGATCCCGCGACGCTGGCGCAGCGGGTGCTGGCGAAGCACAGGATGGTGAGCTTCGGGCAGCAGGATTCGGACCTGGTGCCAATTTACGGGGTGCACTTTCAGCCGGATCAGTATCGCGACGTGGAGCTGCTGAATGCCGCGACGGGCGAGATCAAGACGCTGGTGACGGCCGATGCGATCCGGGCGGCGTATCCGCAGCAGGTGGCAGCGCTGTATGGGCAGAAGCCCATCTCGACGCCGTTCGGGACGATTTCGCCGGACCTGAATCTGATTTTCGTCAAGCTCTCCGCAACCGACGACGGCTATGTGCCGATGCCGTCCGGCCACCTGAAATGGCCGCATAGCTACCAGTCGGACCGCGAGGGACTGGTGGTGTTCGATATCCAGCACGCGAAGCTGCTCTACTTCCAGCATGACTGGGGCCACCCGGCGTGGTTCCCGGATTCGCGGCGGATTCTGAACTATCACAACACCGTGACGGACGCGTATACCGGCAAGACGGTTTCGATTCCCAATCTTCCGGAGTTTCACGGGCAGCACCTGACGCCCAGCCCCGACGGCAAGCTGTTTGTGACCGACACGCAGCTGGAGGCGTTCGGCGGCAAGCGGGGCGAATGGGGCGTTGCGGTGTGCGATGCGGCGGGGACGGACTGGACGTGGATTGCCAAGTTTCAAGGAGACGAGGGCGCGACGACTTGGCGAAAGAACCACCCACATCCTGCATTCAGCCCCGACGGGAAGCGGATCTATTACAACGTGAATTCGGGGCCATGGACCACGCTGCACGTGGCGGAACGAGAAGCGTAGGAGGAGCGTGCATCAGATTCCGAGCTTCTTGAATAGATCGTCGGCATCATCGGCGCGATGAACTTCCTGGAACTGTCCTCTCTTAAGCACTGTCGCCTTCATGAGCCGTCCTCCCGGACGTATCGGTATATCTTCCCGAATATATGGGTAAATTGATTCGATCTTAGCTAGCTCGTCATTCTGGCGCAGCCAGAATCTCCGTATTGCGTCGTTGTCTGTTCTCGCATGTCATTCCGCAGCGCAGCGAAGGAATCTGCTTCTTGTCCTCAGCGCCACGCCGTCTCTTTCCGCCCGCCCTAACCCTCCAACCGCCGAATCCTCCCATCCAGCCACGCCGCAGCGCCGATCGCAACCCAGTACGCCACAATGTCCCGCACGGAGAAGAACCGTCCCAGCAGAATCATCCCCGGCAGCGTCAGCCGGAATGCGTCCATCCCCGGCGAGTGATACAGCTTGAAAAACTCAACCCCCGTAGCAATCGCCCCCGCGACCAACCCCACAACCGGCAGACGCCACTGCAACAGCGCAGTCGAGGCGATCCAGTAGATCATCACCGCCCACATCATCGATCCGCCGTACTTCACCACCACCGCCGGCAGCCCAAGCGGAGCCATCCGCACCGCAAGCCCCGCCATCACCGTGATAAAGAACAGCACGAGCGAACTCTTGAGCGTTCGTGGCTTCATCGTCTCCTAAGACTACATCCGCCCTCCGCATCTGCCAGCAAATGAGCAGAACCCGCAACTGTATCACGTTCGCGGCCCATTTCTTCGTGTTTTATTTGCCGCGAACCATGCGGAAGCCTAGAATGGAAGTGTGCCCCTGTTGCAGACCGACAAAACTCCCGTCCCAACGCCCGACCACAAGCGCTATTTCATCGAGAAGCTTGGCCTCACCGAGCGGCTGATGGAGCGCTGTCTCGGCGAGGCGCTCTCGGCCGGCGGCGACTACGCCGATCTCTACTTCGAGTCGGTCACCTCCACCTCGCTCGGCATCGATGAGTCGCTGGTCAAGTCCGCCAGCCAGGGCATCAGCGTGGGTTGCGGCATTCGCGTCCTCTCCGGCGAGCGCACCGGCTACGCCTACACCGACGACCTCTCCTCCGCCCGCCTTCTGCGCGCCGCCCGCACCGCCGCCCTCATCGCCAGCGGCCCGGCCAAGCAGCCCATCGCTGGCTTCCGCCACACATCCGATAAGCCCACGCTCTATCCCATCACCGGGGCCACCGCCGACGCCGAAATCGCCACCAAATTGCTCCTCATCCAGCGCGCCGACCGCGCCGCCCGCGACTTCGATCCGCGCATCACCCAGGTCCGCGCCGGCTTCAATGACGAGCTGCGCCGCATCCTGGTTGCCGCCTCCGACGGAACCTTCGCCTCCGACACACAGCCCCTCGCCCGCCTCAACATCTTCGTTATCGCCCACGACGCCACCGCCGACAACGGAGCCGGCAGCACCACGCGCGGCACATCCGGCGGCGGAGGCCGCGTGACACTCGATTACTTTGAAGGCGCCCACTCCCCCGAGCACTTCGCCCGCGAGGCCGCGCGCACCGCCATTCTACAGCTCAACGCCATTGCCGCCCCCGCCGGAGAGATGCCCGTCGTCCTCGGTCCGGGATGGCCCGGCGTCCTGCTGCACGAGGCCGTCGGCCACGGCCTCGAAGCCGACTTCAACCGCAAGAAGACCTCCGCCTTCGCCGGACTGATCGGCCAAAAAGTGGCCAGCGAAAAAGTCACCGTCGTCGACAACGGACGGATGCCCAACCGCCGCGGCTCCATCAATGTGGACGACGAGGGCAATCCCACGCAGGAGACCGTCCTCATCGAGAACGGAATCCTCCGCGGCTATCTCTCCGACAAGCTCTCCAGCCGCCTGATGGGCGCGCCCAATACCGGCTCCGGCCGCCGCGAGAGCTACCACCACATCCCCATGCCGCGCATGACCAACACCTACATGCTCTCCGGCACGGACCAGCCCGAAGACATCATCAAATCCGTCCAGCGCGGCCTCTACGCCGTCAACTTCGGCGGCGGCCAGGTGGACATCACCAACGGCAAATTTGTCTTCTCCGCCTCCGAGGCCTACCTCATCGAGGATGGCCGCGTCACGCAGCCCGTCAAGGGCGCGACGCTGATCGGCAGCGGCCCCGAGGCCCTCAAATTCGTCTCAATGGTGGGCAACGATCTCGCCCTCGACGAAGGCATCGGCACCTGCGGCAAGAACGGGCAGTCGGTCCCCGTCGGTGTCGGAATGCCAACCACAAAGCTAGACCGCATGACGGTCGGCGGAACCGGGTAGCACAGCATCTCTTCTCCCAGGAAGCGTTGCAACTGAACTGTCGCGCCGTCTGCAAGCATCGACGGCAATTCGAAACGTACCAAGCAGCAGGAGAGGAGAAGTCGCTCAATGGCAGTCGAACGGGAAAAGATGTACGAGTGCGAGGTTCGCCGTCGCCGTCTCAAGGCCGGCGGAGGATACGAGCCCTACTGGAAGGTCAAGAACGTCGCCGTCGCCCTGGTGGACGAAGACACCGACTTCCGCTGCAAGGACTGTTTCGGCGCGGTCAAGCTGCTCGGCCGCAACGGCAAAACCGGGGCCGTCGCCTACGTTGAGCACAAGCTCTCCGCCGACGCCGAGTTCTGTCCCAGCGGCCTGCTCTTCCAGCGCGCCACCGACGGCCGCGAGGCCAAGCCCTCCGCCAACCCCGTCGCATAGCCGCGCGCAACCAAGATCGTCATTCTGACCCTGAGTTTGCGAAGGGGAAGAATCCGCATTTGTCTTTGTCGTTGCTTGTTTTACGTCGTCATCCTGAACGGAGTGAAGGACCCCTGTATTTCGCTCTTGCTTTCTCCTCTGTTTCGAGAAAGCGGAGCAGACTCACACGCCCTCAACCCGATCCACAACCCATCACCCCAAAGGAGCAATATGGCCGCCGAATCAGAAAAAATCTACGAGTGCCAGGTCAAACGCCGCCGCCTCAAGACCGGTGGTGGCTACGAGCCCTTCTGGAAGCTCAAGTCCGTCGCCGAAGCCCTCTCCGACGACGACACCGAGTTCCGTTGCTCCGACTGCACCGGCGCGGTCAAGCTGCACCGCCATCACCTCCCCGACGCGCCCCCGCCGCACATCGCCCACAAGCTCAAGACCGACTCCGAGTACTGCCCCGCCGGCATCTTCTTCCGCAAGGCCACCGACGGCCGCCTGCCCCGCCTCTCCGAGCACCCCGTCCGCTAACGGAACTCGATCTGCCGCAGCCAGGAATTCCCCGGGAGTTATACGCTGTAAGAATGCCGACCAAGACCGCCGCCGCCGCCGACCTCCAGCAGCTCGCCTCCGATGTCCTCGCCCGCGCACTCCGCGCCGGTGCCACCGACGCCGAGGCTGTCGTCTACGAGGGCGACGAGTTCTCCACTCTCGTCCGTCTCGGCCAGGTCGAGACGCTCAAGGAGTCCGGCTCCCGCGCCGTCGGCCTGCGCGTCTTCATTGCCTCCGGTAAAGCCCAGAGGACCGCCAGTACCTCCTCATCCGACTTCTCCCGCGAAAGCATCGACCGCCTGGTCGAAGGCGCAGTCACCCTCGCCCGCATCACCTCCGAAGATCCCTTCGCCGGCCTTCCCGAAGCCTCTGACTTCGGCCAGCACGATGCCGCGGCCCAACACCTCTACTTCGACGACGTCAACCAGCAGCCTCCCGCCGACCGCATCCGTATCGCCCGCGAGGTCGAGGCCGCCGCCATGGCCTTCGACACCCGCATCCAGAACTCCGGCGGTGGCGACTTCGACACCGCCTCCTCACACAAGATCCTGATGAACTCCCGCGGCTTCACGGGCGAGTTCCGCCGCAGCTACTGCGGATTCTCCGCCCAGCCCATCGCCCACGACACCGACGGCAAGATGCAGCGCGACTACTGGTACTCGGCCGCCCGCTCCACCCGCCTGCTGGAAGACCCCGTCGCCATCGGCCAGGAGGCCGCCCGCCGCACCCTGCAACGCCTCGGCGCGCGCCAGGTCAGAACCCAGCAGGCCCCCGTCGTCTTCTCCCCGGAGATCGCCCGCTCCATCGTCGGCAATATCTTCGACGCCGCCAACGGCGACGCCATCTATCGCCACGCCAGCTTCTTCGCCGGAATGCTGGGCGAGCGCGTCGCCGGTGAGAACGTCACCGTCATCGACGACGGCACGATGGTCTTCGACCATAAAGGCAATCTCAAGACCGGTGGCTTCGGCACCGCTCCCTTCGATGGCGAAGGCCTGCCCACCCGCCGCACCGTCCTCATCGAGCACGGCATCCTCCGCAGCTACGTAACAAATACATATACAGCCCGCAAGCTCGGCCTCGCCCGCTCCACCGGCAACGCCGCGCGCTCGCTGGCCGGAAACCCCGGCATCGGCGCGGGCAATTTTTTCCTCCAGCCCGGCACGCAGCCCCCCGAACAGATCATCGCCGATGTGAAGTCCGGCCTCTACGTCACCGAGACCATGGGCTTCGGCGTCAACCTCGTCACCGGAGACTACTCCCAGGGTGCCTCCGGAATGTGGATCGAGAACGGCGAGCTCGCATACCCGGTCGAAGAGATCACCATCGCCGGCAACCTCAAGGACATGTACCGCAATATCTCCGCCATCGGCAACGACCTCGTCTTCCGCACCGCCTCCGCCGCCCCCACCCTCCGCATCGATGGCATGACCATCGCCGGCAGCTGACAAGCTCGGATGAATCATGACCAGGATGACCGGCAGTATTCGTTGAATCCTTGAAATTCCGTACCGACCAACGGAAGGGCCATGCGAAGCGACAAAAAGGCGTGCGAACGCCCTACAATCCTCCTGTGGCCGCGTCCTTCCACTTCGAGCGCTCCATCCCCTTCTCGCCCGAGAACTCCGCCGAAGCTCTACGCGCCATCCCCGCGCTCCCCGGAGTCTTCGCCCTGCACGGCCCGCGTGTCGAAGACGAGCCTTACCTCACCCGCGCAGCCGACCTCCGCCGCCGCATCACCCGCATCCTCGCGCCGCCCGACTCCCAAAGTAAGCGCCTCAACCTCCGCACTCGCGTCGCCCGCATCGACTACACCATCACCGGCTCCGAGTTCGAGTCCACGCTCGCGCTCTACCACGCCTCCGCCGCCATCTTCGGCCTCGCCGAAGCCCGCCGCCGTCTGCGCCTGCACACTCCCTTCTTCCTTCGCTTCACCGCCGGGAACGCCTTCCCGCGCGTCTACTCCACCAACCGCCTCAGCCGCCGCGCCCTCGCCCACACCTACGGCCCGTTCCCTTCGCGCGCCGCCGCCGACCGCTACTGCGACGCGGTCCTCGACCTCTTCAAGCTCCGCCGCTGCACCGAGGACCTCGCGCCGTATCCCGAGCATCCCGGCTGTGTCTATCAGGAGATGAACAAGTGCCTCGCGCCCTGCAACCAGGCCTGCACGCCCGAGGGCGCAGCCGCGTACGCAGCCGAAGCCGTCGCCGTCGAGGCCTTCTTCTCGACCCACGGCGAATCCCTCCTCACCCAACTCACCGCCGACCGCGAGCAGGCCTCCGCAGACCTCGACTTCGAGCGCGCCGCCCAGCTTCACACCCAGTTTCTGCGCGTCAAATCCGCCGCCGCCCTAGCCGATCCGCTCGTCCAGCCCATCCCCAACCTCCGCGCCGTCATCATCCAGAAATCCGCCCAACCCGCCTCGTTGTTGTCATCCCGCAGCGCACCATTGTTGTCATCCCGCACCCTGAGCGAACGCAGTGAGTCGAAGGGGAAGGGACCTGCTTCACCTGAACCCTGCACCGGACCCGAACCCGCAGCCTCCATCTTCCTCCTCGCATCCGGCTGCCTCGTCGGCCCGGAGCGTCTAGAACCCGCACCGGCGCTCACTCCCGCAACCGCGATTAATCCCGCAGACAGCCCCACGCCGAGTCCCGAAGACCGCGCCGCCGAACTCCTCGGCGATCTTGCAACCAGCGCCAGACCGCACCCCAAATCAGTCCCCGATCTCACCACCCTCTCCGACCACCTCTCCCTCCTTCGCCGCTGGTACTATCGCCCCGAGAAGCAGCGCGTCGGCGAAGTCTTCTTCCCAAAAGCTGAAGGCTCCTTCCGCCGCGAAGAAGCGGCCGATAAACCCTCCTGGCCCATTCGCCGCATCCTCAACGCCGCCACCCGCATCTCCCTCGGCGACCCAAAGCTCGCAGCCGAAGCCCTGCGCCAGCCGCCACAAACGCCAGTCGAACCAGTCCACTGATACACTTCCCCCAGCGCACCTTTCACCTCGAACCTCGAACCTCGAACCTCGAACCTGGCCTTTATGATCGAACTCGCATTCTCCATTCTCGCCTCCGACTTTGCCCACCTCGCCGATGAAGTAGCCGCAGCCCAGCGCGGCGGCGGCACCATCGTCCACATCGATGTCATGGACGGCCACTTCGTCCCCAACATCACCTTCGGCCCGCCCGTGGTCAAAGCGCTGCGACCGATCACCAAACTCCCCCTCGACTGTCACCTCATGATCGAGAATCCCGACGCCTACATCCCCGCCTTCGCCCAGGCCGGCGCCAACATGATCTCCGTCCAGCAGGAGGCCTGCCGCAACCTGCATCGCACCCTCCAGCACATCACGGAGCACAAGGTCCTGCCCGGCGTCGTCATCAATCCCGCCACCCCCGTCGATACGCTGATCGAAGTCCTCCCCATGGTGAACTTCGTCCTGGTGATGAGCGTCAATCCCGGCTTCGGCGGACAGCAGTTCCTGCCCCTCGCCGTCGAGAAGATCGCCTATCTTGCGGCGCTGCGCAAAGAGATGGGCCTCAACTTCCGCATCGAGGTGGATGGCGGCGTCGCTCTCGACACCGTCGCCTCCGTGGTCCAGGCCGGAGCGGAACTGCTCGTCGCCGGCTCTGCTGTCTTCGAGAAAGGCCGCACCGAGCAGAACGCGGCCGAGCTGTTGCGTGTCGCCCGCGCCGCGGCCCTGGCGGGTTAGCGCCGCAGCGCCGGCGGGTTAGTGCAGCGGATCCGTGAGCCTGGATAGCCTCCGCAGAGCCACGGCCAAGGCAAATCTGCTCTAGAATAGAATTCAGCCTGCACCCGCCGAGTGCGCGCCCGCGAGAACGCCCAGCCTGTGGCAGATGGAGTTCCAAGCATGACCGAAAGCACCACCTCCAGACACATCCAGATCTCCACCATCAAGGACCGTTCCCTCTTCTCCAACCTGCGCGCCGCGCTCACCCTGGCTGCGCTTCTGGCGGCAACCATCGGCGCACGCGCTCAGGCCGCGGCTCCAACACAGGACGCCGCCGCCCAGACCGCTGCATCCCCCTCCGCCACGACGCCTCCGGCCGCAACATCGGACGCCGCCGCACCCGCCGCCGCCCAGCCGAAGCCCGACATCGCTCTCAGCAACAAGAAGGTCCCCAAGGTTCGCAAGCAGAAGAAAGATGAGAAAGTCGTCCTGTCCAAGGACACCAAAAAAGAGGACAAGAAGGTCAAGAAGGTCAACCCCATCGAGACGCAGGACGCCAAGCTCCCCGACAAGGCGCTCTACGACAAGGCCATGGACGCCGTGAAGCACGGGCGCTACGACGTTGCCCGCCTCGACCTCCAGACCCTGCTGAACACCTATCCCGACTCGCAGTACATGATGCGCGCCAAGCTTGGCGTCGCCGATAGCTGGTTCAAGGAGGGCGGAACCGCTGCCCTCACCCAGGCCGAGCAGGAGTACAAGGACTTCATCACCTTCTTCCCCAACTCGCCCGAGGCCGCCGAGGCACAGATGCGCGTCGGCGACATCTACTTCCGCCAGATGGACAAGCCCGACCGCGACTACTCCAACACCATCCACGCCGAGGAAGCGTACCGCCTGATGTTGCAGCAGTTCCCCGATTCCATCCTCATCCCGCAGGCCAAACAGCGCCTGCGCGAGGTGCAGGAGACACTGGCCTCCCGCGAGGCCGATATTGCCGCCTTTTACGCCACCCACGCCAACTGGCCCGCCACCATCGCCCGTTACCAGACCGTCGTCGATACCTACCCCCTCTACAGCCACATGGACGACGTGCTGGTGAACCTGGGCGACGCGTTCGAGACCGAGGCGCGCTTTGTCCGCACCCTCAAGCTCCCCGAGGCGGGCAAGGCGAGGCTGTTGAAGATCTACGACGACCAGGCCTACGCCGCCTACAGCAAGGTCGTGCTCGAACACTCCGCCGCGCCGCACGTGGAGGACGCGCGAGACCGCATCGTGGGCATGGGCCTTCCCATCCCAACGCCCACGCCGGAGCAGGCTGCCGCCTCTGCCGCGCTGGAAAACAGCCGCGGCCAGTACACCCTCAGCAACCGCGTCGAGTTCTTCGTCCTGCACAAGGCAGACACGGTCCCCGCCGCCACCCTCGGCGAACCGCCGCTGGAAGACGCCAAGCCCACGCTGGCGCCCACCGTCACCCGCCAGGCCACCGTCGACTTCAACACCGCGATGAACCCCGCGGCCTACGCACCGCGAACGCCTGCGCCGGCTGCCCCGCTGGTTCCGTCCACGACCGCCTCGTCTGCCCCGGCGCCTGCCGCCAACGCCGCGCCGCTCGCGCTTCAGGACGTGCCCGCCGCCGGCGCTGGCGCAGCCGCCGACTCCTCCGCCGCGGTCTCCAGCGTAAGCGAAGCAACCCCGGCAACAGCCTCCGGCGGAAGTTCCGTGGGCATCGAGATCGTTCCGCCCTCCTCGGCTTCGCCTGCGCCAACCGCGGCACCAGCCTCGCCTCCGGTCTTTCCCGGCTCGGAGTCCCCCGCGCCCGCGCAGTCTGAGCCCACCAGCGGCTCAGCCCAACCGGGCCCCAGCGACAACATGGGAGGGATAAAGGCCGCCGCCCCGCCCATCGCGACGATTACCGCCCCGATCGAGAAGCCCGACGCCGCTCCAGACGCCGTCAACGAAGCGACTCCCGGATCGCAGCCACCCGCGCAACTTGCCCCGGCAGACGGCAAGAAGCCCAAGCCGGCCTTCGACAAATCCGACGACTCCTCCAGCAAGCACAAGAAGAAGAAGGGCCTCGCCAAACTGAATCCCTTCTAGGCAGCTTATGGGGCGTGTGCCGGTTTGCCACGGGCTGCTACAGAATGGTTCGGCGACGGGGCCATATCGGATTCCAGACCGGGTTTGCAAAACCTGATTTCAAAACAAGCACTTCAGGTTTAGTATTTCAGTCTCGACTGCAAGGGAGGGTTTGGGTCTGGCCAATGGCACACAACCAGCCAATCCGCGGCATTCCGCATGGCTCCGGCGCGCTCGCGTCCGAGATCCCCGACAAGCTCTACTTCCGCATCGGCGAGGTGGCCCGCCTCTGCGAGGTCCCCGCCTACGTCCTGCGCTTCTGGGAGAGTGAGTTCCCGCAGCTCAAGCCCAACAAGGGAGGCACCGGACAGCGTCTCTACCGCCGCCGCGATGTCGAACTCGCCCTTCGCGTCAAGACCCTCCTCAAGGACGAGGGATACACCATTCCCGGCGCGCGCCAAGTGCTCAAGGCCGAGTTCAGGCAGAAGGGCCCGCAGCTCTCCCTGCTCGCATCCGATCTGCCCGACACAAAGCAGTTGCGCAATCTGCGCCGCGAGCTCGCCGCTCTCGCCACCATGCTCTCCCAGCCCGTCGCTGCCAGAAGCTCCGCCGCGCAGCAACCCGCCCGCAAGCTCCAGCCCAAACCCGCCAACGGCAGCCAGCCCGTTGCCGGCAGCAGCACTTCGCGCCGAGCCTCCTCACGCACCCAGCCCACCCCGCCTCCAGCCTCTCCCGCGCGCCCATCCCGCCGCACTCCCACTGGCGAGCTCCTCTTCGAAGCCCTGCCCCCCGGCTCTATCTCCGAAGACGATGGGCACTAGCTTGACCCCTCAGCCGCAGCCAGTTCCATCCCCGGACGCATCCCCTCGCCTCACCGGCAAACACACCGCAGGCTCCGCGGCCATGCTGCTCATGCTCAGCGCGCTGCTCTCCGGCCTCCTCGCCCTCGCCCGCATCAAGATCGTGAACCACATCTTCGGCGCGGGCATGGCACAGGACGCCTACCGCGCCGCCTTCCGTCTGCCTGACCTGATCAACTACTTCCTGATCGGCGGCGCTGCATCCATCTCCGTCATTACCATCCTCAACCGCTACCGCGAGGCAGGCGATGAAGAGGGCGGCGACCGTGCTCTCTCCGTCATCCTCACCACCATGCTGGTCGTTCTCGGCACTGGCATCCTGCTCGGCGAAATCTTCGCGCCGCAATATGTCTGGCTCTTCTTCGAAGGCTACCGCCGCGACCTCGTCGGCGCCGCGCTCTGCACCTCGCTCACCCGCCTGATGCTGCCCGCGCAGCTCTTCTTTTTTATCGGCGGCGTCATGAGCTCGCGCCTGCAGGTGCGCAAGATCTTTATCTACCAGGCCTTCACCCCGCTCATCTACAACGCCGGAATCATCCTCGGCGCTCTGCTGCTGCATCGCCGGCTCGGCATCTACTCGCTGGCCTGGGGCGTGCTCGGCGGCGTCATCGTCGGCTCCGCGCTGCTCAACTCGCTGGGCGCGTTCCGCACCGGTCTGCACTACCACCCCGTCGTCAACTTCCGCTCGCCCGCCTTCCGCGAGTGGTTCCGGCTCTCGCTCCCGCTGATGATCGGTGTTTCACTGGTCATGTTCGACAACTACTTCCTCAGCTACTTCGCCTCCACCCGCGAGGGCGGCATCACGCTGATCGGCAACGCCAAGGACCTCTTCAACGCGCCCTTCAACGTCATCGGCCCCGCCGCCGGCGCAGCCTCGCTGCCCTTCTTCGCCTCGCTCTTTCAACAGGGCCGCGCCCAGGACTTCTCCGCCTCGGTCGGTCGCTCCGTCTCGCGCCTGGCCGCCGTCGGCTTGATCGTCTCCGCCTGGATGATCGCCCTCGCCCCCTGGCTCATGGACCTCCTCGCGCGCGGAGGAAAGTTCAGCCGCGCCGACGCCACCGCCATCACGCAACTCTTCTCCGTCCTCGCCATCACCCTGGCCCTCTGGGCGGTGCAGGGAATCTACGCCCGCGCCTTCTACGCCGCCAGCGACACCAAGACGCCCATGATCACCGGCACCCTCATCACCGTCCTCTCCATTCCGATGTACTGGGGCCTCTTCCACGCGCGCGGCCTCACCGGCCTCGCCATCGCATCCGACATTGGAATCCTCGTCCAGACCGCCTCGCTGGCCCTCCTGCTCCATCGCAAGCGCCTGGTCTCGCTCGCCCACCTGGAGTTCGGCGAACTGGGCCGCGCGCTCGTCGCCGCGCTCGTCGCCTACGCCGCAACCGCCGCCGCCGCCCACCTCCTCCCGCCCGTCTCCACCCACCCGAAGGACCTCCTCACCATCGCCCTCGCCAGCATCGTCTGGATCGCCGCCGCAGCCCTCACCCTCCTCGCCACCGGCTCCAAGCTCCCGCGCCAAATCCTCCGCCGCAAATAGCGTGCCTCTTGTGATCCGTATCACATAGCCGGCCCCTCGCAATCCGTACAATTCTCTTCACGGAAGCTGGCCGAAATCAACGTCGGCAAGCGATACCGTTTCGCTGGGGTCACCAGCGTGCGCACCCCGTCTCCCGCCATTTGGAGACGCGGCCAACCATGGCTAGTGTCTCCTGGCAAACAATCTGTACGCGAACGGGGAGGACTCATGGGAGCCAGGCTCAATAAATGTTCTGTCGGCGTAGTCGCTATTGCCATTGCGATGATGGCGGGATGCTCGCAATCGAACCCACCGGCAGGCAGCGGACAGACCGCGGCAACTGCAACCACGCCCGCGGCCCCGCCCCAACTCGTTACCGGCAAGACCGCCTTTTGGCCCATCTACAAGGCTGCCTTGGCTTGGAGCAGCGACGCCCAGATCATGCGCCTCTCGCAGAAAGAGGTCCCGGGATTCAAGAATCAAGCGGGCAAAGCGGCCATGTGGGAGGTAGCGGTCGGCTCACCCAGCCTGCACCAGTTCCGCCTTTATACCTACTCAATCGCCGACGCACTGCCGGAGATTCATAAGGGAACCACAGCCGGCACTCCCCGCCCCTGGAGCGGTCCCACGCGCGACGCCATGCCCATTGATGTGTCCTTCTTCAATACCGATTCGGACGCCGCGTACAAGATCTCCGCGACCGACGCAGCGGCCTGGCTGGCAAAGAATCCAGACAAGCCGCTTACCTCGCTTGAACTCGGCAACACCGCCGCCCTGAACGCGCCCGTCTGGTATATCGCCTGGGGAGAAAAGAAGTCCGGCGGCTACGTCGGCCTGGTAAATGCCGTCAGCGGAATCCCCTACAAGGGCAAATAGCTCCGACGCATCGCCGCCGCAACCGGTAAAATCAACGCATCAGTGAGTCCAGCAACATGCATGAAGCATTGGATCGTCCTGCTACCCAGCAGGAACGAGACCTCGTCCACTGGCTTCTGGAGCATGGCGATCCGCAGTATCTGCCATACGCCTCGCAGATCGACGCGCTCCGAGTGGTCTCCAAATGCACCTGCGGCTGTCCAACGGTCGACTTTGCATTGGAAGGCAATCCGCCAACACGCAAAGGCGAGAGGCTCATCAGTGACTTCGGTGCCACAGTAGACGATCAGCCCGTAGGAATTCTGCTCTTCGCATGCAATGGCAGCTTGAGTATGTTGGAGGTCTACTCCTACGCAGGCAGCGACAAGCCGTTCGGGCTCCCTAAGAGGATAGGCGTCGCTAAAGTTTTTCGACGACGACGGCGGTGCCGTAGGCCAGGACTTCGGTGACGCCCTGCATGAGCTCGTTGGCGTCGTAGCGGGCCATGATGACGGCGTTGCCGCCGGCCTGGGCGGCGTGCTGGGCCATCATGACGAAGGCGTCCTGGCGGGTCTTCTCGCAGAGCTGGGTGTAGAGGGTGATGTTGCCGCCGATGAGCGTCTGCAGGCCGGCGCCGATGGTGCCGAAGAGGTTGCGCGAGCGGACGACGATGCCGCGCACCACGCCGATGTTGCGCACAATGCGGTAGCCGGGAAGCTCGAGGGCGGTGGTGACCATCGAGGGATCGATGATGGCGGGGGGCTGTTGGGGGAATGAGGCCATGGGATTCTCCTGGGTGAGGACGTTGTACGTTGTATGTTGTACGTTGCTGGAGGATTGTACGCGCGGGGAGGGGTTATGGTTCCGTGGTGGAGGGGTAAGTTGTCAGTGTTCAGATGAAAAGCAAATGCGGGGGCCCCTCCACTGCGGCGGCAAAGTGCGCCGCCTCCGGTCGGGATGACGGCGGGCTGGGGAGGGGTTATGGTTCCGTGCGGGCGAGCGCGGCGACCAGCGCGGCGACGGAGCCGGAGTCGATGGCGCGGGCGGCGATGGCGATGGCGTTGCGGAAGGCCTGGTGGCTGTCTGGCGTGGAGGACGGGACAACATCGGCCGCGATGAGGACGGCGGCGGCGTTGAGCAGGACGACATCGCGGCGCGGACCGGGTTCTCCGGCAAAGATGGCGCGGAGGATGGCGGCGTTGGTGGCGACATCGCCCCCGCGCAGGCTAGAGATGGGAGCCGAGGCGAGGCCGACCTGATCGGGCGTGAGATGGCTGAAGGTGACGGTGTCGCCGCGGACCTCGGCGATCTGAGTTGGGCCGGAGATGGAGATCTCGTCGATGCCAGAGCCGCTTGCGGCGGCTTCGTCTGAGACTGCGCCGTGGACGACGAAAGCGTGGCGGATGCCGAGCAGGAGCATGGCCTCGGCGACGATGGGGACGAGGCGGGCGGAGTAGACGCCCATGACCTGGGCGCGGGCTCCGGCGGGGTTGGCCAGCGGACCGAGGACGTTGAACGCGGTGCGCACGCCGAGGGCTCGGCGGACGGGCATGACGGCCTTCATGGCAGGATGCAGGCCGGGAGCGTGGAGGAAGGCAAAGCGGTGGCGGCGCAGGGATTCGGCCCCGGCGGCGGGGGTGAGAGCGATGGGAATGCCGAGGGCTTCGAGGACATCGGCCGAGCCGCAGAGCGAGGTGACGGCGCGGTTGCCGTGCTTGGCGACGGTTGCACCCGCCGCGGCGGCGACCAGGGCGGCGGCGGTGGAGATGTTGAAGGTGCCGGTGTCGTCTCCACCGGTGCCGCAGGTGTCGACCAGGAGGCTTCGCTCAGCCTCGTCGAGGGGGACGGGGACCGCGGCGGCAAGCATGGCTTCGGCGAAGCCGGCCAGTTCGGCGGCGGTCTCGCCTCGGGCGGCGATGGCCCCGAGCAACGCGGCGAGCTGGAGGGAGTGGGAGCTGCCGGGCTGATCGGCTTGGGTGCTGCCGGCGAGGACGAGGTTGAGCAGGGCGCGCGCCTGGCTGCGCGAGAGGACCTCGCGCTGCTCGACGACGCGCTTCATGTATTCATGCAGGCCCATGAGGGAAGGGTATCAGGCGCGGGCAGGAATTCAATATTGACGAAAAATTCTCGTCGGGAATTAAGACTTCTCGTCCATGGAATGACGTGCTGGCAACATGCTCTGGTGGAGGATGCGGGAGATGAAGACGAACTCGGCGGCAGGTCTGTAGAAGACAATGTGCCTTCCCTGTTCCATGCAGCGCAGACCGGGCCGGATGTGATTGCAGGCGCGGCCCAGCAGAGGCTGATCGGCGAGTCGCTGGCAACAGGCTTCCAACTGAGCGATGTATCGAACCGCCTGCTCTTCGCCCCAGCGATCGAGCGTGTAGGCTCCGATGTTCAACAGGTCTGCCTCGGCGCGCCGGGAGAGTTTGAAGGCCGCCATCGGCTAACGCTCCTGCGCGGGGAGTTTCAGCGATTTTCTGATGTGGGCGAAGGAGTTGCCTTTGGCAATGCCGCTTGCGTCGCCCTCGTCGATGGCGGTGCGCAGGGCAGCGAGCTTGACTTCAAACTCGCGCTCTTCGCGGTCGAGCGTACGGAGCGCCGCGCGGACGACCTCACTGGCATTTTCATAGCGGCCAGCCTCGATTCTGCTTGCGACAAACCGGTCCAGTTCAACGGTGAGACTGACGTTGCGGGTGGGCATGGGGAACCTCTTCTGGCCATGACAATACTGATTCGATGGTAGCGCAATTGGCAATCCTTGCCAATGGCTGGCGCAGGGCGCCGCGGAGGGACGAATATCGACCAATTTGGGCGATAAACGCACAAAACGGGGCGCGGCGATTGCTCCGATCCGCGGCAATCCACTAGTATCGGACTGCGAGCAACTTTCTATTCAGAACCGAGACAAACAAAACATGAAGATCCACGAGTACCAGGCAAAAGAGATTCTGCGGAGGTACGGCGTGCCCGTGCCCGACGGCGCGATGGCCACCACAGTGGAAGAGGCGGAGACGGCGGCGAAAACGCTGTTCAGCAAGGGCAATCTGGCGGTGGTGGTGAAGGCCCAGATCCACGCTGGAGGCCGGGGCAAGGGCGGCGGCGTGAAGGTGACCAAGACGATCGAGGACGCGAACGCGGCGGCCAAGGCGATCCTGGGGATGCAGCTTGTCACTCACCAAACAGGGCCGAGCGGTCAAAAAGTCCAGCGGCTGTTGATCGAGGCTGGATCGGCGATCGAGCGTGAGCTTTACCTTGGGCTGGTGCTGGACCGCGCGACGGCCAAGATTGTGTTCATGGCGTCGCAGGCGGGCGGCATGGAGATCGAGAAGGTGGCGAAGGAGACTCCGGATCTGATCTACAAGGAGACCATCGAGCCGGCGCTCGGCCTACAGCCGTACCAGGCGCGGCGGCTGGCCTTCAAGCTGGGGCTGGAAAAGAAGCAGATCAACCAGGCGGTGTCGTTCATGATGGGCCTCTACAAGGCGTACGTCGAAAGCGATGCGTCGCTGATGGAGATCAATCCGTTCATCACGACCAAGGACGGAAGCCTGATGGCTCTGGACTGCAAGATCAACTTCGACGACAACGCGATGTTCCGGCACAAGGACCTGCAGGCGCTGCGCGACCTGGCGGAGGAAGACCCGCTGGAGGTGCAGGCGTCGAAGTTCAACCTGAACTACATCAAGCTGGACGGCAACATTGCGTGCATGGTGAACGGCGCCGGGTTGGCGATGGCGACGATGGACATCATCAGCTACGCGGGCGGAAGTCCGGCGAACTTTCTGGATGTGGGCGGAAGCGCCAGCCAGGAGCAGATCGAGAATGCGTTTGAGATTCTGCTGACCGATCCCAACGTGAAGGCGATCTTCATCAACATCTTTGGCGGGATTCTGCGCGTGGACATTCTGGCGTCGGCGGTGGTTGAGGCCACGAAGAAGCTGAATGTACGGCTGCCGATCATACTGCGGCTGGAAGGCACGAATGTCGAAGAGGGCAGGAAGATTCTGGCCGAGTCCGGCATTAAGTTCCAAGTGGGAGCAACGATGAAAGAGGCTGCCGACCTTGCTGTCGCCGCCGCGAAAGGGGGCAAGTAATGGCAGTATTAGTTGATAAAAAGACGCGGTTGATTGTGCAGGGGATTACCGGGCATGAGGGAACATTCCACGCCAAGGCCTGCGAGGAGTACGGGACCAAGGTGGTTGGCGGAGTGACGCCGGGCAAGGGCGGGACGATTCACGAGGGCTGGCCGGTCTTCAACACGGTGGAGGAGGCGGTCAACGCCACGGGCGCGAATGCGACCATGATCTTTGTGCCGCCTCCGTTTGCCGCGGACGGGATTCTGGAGGCCGAGGACGCCGGGCTGCCGCTGATCGTCTGCATTACCGAGGGCATTCCGACGCTGGACATGGTGAAGGTGTGGGAGGTTGTGAAGCGGTCGAAGTCCAGGTTGGTGGGGCCGAACTGTCCGGGGGTGATCTCTCCGGGCAAGGCCAAGGTGGGCATCATGCCGGCGCGCATCCACAAGGAAGGCTCGGTGGGGATTGTGTCGCGCTCGGGCACGCTGACGTATGAGGCGGTGTACCAGTTGACGGTGCGCGGCATCGGGCAATCGACGGCGATCGGGATTGGCGGCGATCCGATCATCGGGACGACGCACATCGACGCGCTGCGGCTGCTGAACGACGATCCGGAGACCGAGGCGATCATCATGATCGGCGAGATCGGCGGAACGGCGGAGGAGAAGGCGGCGCAGTTCATCAAGGAGCATGTGAAGAAGCCGGTGGTCGGGTTCATTGCGGGACAGACGGCGCCTCCGGGACGTCGCATGGGCCACGCTGGCGCGATCATCAGCGGCGGCGAGGGCACGGCCGCAAGCAAGATGGCGGCGATGGAAGCGGCTGGAATCCACGTCGTCAAGTCGCCGGCAGAGATGGGCGCGACGATGGCGAGGCTGCTGGGCAAGGCATAAATTCGCGTTCGAGAGAAGACAGAGCGTGGCGCGCCGATGGTGCGCCACGCTTTTTATTGTTTCTGGTTGCGGTAGAAGAGGCCGGCGGCGAGGAAGAGCAGGGCTACGGTGAAGGCGAGTCGTGCGTGAAGGAGCGCATGGACGTGAAGCTGCACCACGCCGTCCACGATCCAGGCCGCACATCCGACAAACCAGATCCAGGCTGTCTTTCGCATTGCTCTACTGTAGACGGAAGGCGAGCAGGCTTTACACTGGAGACAGCGCATTTTCGCGCAGAGGAGAAGGATTTTGTCAGAGAGAACATTCAGCATCATCAAGCCGGACGCGGTGCGCAAGGGGGTTACGGCGGCGATTCTGGCGCAGATTGAGAAGGCCGGGTTCAAGATTGTGGCCATCAAGCGGGCGTCGATCTCGCGGGCGCAGGCCGAGGGTTTTTATGCGGTCCATGCGGGGAAGCCGTTCTTCGCGGGGCTGACGGAGTTCATGAGCTCGGGGCCGATCTTTCCCATGGTGCTGGAGAAGGAGAACGCAATCGCCGATCTGCGCAAGCTGATGGGTGCGACCAATCCGGCGCAGGCCGAGGAGGGAACGATCCGCAAAAAGTATGCGGAGTCGATCGGCGAGAACGCGATCCACGGCTCGGACGCGGAGGAGACAGCGGCGTTCGAGATTGGCTACTTCTTCGCGGGGATTGAACTGAAGTAGGTTCATGGGGTGGGTCCCGGTTCGGCGGTGACGACGGTTTTGGCGTTGAGGAACTCGCGCATTCCGGCGGCTGAGAGTTCGCGACCGTAGCCGGAGCGCTTGACGCCTCCGAAGGGCAGGCGGGGATCGCTGGCCACCTGGGCGTTGAAGAAGACGGCGCCGCACTGGAGCGCGGAGGCGAAGCGGCGCTGCTCGTCGCGGCTGGCGGTCCAGACGGAGGCGGCAAGGCCGAATGGGGTGTCGTTGGCGATGGCAATGGCCTCGTCTATATCGGTGAAGCGGAAGAGCATTGCGACGGGGCCGAAGACCTCCTGGCGATAGACCGGCGCGGTGCGGGGAAGGCCGGCGAGGACGGTGGGCTTGTAGAAGTTGCCGCGGCCTGCGATGCGCTCTCCGCCGGTGAGCAGGCGCGCGCCGTCGCGGATTGCGGTCTGCACCTGGGCGTCGAGTTCGTCGAGCTGCGCACTGGTGGCGAGCGGGCCGATCTGGGTGTCTTCGCGCGTGGGGTCGCCGACCTTCATGGCGTCCATGGCGGCGACGAAGCGGGTTTCAAATTCGTCATAGATGGAGTCGGCGACGAGGAAGCGCTTGGCGGCGATGCAGGACTGGCCGCTGTTGACGCAGCGGGCGGCGACGGCGGCGGCGATGGCGGTGTCGAGCGAGGCCGAGGGCATGACAATGAAGGGGTCGCTGCCGCCGAGTTCGAGGACGGATTTCTTGATGAGCCATCCGGCCTGGGCGGCGATGGCGCGGCCAGCGGACTCGCTGCCAGTGACCGTGACGGCGGCGACGCGCTCATCGGCGAGCACCATCTCCACCTGGCTGGCTTCGATGAGGAGCGTCTGGAAGCTGCCGCGGGGAAAGCCGGCGCGGCGGACGAGGGCTTCGATGGCGAGCGCGCACTGAGGGACGTTGGAGGCGTGCTTGAGCAGGCCCACGTTGCCCGCCATCAGAGCGGGCGCGAGGAAGCGGAAGACCTGCCAGAAGGGGAAGTTCCAGGGCATCACGGCGAGGATGACACCGAGCGGGTCCCAGCGGACGGTGGCGTCAAGCGGCGGTGCGTCGACCGGTTCCGGCGCGAGGATGCGGGCGGCGTTACCGGCGTAGAAGCGGCAGGCGGCGGCGCACTTGGCGACTTCGGCGCGGGCCGGCGCGATGGGCTTGCCCATCTCGGTGGTGATGAGCGCGGCGAGGTCTGCGGTCTCGCGGTCCAGAAGGTGCGCGAGCTTGTTCATGCAGAGCGCGCGATGGGCGAGCGGGATCTCCGCAGTGCGTGCGAACGTGGTTTCGGCGAGAGCGATCTTTTCCAGCAGGGCCTCGTCGGTCAGTGGGGTGAAGCTGCGCAGCAGAAATCCGGTTGCGGGATTGATGGACTGGATCGGCATGGATTGACTCAGAGGCAAGCTTACCAAGAGCGGAGGGCGCGCGGCGAAGATCGGCCGCTCAGGGCAATCGCGTCCTCAATGCCAGGTCTAAGAATCGAGACGCTTGTTCGTCTCTTGTTCGTCGTCTGTTCGCTTTTTATTCTTCCCCTCCCCCTGCCATCCCCCCTTGGCGTTAGATTGGTGGTAAGTTGTTTGTTATGTGGTGGCTACAGGGATAATACTCATAATGAATATGTTAGGAGCAAGTTGCCTGGAATCAATCGGTTGTGCGGGGTGTGGCGGCCAAAATCTTCATTGCATGGAGGTTGTGGCTAAAATTTTCATAACATACGAGTTATGGGTGGAAATGGCGGATTTAGCGCGGATGGCTCCGGCAAGATATTCATTGCATGGAACTTGCTGGCAAAATACTGATTCGGTGCGGCTTATTCGGTTCTCCTGAAGTGCAACGGCGCAATAAAGGCAAATACGGAGATTCTGGCTTCGCCAGAATGACGACTTCAGTGGCGGCTGCGCCAGAATGACGACCCGTGTGGGAGTTGCTGGCAAAACATTGATTCAGTGCGGCTTATTCGGTTGAGAAAGAACGGCGCGAGCGGCGGTTTCTGCACAGGCTCGATGGAATTGATCCATATATTAATTGTAGCAAGCGGAGCATAACTACTATGCCACTTTGGGGAAAGTTATTTCTCTTTTGTTTTCTGTTGGTTGAGGCGATTTTGGTGGGTCGAGGGGCTTGACACGCGGATTTACGGGGAAATTCGGGAAAAAAATCTTTCGGGCAGGCGGGAGGAGTTAAAGGTAGGACCCACCCTTCGCTAGTGTCCTGAGTCTGAAGTTCGTTGAAGAATAGGTCGGGCCTTCAGCCCTCTGCTTTGTGGCGAAATGTATCCTGGGGCTGCGCCCCAGGCTGGTATAGAGTGGGCCTTTGGCCCTTGGTTTTGTAATGCGAATTAATGACTCAGGACACTAGAAAAAAGCGAAGGATGGGGCACCCGGCACCCGGCTGCATTAGCGAGATGCCCGTGGCTAAAGCCACAATTCAATCAGGCTGCATTCAGGGGCCTGAAGGCCCCTGCTCCCTCCGGAAAAAGGCAAAGGCAAGTGCTCCGCATTTGTGAGAGAAAGGGGTGGGCGGTTGGGGTGGGCGCAAGTTCATCGGGGTCCTTCGCGCTCGAAAGACGCGCTCAGGATGACAGCAAGAACAGACAGTGGTCGGAGTTGGAGGTAGACCCACCCTTCGCTAGTGTCCTGAGTCAGAAGTTCGCAAAAGAATAGATCGGGCCTTCAGCCCTCTGCTTTGTGGCGAAATGTATCCTGGGGCTGCGCCCCAGGCTGGTATAGAGTGGGCCTTTGGCCCTTGGTTTAATGCTGCGAATTAATGACTCAGGACACTAGCGGGGGGCGGTGGGGTATGGCTCTCCGTGGCGGGGGACGCGGGTTGGATCGAAGCGGGTGGTTCCTCCGGTGTCCCATGTGGCGCCGGGGGGGACGAGGATGTTGTCGGCGGAGCGTCCGGTGGACTCGCCGGAGCGCAGCTCGATGCGGCTGGCGTCGATGCCCTTCTCGGCGGTGAGGTACTGACGGACGTTGAGGGCGCGTTCGGCGGATGCCTCGGGGGCCTCCTCGGGACCGTGCTTGCCGACGACGATGAGGGTGGCGTCGGACTCGCGGTTCATCTCGAGTGCGATGTCGTCGAGGCATCCCTTGGCCTCGTTGTCCACGCGGACGGGGCGCTTGCGGTCGCGGTCGAAGGAGATGCTGCAGAGGGTGCGCGCGGCGGGTGCGGGCGGCGGCGGCGGGGCGACCACGGTGACGGTGGTGGTGGAGGAGGCCGATTTGCCGAGGTCGTCTACGACGTTGCAGGTGACGTCGATGATGCCGGGGCTGACGTCGGCGGCGGAGAGGGTGCCGGTGGCCTTGTTGCCGGCGATCTGTCCGGCGGTGGTGGCGAAGGAGAAGTTGAGCGGGCGGTTCTGCGGGCTGCGGCCCTCGGAGGTGATGGTGGAGACTCCTCCGGGCAGGATGCTGCTGGGGTTGGCCGAGCAGGAGATGGTGGGGGGATCGTAGGCCTGGATGCGGAAGCTGGCGGCGCACTCGGCGTGCTGGGTGGGGCGGCTGCCCTCGCTGACGCGGCCGGTGACGACGTAGTCGCCGGCGGCGAGGTCGGCGGTGGAGATGATGGCGACATCGTCGGTGGCCTCGATCTGGCCTCCGTTGGTCTCCCAGGTGTAGACGGGCTTCAGCTTTCGACCGGTTTCGAGGTTGATGACGCTTCCGGTGACGGTGATGGGGTCGCCGGGGAAGACAGTGACGGGCTGCACGACGCAGCCATAGGCCGCGGGAAGCTCTTCGGTGGACCCGCCAAAGCGGATGACACCGCCGGCGCTGAGGCGGTATGCGGTGATCTTGGCTACTCCGCCGTTGAAGAAGGTGGGCGCGGTGTTGGGGCCGAAGTTGATGTCGGAGTACTCGATGTCTGCCTGGATGGGGCGGAGGGCGAGGCGATTGTGCAACGGCGCGTATGGCAGGATGTAATCGAAGCCGGCGCCGGCGGTGGCGCCGTATCCCCAGGTGCAGGGCTGGACCAGCGGGCCGCCGGCGCGGGCCCCGCCGAAGAGCAGGTGGGCGAAGGGAACGACTCGGCCGTACTGCCAGCGGACGATGGGGCCGGCCTGGGCGACGTAGGAGCAGTCGTTGGGGCCGTAGGGGGAGGCCGCGCCCTGGATGACGGCGCCGAAGTGGTTGCCGAAGTAGCCGGCGACGCTGCCGATTCCTCCCTTGACGATGGGCTCGTAGGCGTAGCCGTCGAGGGTGCTGTTGAAGGGATGGAAGTAGGTGTATCCGCCGAAGAGGTCGGCACGCGATGGGATGGGCGCCTGCGTTCCCGCGGGCGCAGCCTGGGCCGCGGCCGAGAGCGGGACGAGGGCGGCGGTTGCGGCCAGCAGAAGCGCGCGGACGAGCTTGGATGAGCGCCGGTGCATCATGGTTTCCTCCACATCAGTGTTTCAGACTCCTGCCGAAACGGGTGGAACGGGAATCGAGCAAGTTACTCCACCGGTCCGGCTACTCCTGGGCCACGGTGAGCGAGACGGAGGTGGATTGCGCAGCCACTCCGCTGACGGTGGTGGTTCCGGTAATGGGGATGGTGTAGACCTGATTGATGCTGGACAGGCACGCGCAGCCCGCGAGGCTGACGATCGCGGCGGTGCAGCAAAGCGCGAGGAGCAGACGCAGGTTCGGCGCGCGGCCGGAGCGCGGGCTGCCACGCCTGCGGCGCGAGAAGCCGAAGAAGGCAAGCAGCCCGAAGGGGAAGACGGCGGCAAAGGCGATCGGCGAGAGGCCGCTGGGCGTTCTGCCGGCGGGAGCGGGAAGCGCGGGAAGGATGAGCCGCGCGTCTGCCAGGGTGGTGGTGACGGTCATGGTGGTGGTGACGCTGTCCCCGTTGCCCGTGCCGGTGAGGGTCACGGTGGGGGTGGCGAAGGTGCAGGTGGCATCAGCCGGAAGTCCCGAGCAGGCGAGCGATACCGGGCCGGCAAAGCCCTGGACCGAGGAGACCGTGACTGCGTAGACCGAGGACCCCGGGCCGCTGATGAACTGGGTTGGCGGAGTGGCGGTGAGGGTGAAGCTGCCGGTGTTGACGGCCTGGGCGACTGTGCCCGAACTGGAGGCGAAGTCGAGGGTCGCCTGGTAGGTGGCCGTGATGGTGAGAGTGCCTACTAAAAGCGTGGAGGTGGTGCAGGTGGCGACGCCGGATGAGTTGAGCGTGGCCGCGCAGAGCGGTGTTGTGCCGGTGCCGTTATAGAAGTTGACGGTGGCGGCCGTGACGGGAACGCTGGCCCCGTAGGTGACGGCGGCGGTGAAGGTGACGCTGGCGCCCTGGGTGATGGGGGAGGCGGAGGTTGTCACCGTGGTGACGGTGGCGAGCGGCGTGATGGCCAGCGTGCCGGGGACGATGGTGACGGTTGCGTAGTTGCCGATGTTCGCGCCCGTGACGGTGGCGGTGATGGGGTAGCTGCCTACGTCAGAGAGGACGGTCGCCGTGGTGGCGTAGGTGACGGTGAAGGTGTCGCCGGGGGCCGCTCCGGTGATGGCGCTGGTGAAGGTTGGGTTGGGGGCGGCGTAGGCCCGCGCCGCGTTATTGACCGTGATCACCAGCGGCGTGGCCAATGGCGTGATGGTGAGCGTGCCGGGCAAGACAGTGACGGAGGTGTAGTTGCTGGCGCTGCTGGAGACGACAGCGGTGATGGGGTAGCTGCCAACCGGCGAAGCCGGTGTTGCCGCCGTGCTGTAGACGAGGGTGAAGGTATCGCCGTTGAGCACGCCGGAGGTGTTGGCGTATGTGAAGGTGGGGTTGGCCGCGCCGTATGCTCTGGACACGCTATTGACCGTGAGCGTTACCGCCGACGCCAACGTAATCGTCAGTGTGCCATCCACTGGACTCAGCGTATAGTTCCCCGCAGCCGGGCCGAAGCTGGACGGCGTGATCGCGTAGCTGCCCACCGGAGAGGCGATCGTCGCCACAGTCGAGCAAGTGAACGTCACGTTGTCGCCATTGAGCAGACCGCTGTCCGAATAGCCGAACGCGGGATTGGCAGTGCCGTACTGCCTGCTGGCGCTGGAGCACGTCACTTGCAATGCCACCGGCGTGATGGTGAGCGTGCCGGGCAAGACAGTGACGGAGGTGTAGTTGCTGGCGCTGCTGGAGACGACAGCGGTGATGGGGTAGCTGCCGACGGGAGATGCTATGGTTGCCGCCGTGCTGTAGACGAGGGTGAAGGTATCGCCGTTGAGCACGCCGGAGGTGTTGGCGTATGTGAAGGTGGGGTTGGCCGCGCCGTATGCTCTGGACACGCTATTGACCGTGAGCGTTACCGCCGCCGCCGGCGTAATCGTCAGCAATCCCGAAACGACGGTCACGCTCCCATAGTTGCTGAGGTTCGATCCGCCCGTAATGCTTGCGTTGATCGCATATTGCCCGACCGGAGAGTTCAGCACCGCTGGCGTCGTGTAGGTGAGAAGGAACGTGTCGCCGTTGAGCGCGCCGCTGATGGTGCTGGTGAAGGTTGGATTGGGCGTGCCGTAGGGTCGGCTGACGCTGTTGACGGTGATCGTCACCGCCGACGCCGGCGTGATGGTCAGCGTACCCTGCACCGCGGTCAGGCTGTAGTTGGCCGCAGCCGGGCCGGAGATGGACGGAATGATCGCATAGCCGCCGACCGGAGAGGCGATCGTCGCCGCGGTCGAGCAAGTGACCGTCACGTTGTCGCCATTGAGCAGTCCGCCGATCGTATAGCCGAATGTTGGATTGGCAGTGCCGTACTGCCTGCTGGTGCTGTTGCATGAAACGACCAGGGCCGTCGTTGCCGGTGTAATCGACAACGTACCGGAGACAACCTGAATGCTGGAGTAGTTGCTCAGGTTCGCGCCCGAGATGCTTCCGTTGATGGCGTAGTTCCCGACCGGCGATGGAATCGTGGCCGACGTCGAGTAGGTGATGTTGAAGGTGTCGCCGGGCGCCTCGCCGGTGATGGTGCTGGAGAAGGGCGGGTTGGATGTGTCGTACGGGCGGCTGGCGTTATTGACCGTAATGATCAGGGGCGTCGCCGACTGCGTGATGGTGAGCGTGCCGAAATTGATGATCACGTTGTAGTCGGCGATGTTTGCGCCGGTGACATTCGCGGTGATGGTATAGGTCCCGACCGGCGAGAGCGTCGTCGCCGAGATCGAGCAGCTGACGTTGATGACGTCGTTGTTGACCACGCCGCTGATGGTCCAGCCGCATGTGGGATTGGGCGCGCCATACTGACGCGTGTAGCTATTCACGTTGATCGTCAGCGGGGCCTTGGTGACATTCAGGGTGGTGGTTCCGGTCACCGATGTGTAATACGAGTTGGTGGAGGTGAAGGTGAAGTTGACGGGGTAAGTGCCGACGGGCAGGCCGCTCGGGTTCGCGTTGCATGTGATTGTGCCCGCCGATGCGTTGCTTATCGAGGTCTGGCAGAGAATCTGGCTGCCGTAGTAGAAGACGATCGAGCCGCTGGCGGGGAAGATGCCGGTGAACGCGAACGACTCCGAGAAGGAGTAGCCGTAGACCTCGGTCTCCGAGAGGAGGGTGAAGGGCAGAGGCCCGGTGGAGTAGCCGGATGAGCCGCTGGAGTTAAAAAAGACGGTCTGCTGCGAGTTGTAGGAGTTGGAGAAGAGGTTCGACTGGCCTGCGGGGGCGGGACCGGCCGCCGTGGGTGTGAAGGTGTATCCGATGTCGCAGACCCCGCCGGAGACCGTCGTTGCGGTGCAGGTGGTCGCGGCTGCCGAGACGTTGTAGTGCAACGTATCGGTCGTAGTAAAGGGTAGCGACGTCCACGCGAGAGTCACGTTGCCGGCGTTGGCCAGGAACTGCAACATCGGCGGCGCTGACGTTGTGTTGATGAGCACGTTGCCGAAGCCGATGGTGCTGGTGCGCGGGTAGGAGACCTCGCGCAGCGCGCTGTTGGCGGAGTCGATGACGAAGAGGTCGCTGGAGCCGTCGAGGGCGATGGCCAGCGGCGCATTGATGGTGGCGTCGGTGCTGGGGCCACCGTCGCCGGTGTAGCCGGGGGTCCCGGTGCCGATGACGGGATAGATGTTGGTCCCGTTGCTCATCACCGCGTAGACCGCGTAGACGATGTTCGCAGCATCGTCGGCGATGTAGATGTCACCTGCCGCATCAATGGCGAGGCCGTCCGGCGTCAGGAGGCCCGTGCCCGTGGCCACGCCGGGCGAGGTGGTGGAGGTGGTGCCGTTGCCGGCGACGATGTGGATGATGCCGGAGTTGTCGATCAGATAGACGTAGTGGGTGCCTGCATCCGCGACGGCGATGCCGTTGGGGCCAAGCGCGATGCCGCTGGGGTCATAGAAGACGGCAGAGGTGGCGGGCACATTGTTCGCGTCGATGACGGCGCCGCTGCCGGCGACGACGCGGCGCTGCCCGCCGGCGTAGATCTCGGTGACGGAGTGCACGGAGCCGCCCTGTGCGAGGAAGAGGTCGCCGAAGCCGTCGACCGCCATGGCATTGACGTAAAGGACGGAGGTGGCATAGGAGGTGTTGACGGAGCCGTCGGCGCCAAAGCGGATGATGTTTCCGCCTCCGAGACCGCCGACGCCGGAATCGGCGATGAAGATGTTACCCGCTCCATCGACCGCCATGGCGGTGGGCGAGACCATGCCCGCGCCCTGGGCCACGACGACCTGAGCGGCACCGCCGGTCGCCGGATAGAAGAGCACATCGGCGGTGGACGAGCCGTTGCCCCGCTCCAGCACATAGGCGTCGCCGGCCGAGTCGGTGGAGACGGCGATGGCGGCGCGCAGGCTGGAGGCGCGGGTGGAGGCCACGCCAGGAGCCAGCAGGCTGAGCGGGCCGAGGCCCAGGCCTTGCAGTTCGACGCTGATCAGCTTGCCGCTGATCGAGTCCTTGAGTTGCAGCGCGGAGTAGCGATAGCCCGGACGCGTGGGAGAGAAGGTGAGCACGACCTGGCAGATGGGGTTGGCGGAGTGCGTGAGAGGGCCGCTGCATGTGGTGCCGACGAGGTTGAAGTCCGTTCCGACCGAGAGGGTGAGATTCACCGTCTGATTGATGCTGAAGACGATGGTCTGGCTCGCGCTGGTCGAGCCCACGTTTGTTGGCGGGAAGGCCAGGTTGGTGCCCAGCTTGCGGACAATGTTGTTCTGCGAGTCGGCCAGATAGATGTTCCCACCGGTGTCCGTGGTGACGCCGAGGGGCTGGTTGAGGGGAACCAGCGAGGCAGCCTGGCCCTCCTGCGAGACGTTGTACGGGCCGGAGGCCCCGGTGGAGAGGCCGGCGATGAGGGACAGGGTGTTGGTGCCGGAGTTGAAGCTGACCACATTGTTGTGGCCGGTCCCGGACTCCGAGATGTAGAGCGAAGCGTCCGCCGAGAAGGCCAGCCCGTAGGGATTGAAGAGGGGCGTCGCCGAACTGCCGGAGTGGTCGTTGGTGCACTGCCCAACCACCGTCTGCTGCGTTGTCATTCCGGCGATCTCGCGCACGCAGTCGTTGTTTGAATCGGCGATGAAGAGGTTGCCGTTCTTGTCGAAGGCAAGGCCCGCGGGGCGGTCGAGCGTGATTGAGCCGGTGACACCGGAACACTGCGTGGCGGCTGCATAGGTGGAGGGCTGACCCGCAACGGAGCAGATTGTGGTGGCCGGGGCGCCGGCCAGGTGGCGCACCACCTGATTGACGGTGACTCCCGTCCCCGAGCCCACGATCGAGATGTAGAGGTTGGAGCTGCTGTCCACGGCCAGGCCCATGGGCACCGGCGTGTCCGAATTCGTAGTGACGATGGTGCAGGTGCCGGCGACCGTGGTCAGGGCGTTTGCGGCGAAGCTGTCGACGACTCCGCTGGCCAGGCTGCGCACGCAGTTGTGCTGGCTGTCCGCGATGTAGAGCGTGTTGGATCTGTCGATGGCCAGGCCGGTGGGCGCCAGCAGTCCCTGTGTGGGGTCGGGCCCCGGGATGCTTGCGGTATTGCAGGTGTCCGGGCCTCCGCTGACGCGCAGTCCGGCCACCGTGGAGATATGGCCGGTGGTGTCCACCTTGCGCACGCAGTTGTTCTGCGTGTCTGAGATGTAGAGGTTGCCAAACGAATCGAAGACGATGTAGGACGGGACATTCAGGCTGGTGGCTGTTGCAACCCCCGCGTCCTGGTTGTAACCGCCCGTGCCTGTGCTGTTGCCGGCGAAACGCGAGGTTGTATCCAGCAGCGTGGCAAACTGACCGCGAGCGCTCAACGGGGCCAAACCGATGAATCCTGCGAGGAGAAGAACGAAGGGCAGGGGGAAGACTGTACGTAAATCACACAGACGAGGGGTGTTCATGTTGAAGGAACTCCAGGAATGGGTCGCCGTTCAGGTTGCATCTGCACAGACCTCTCTCAGGGCCGTGCCGGGCGTTTCGGAAATTGCTGTCACTCCGCGCATTTTCAACATTATAGGTTTGGCCTGAATGGAAGGACACGAAAATCGCAGACGACGCCAGGAATTTTAGTTATAGGTTGGAGACGTTACCGACTGAGTACTACTGGTTACCCGCGCGGGATTGCAGGACCGGGAGCGGAGATTTCTGCCTTTAGACTGTTCTGCCGAACAGAGGCTGGAATGCGTGTTTTTCGTTTGTTCTTTGTCCGCAGCCGTGGATGTTGCGGCTCAACGGGTGATTCCGATCCAGGCGCGATCAGGAGTGGGAGANNTGCATGTGGGGAAAGAGTGGCGCGAATATCAAGTCGTCGAGAATCCCGCCGGAGTCCTCGTCCGCTTCGACCTCCATCTGCGACTGAGTGACGACGCCGATGACTCCGCGCTTGTCCGTGACCAGGGCCGTTCGATGGCCACTG
>PLOU01000141.1 GCA_003142235.1 Granulicella sp.
TATTGCTATAGAGACAAGAATTGTCATTCCGCAGCGCATCCGGGGTCCCCGGCGAGCGGTCTTTGCTCGCTGGGGTGGAGCAGCGGAGGAATCTGCTTTTGCTCGCACTGCGAGATTCCACACCATTACTGAAAACGCTTCAGTCCCGCCGTATGAGCCACATAATCAATGGGGCTTTAGCCCCTGAGGGAACATCGAGCACTTGTTCAGTCCTTCCCAAAATGGCCGGCGCGAAGCTGCGCCTCAGGCATCTTGCACAGGGAATTCCTGCGCGGTGATGTAGCATTCAGAGATAGCCCAGGAACGCGAGTGACGACCATGCCGAAAGAGACGAAGAATCCAATGCTAACGACAGAGATCCGTGGATTGGCGGTACACGCAGCAGGCGCTCAGTTGGTTCCGTACCACTACGAGCCGGGCGAACTGAAAGCAAACGAGGTTGAAGTCAAGATCTCGCATTGCGGGGTCTGCCACTCAGACATTCATCTGATCGACAACGACTGGGGCCTCAGCAAGTTCCCCTTCATCCCCGGCCACGAGATCGTGGGAACGGTCTCGGCGGTCGGCCCCCTGGTCCGCGACCTCACCGTCGGACAGCGCGTCGGTATCGGCTGGCAGGCAGACAGTTGCGGCATCTGCGAGTGGTGCCGTCAGGGCGACGAGCACCTCTGCGCCGCCGCGCAACCAACCTGCGTCGGCCGCAATGGAGGCTACGCCGACTCCATCCGCGTCAACTCGCGCTTTGCCATCCCCGTGCCCGACGCGCTCGATAGCGAAAACGTCGCCCCCCTGCTCTGCGCCGGCATCACCGTCTATTCGCCCCTGCACAACCTCGGCGTGCGTCCCTCCTCGCGCGTGGGAGTCATCGGCATCGGCGGGCTGGGGCATCTCGGCCTGCAGTTCGTCCGGGCCTTCGGCGCGGAGGTCACCGCCTTCTCCACCTCCACCGACAAGGAAGAAGAGGCGCGCAGACTGGGCGCGCACCACTTCGTCAACACCCGAGACAACGGCGCGCTCAAGAAGATCGCCGGCTCCTTCGACCTTCTGCTCTCCACCGTCGGCGCGGACCAGGACTGGCAGGCCATCGTCAACTGCCTGCGCCCCAAGGGAACGCTCTGCGTCGTGGGCGTACCCCCCTCGCCCATCTCCATCCAGGCCTTTCCGCTCATCAGCGGTCAACGCTCGATCAGCGGCAGTCCCACCGGCAGCCCGCGCGATCTCTACCAGATGCTCGACGTCGCCGCCCGCCACGGCGTCAAGGCCATCACCGAGCGATTCCCCATGGCCAATGCCAACGAGGCCCTGGTCCGCGTTAAGAAGAACCAGGTCCGCTATCGCGCCGTCCTCACAAACTAGGCAGATTAAGTGTCGGTAAACCCCCACTTTCAACGCCGTCATTCTGGCGAAGCCAGAATCTCCGTATTTCGCTCAAAGTAGTACGAGATAAGGGTCAAGGGCAAGTTGATAGGGCGGGGCTTCGGCCCCGCCTCTTTTCTTTGCGCCATCAAACAGCGCTGGCCCCGCCGTCGCGCCATGATAGTACGCTAGGTACGGATGCGATTTGAACTCTTCATTGCGGCGCGGTATCTGCGGGCCAAGCGTCGCCAGGCCGTGGTCGGTGTCATCACCGCGATCTCCGTCATCGGCGTCGCCGCTGGCGTGGCCTCGCTCATCATCGCGCTGGCCATCACCAACGGAATGCGCCGCGACCTGCAGGATCGCCTCGTCGGCTCCACCGCGCACGTCCTGCTGATGCGCGTCTCCGGCGACGGCATCCGCGACTGGCGACCGCTGCTGGAACGCCTGCGCGCGCTGCCCCATGTCACCGCCGCCGCTCCCGGCCTCTATGAAGAAGTCCTCATCTCGCGCAACGCCAAGAGCGCTGGTGCGCTCATCGACGGCATCGTTCCCTCCGACCAGCGCACCGTCTCCGACCTCCTGCAAACCGTCCAGCAAGGCAGCGCGGATGCGTTGGAACCCATAAGGCGAGAATCCTTCCCTGTAAGCAAACCCGGAGAAACTCCGCCGTCCGCAGTCTGGGACGATATTCCCACGCCTGACTCCGGGGTAATCACGATCACGCCCCCCATCATCATCGGCCAGGACCTCGCAACGACCATCGGCGCGGAGGTCGGCGACACCATTCTCGTCACCAGTCCGCAGGGAGAACTCACCCCGCTCGGCCTTGTCCCCAAATACCAGCGTTATTCAGTGGCCGGAATCTTCAACTCCGGCTTCTACCAGTACGATTCCAGCTACGCATTCATCCGCCTTGCCGATGCGCAGAGATTATTCTCCGAGCCCGACCTCATCTCCGCCATCAGCTTCAAGGTGGACGACATGGACCGCGCCAACGTCATCGCCCGCCAGATCGAGCAGGCCGCCGGCCCCGGCTACGAATCCACCAACTGGATGGAGCAGAACCGCGAGCTATTCCGCGCCCTCCGCCTCGAACAGGTCGTCACCTTCATCATCCTCGCGCTCATCGTCTGCGTCGCTGCGCTCAACATCCTCATTGCCCTCACCATGATGGTGATGGAGAAGACCCGCGACATCGCCGTCCTCATGAGCTTCGGCGTCCGCGTCGACCAGGTCCGCCGCATCTTCCTTCTGCAAGGCCTTCTCATCTCGCTCATCGGCACCGCGCTCGGTCTCATCCTCGGCTTCGGCCTCAGTTGGCTGGGCGGCCACTACCGCTTCATCCACCTCGACCCGTCGGTCTACTCCATCGACTATCTGCCCTTCGCCCCGCGCCTCATCGACGCGCTCATCGTCGCCGCCGTCTCGCTCGGCGTCAGCCTGCTCGCCACCCTCTACCCCAGCAGCAGCGCCGCAAAAGTCCTCCCCGCCGAGGCCCTCCGCTATGAATAAATTAATCCGAACCTTAATTTTGATTGGATGTATTGTCTGTCCGAATTATTTATTCGGTCAGAGTACTGGCGCTATCCGGCCAGACACTCCTCAGGCTCAAGCCTTCTTCAGTCATCTGCAACAGTTGCTCAAGGCAAATGATCGCGCAGGAATCTCAAGCCATGTTAAATATCCATTGCTTACAGGATTGCATGGGAAGAAAACCTACATTCGCAATCGATCTGAGTTTCTACGTCATTTCGATGAAATCTTCGATACAGGAATCCGATGTGCAATTCTGGGATCAACAGAGAAAGACGTTTGGGGCAATAGTCACGGATTCACCATTGAGTACGGAGGAAACATCGGAAGAATTTGGTTCGATGGTTTTCGTGCCACCAATGAAACTGATTACACCTATCGGTTGATGACCGTAAACAACACTCCTTTGAATAAATGCAATGCAGAGCGGGAGAACAAGTGATGCTGCGCGCAGTCGGCCTGACCAAAATCTATCCGGCAATCGCCTCGGATTCGCGCGCAGTCAGCCCGAACGCCAACTCCTCCGGCGAGGTGGTTCTCTTTCGCAACCTCGACTTCTCCATCGCCTCCGGAGAGATGGTCGCCATCGTCGGCGAGAGCGGCTCCGGCAAGAGTTCCCTGCTCCATCTCCTCGCCGCGCTCGACCGCCCCACCGCGGGCGAGGTCTGGCTCGCCAACACCAATCTCAGCCAGCTCAACCCCCGCCAATCCGCCGAGTTCCGCAATCGCGACGTAGGCTACGTCTGGCAGTTTCACTACCTCCTGCCGGAGTTCACCGCGCTGGAAAACGTCGCCATGCCTCTGCTTGCGCGTGGCCTCCGTCGCCCCGAAGCTCTCCAGCAAGCCAGCCGATGGCTCAACGAGGTCGGCCTCGCCGCCCGCGCCGAGCATCGCTCCGGCGAGCTGAGCGGCGGGGAGCAGCAGCGTGTCAGCCTCGCCCGCGCCCTCGTCACCAGCCCCAAACTTCTCCTCGCCGACGAGCCCACCGGCGATCTCGATGGCAAAACCGCCGAAGCCGTCTTCTCCCTCATCCAGCGACTGCACACCGAACACAAGCTGACCAGCGTCCTCGTCACCCACAATCTCGACTTCGCCGCGCGTTGCGGCCGCGTCCTCCGCCTCCGCGACGGCCAACTGCAACAGCTTCCCGCCTGCCAGTAGCCGTCCGCCGATTGTCGCTGCACGGAGTTTGGTGCCAACCCAACATCGCGTGCATCTAAACGGCAGACGGCAAAAGGTGGTACGTTAATCAGAACTTTCGAGTGATTACGCATCTTCTGCGTAACGACTACACTGGTAGGTGTGGAATGGGTGTACTGTACTCCGGAGGGACTGATCTCCGGTGACATCCTGAAGGGTCTTCGCGAGCACGACGTGCGGAGGCAGGTTCGATCAATGGCGCTGCACCGCGCCTTCGGGCAGATGCAGTGGCCGCGGCTTGAAGGGGAAATATGTTCGAACGCTACACCGAGAAGGCGCGACGCGTAATCTTCTTTGCCCGCTACGAGGCAAGCCAGTTCGGCTCGCCGTACATCGAGACTGAGCACCTGCTGCTCGGCCTGCTGCGCGAGGACAAGGCGCTCACCAATCGATTCCTGCGCTCGCACGCATCGGTCGAATCCATCCGCAAGCAGATCGAAGGCCACACCACCATCCGCGAGAAGGTCTCCACCTCGGTCGATCTCCCGCTCTCCAACGAGTGCAAGCGCGTCCTCGCCTACGCGGCCGAGGAGGCCGAGCGCCTCTCCCACAAGCACATCGGCACCGAACATCTTCTACTCGGCCTGCTACGCGAAGAAAAATGCTTTGCCGCCGAGATCCTCACCGAACGCGGCCTGCGCCTGCCCGCCATCCGCGAAGAACTGCAGCGCACCACGCAGGAGAAGGCCCCCATCCAGCAGACCGGCAAGCCCCAGCGCAACGAGCAGAGCCTGCTCGCCGAGTTCTCCCGCGACCTCACCCAGAACGCCCTCGACCAGCAGCTCGATCCGCTCGTCGGTCGCGACGCCGAGGTCGAACGAGTCATCCAGATCCTCTGCCGCCGCACCAAGAACAATCCAGTCCTCATCGGCGAGCCGGGCGTCGGCAAGACGGCCATCGTCGAAGGCCTGGCGCAGAAGATCGCCGACGGCGACGTTCCGTCCTTCCTCGCCGACAAGCGCATCCTCGCCCTCGACCTTTCCCTCATCGTCGCCGGCACAAAGTATCGTGGCCAGTTTGAAGAGCGGCTGAAGATGATCATGAAGGAGCTGATGGAGAACCAGAACTGCATCGTCTTCATCGACGAGCTGCACACCCTGGTCGGCGCCGGCTCGGCCGAGGGTTCGCTCGACGCCGCCAACATCCTCAAGCCCGCGCTCAGTCGCGGCGAAATCCAGTGCATCGGCGCCACCACGCCCGCCGAATACCGCAAGTCCATCGAGAAGGACCGCTCGCTCGAACGCCGCTTCCAGGCCGTCAAGGTCCCGCCGCCAAGCGAAGAAGACGCCATCAAGATCATCCAGGGCATCAAGGAGAAGTACGAGAAGTTTCACGCAGTCTCCTACACCGACGAAGCGGTCAGCTTCTCCGTCTCCCACTCCAGCCGCTACATCCCGGACCGCTTCCTCCCCGACAAGGCCATCGACCTCATCGACGAGGCCGGCGCGCGCGTCAAGCTACGCCAGACCTCCCTGCCCGAAGAACTGACCGAGGTGCAGAAGCGCATCAAGTTCATCGTGCATCGCATGGAAAACGCCATCGCCAACCACGAGTTCGAGAAGGCCCGCTTCTACTCCGACGAGGAGCGCAAGGAGCGCGAGAACCTGCGCGCCCTGCGCGACAAGTACCACCTCGACGACTCCTCCGCCGGCATCGTCACCCGCGAGGACATCGAGGACGTGGTCAGCCGCTGGACCGGCGTCCCAATCACCTCCATCAAGGAGGAAGAGACGCAGAAACTCCTGCGCGTCGAGGAGGAACTGCACAAGCGCGTCATCTCGCAGGACAAGGCAATCTCCGCTCTCGCTCGCGCCATCCGCCGTTCGCGCGCCGGCCTCAAGAACCCCGCGCGTCCCATCGGCAGCTTCCTCTTCCTCGGCCCCACCGGCGTCGGCAAAACCGAGATGGCGCGCACCCTCGCGCACTTCCTCTTCGGCTCCGACAAGTCCCTCATCCGCTTCGATATGTCGGAGTTCATGGAGAAGCA
>PLOU01000076.1 GCA_003142235.1 Granulicella sp.
GGTGAACGCATGCGGTCGAGGCTGCAGGAGATGTGTGTGGTGGTGGAGATGCGCGGTGAAGACTTCCGCCAGAAGACAAAGCGCGCATCCTTTGCTTAGAACAAAGGGAGTCGCCGAGCCTGATTAACCGTGATTATTCGGCAAGGGTGCGAAGCATTTTTGTTCGAGAGTGGGCCCGCTGCCGGCGAGTGTACTGGTACGGTCGCACTGTCGGCGGATGCGGCGCTGGATCGAACAACAGGCTGCTACCCCACAGGCATCTTAACTCAGCGCGTGATCTCATGACCGGGTCGGGGTAGGATAATCGGATACTGCGGCGTTTTCGGGGAGTATCATCCGCCACATGGCAAGATGCACAGCACCAGTATATGGCCATCGCACAGCGAGCGGTCGAGCGGCCTGCCCTGCATGCGGTGGCGGCTACCGTGGCTACGGCGGCTACGGGTCGTACTCGTCCCCGTCGTACTCCCCGTCCTACTCCCTGTCGGCGAGCAGCGGGGGCCGGAGCAGCGGCGGCGGTTCCGGCAGCAGTGGAAGGCCGAGATGGTCGCCAGCCGGTTCGTCCGTTGCATACACGCCTGCTGAGGTAAGCGCACTCACGCCGGTCCGCGCAGCCGTCGAAAAGCTAGTACTCGTGCCTGAACGTTGGGATATCTTCCTCTGTCATGCGTGGGACGACCGGGCAGGAGCTGCTAAGGAACTGCACGATCTCCTCGTGTCGCGCGGCGTCAAAGTCTGGTTCAGCGAGAAGGACGTCGCCCTCGGTACACCGTTACTTCGCGAAATCGACAAAGGATTAGCGAAGTCGCGAGTCGGACTCGTGCTGGTGACTCCCGCGCTGCTGCGCCGTCTACAAAGCGAGAGTATTGCGGACAAAGAACTGTCGGTACTCCTAGCGCGTGACCAGCTCGTCCCCATTGTGCACGGCACGACCTACGAAGCTCTCCGCGAAGTCAGCCCCATGCTCGCCTCTCGAACCGGCCTGAGTACTGGAGAAAATCAGATGGCAGACATCGCGACCAAGCTCGTCGAGCTGGTCGCCATCTAGCTCTATAGCTGGGGTGACTGGCTACAATGAAATCAATAGACGATCCGTATGAACTTATTAGAGACGAACTCCTTAGAAAGATCGCATGTCAATTCTAGGCGATATTGCATGAACATTTCACGCGCCATCTCATTTCCGAAAGATGCAAAGGTCTGATCATCACTCGGCCCGAACTTCGCTTGTGCGAGAATGTCGCTAGGAAATGCAACACCTACCTGCGACGATTTGGGGCCAAAGAAGACATGTAGATTGTGAATGCTGAACGGACTTCGATCACCAATGGTCGTGAATCTAAAGCGCAACCGGGCATCCACGAGGTCATCCAGTCCAAACGAACCCTCAATTGATCTCGCTGTCCAATTTCCGATGAGGTCACTACGAAAAATCGTGCTGTCGAAGAGTTCGAGCCTTTTGATTTCCCTCGGCACGGTCGCTACATAACTGTGTTCAAGCGTGATGGTGGGCAATTTTGGCCATTCACTATGTCCCTTCAAGAAGAAGGCCGCTTCGACCATATACAGCATTCCATTGACCATGTAGTGATGCTCCGTCAGCTTTTTATCCAATATATTGTCTTCGAGAATGCAGTGCGACTCACGTGTATCGAATTCGATCGAATTTCGCGGCAGAACCTCACCGATCGTAGCCGTCCCCATGAGGCGAAGCATGGAAGTATTCGCAGTGCCGAAACCCCTCACATCCTGGAAGACCTTCTTCGCCGTCTCAGGCTTAATATCAAATCTGAACGTGCAGTCCATAACAACTGGAAGCAGGGGCTTAGTGCTAGCCTTGACCTCAGCTTCGATTCGACCGAGTTGGTGACGCTGCTCAAAATGCTTCGACTGGGCTTCGCGTTTCTCCGATTGTCTTTCTAAAAGCTTGTATATCTCAGCCGCTACACCGAGCACAAACGAAGAGACGGTCAATATCGCGGCGATGTGACCCCACTTAGTCAGATGTCCGTTCGCATGCGTCTCATACAAGAGCGAGAAACCTGCAACGCATGACACGACGGACAACGCGAGGACCGAAATGATGAGCTTGCCCATGAATCAGTACCTTCTGTGTCGATGAGCGGAGTATACACGACGGTATGCGACAACCGGATTAGTCCTCATAAGTCTTAGTGCAAGTCGGCCAGTGTTCAGGAATGTGACCGGAGGCCGGGATCTCAACTATCGGTAAAAGGCCGTACCAATCAAGCATTGGATTTGTCACTCCATTGACTCCAGACCTGAAGTCACTGAGTTTCCCAGATATAGGTAACACTCTGACGGAGGTTTGAGTCGATAATGCGCTCGACGACGCGCTCGGATTGCAGGTTGGCGAAGGCGTCGGAGAGCGAGCCGAGGTTCCGGGAGAAGAAGGTGGGGGCGGAGGCAACCCCGACCATTTCGTTGGGTGCGATGGCAACGGCCTTGCGAGAATCGCGGGTTTGGTTGTTGGTGCCGTCGATGAGAGAGGTAAGCCGGAGGTAGGGAGCGCGCTGGCTGGAGTGATTGAAGACGGCGATCAAGGTGGCGGGAGAAGCTGTCTTTTCCGGCGAACTGACGGCGAGATTGTGCAGGAGTTCCGAGAGCAGGGCCTGATCGTCGGCGAGAAGGACGAGGTTTCCCTGCGCCGGGGTCGTCGAGATAGCGAAGAAGAGCGGGCGCGGACCGGTGAGGGCATAGATGGCAGCGCCGGCGATGGTGGTGGGCTGGAAGTTGATGCCAATGCTGGCGGTCGTAAGCCCGCCGCGAAGAGTTTGCTGGAGGGCAGACGCCAGGGTTTGCGGGTTTGCGGGGCCGGCGGCGTGGAGGACGACTGCGGAGTGGATGGGAACCCAGAGGCCGCCTTGTTCGGCCGGGGTCTCTGCCGAGGAGACGGTGAGGACGGCGTCAACGCCGGTGGACTGGAAGACCTGAGCAAGGCCGTCGGTGGAGGCCGTAGCGGAGGCGGGAGGCAGCGTGTCGATGCGGGTTTCAAGATCGCCGGCAGAGCCTGCCTGGGGGGTCTGGAGGCTGGGATCGGGGGCGTATTCGGGGTCCGGCGGCGCGGTGTAACTACCGAGAAGCTTCTCCTGAATGGCGGTGATGGCGACGGACGGATCCTGGGTGGCAACGACACGGTAGACGCCGGTGGAGGGTGGCACGAGAACGGTGAGCGGCGCGAGGTTGCGGTTTGCAGTCGCCGCCTGGGTGGAATTCGGGAGCAGGACGCGCTCTTCGCGGAAGCGTGCGGGTTCGACGTAGAGGTCGGAGGCGGCGGCGCGGAATTGGCGAGTCCAGGTGATGTTGCGCTGAATCCAGTAGGAGCGGAAGTGAGGATCGACGGCGATGCGATCGAGGTTGAGCACCATGTGGAGGACGGGTGCGGGCTTCTCCGCGGGGAGTGCGGCGGAGACGTCGCGGAACCAGGCTTCCTGGCGAATGGAGTTTGTTGTCGAGGCTGCGGCAATGAGCTTGAGCGCGTTGGCGATGAGGTCTTCGCGGGTGGCGAGGAGGACGAGGTCGCCGGAGGGGCCGGGGACGCGAGCGAAGGCTACGGTGCCGTAGTCGGCCCCGGAGGTGCGGATGTAGAAATCAGTGTTGCCGGCGTGGCGGCGTTCGAAGGTGCTGCGCGCCTGGAAGAGCTGGGTGCGGTCGGCCTGCTCGGCGGGCATGCGGGTAATGTAGAGGAATTCGAGCTTGCCGATGTCGTACCAGGCGAAGACGGACTGCTTGCCGGCAACCTGGTTGAGGAGGTCAACGCCCGCTGGAATGCCGGCGGCCTTGGCGAAGCTGGTTTGCGCATCGCTGAGGCGGCCGAAGAGGCGCGAGTTCTGAAAGACGGAGTAGTTGTCCGAGGCGAGCCAGGATTTACTTTCGGCTGAGTTGGTCCACTGGTGGAGGAGCGAGGCGAAGTCGGGCGACTCGATGGTGAGCAGCGCATCCTGCGGGACGTAGGCGGTGAGCGATGGGGCTGCGGCTGGCTGTTGCGCGGCGCGGATCTGGTACGCGATGGCGATACCGGCAATTAGGAACAGGAGAGCGAGTGCAGCGCGGGCTTTCATTGGCTTTCCTCCTGGTAAACGGTGGAGGCCGTGAGATGCGGACGAACCTGAATGGATTGGTCCAGGGCGGCGCGTAGATTGGGGCGCCTCAGGCTGTTGCGTCGAGCGACCAGAACGGCTGTCCTCAATTCGTCGCGTCGCCGCGTCAACTCCGGTTGCCGAGAATCGTTGGCAATGCTGACTGCCAGCTCAGCGTACGCAAAGGCGGATTCGATGTTGCCGTCGCGCTCGTTGGCGGTGGCGATTTGCGTAGCGAGGCGGATGCGTGTTGCCAGGTCAAGGTCGTAGAAACCCGCCGGCACGAAAGCTGGTTGAAGAACCACATTGTCAGGTGAATCAATCGCCGCACCACGGGCGGGCGTGTCGGGTTCGTCAGAGACTTCTCCCGTTGCGATATTGGTATCCGAGCCGGCGTTCCGGTTGGCGGCAACCGAGAATATGTTCTCCGCATTCGGCCTGGAACGCAGGATGGCGAGGCTCGCGGAAGGATCGGCGGTCGCCGACTGCATGAGAAAGATGTCGATGCGCGCACGATCAGTGTCGGGGCCAACCGGGGCGATCGCAATGGCCTCGCGGAGCAGATGTTCGCGGTCGGAGGCGGAGGTTGAAGCGACGTCAGCGGCGGCGATGCGGGCTTCGGCAGAGTAAGGCTGGCGGGCAGCCACAACGGTAGTCGGGTGAGCGATGAAGGATAGTTCACCGCTGCCAAGTTCGGTGGTCTGAGATGTCAGCGGTGCGACCGCGCGGGCGGCTTGCACGCGCAGATCGTAGGGCGCGGAGGCGTCGCGGGCGACGGCGAGCAGGTCGGTGCGGGCCTGATCGCGCGCGTTGGAGGCAAATTCGGCCTGGGCGAGGCGGAGGCGATACGAAGCGTCCCATGGAACTGATTTGACCAGCGCCTGAAGAAACGGGATGGCCTCGGCAGGGTGGTGGTCTTTCTCGAGCAGCGCGGCGGCGTAGTCGGTGTTGATGTAGGGGTTGGGTGCTTCGCCGCCGCTGTAATTGATTCTGGCGGGTTGGTCAGGCTGGTACTCCAACTGTCCAGGGACGGGGAAGGTCATCGCGCCATTCTCGTAATTGGAGGGGTGCTGGAGGGTCAGTTGACGGAGCAGGTCGAGCGCGCCGGGCAGGTCGCTGGTGTCGAGACGCAGTTGCGCCAGAGCGAGGAAGTCGGTGGGAACGAGGGTGTGGCTCTGGCCTTTGCGCTCGAAGACGAACTCGTGCAACGGACGAATCGCGGCCAAATCAGGTTTATAGGCGGCCGTGGGCCTCATGAGGTGGTAAATGGCGGAGCTGAACTTGAACTGCTCCGGGACAATGTCAGGATTCGCGCGCCACTTGTCGAGCAGGGTTTGTAAGTGATTGGTGCGAGTGGCAAGGATGATGTTGTCGATGTCTCCGCCAGCATTTGTTTCCTTGTTTGAGATGGAATCAAGTACCGTCTGCGCCTTCGCCAAATGGTTTTGATCGAGATAGAGGTCGATGAGCTGGTATTGATATCCAAGCACGCCCTGGGGCCCCTGATTGCCTTCGGGATGTTCGCGGACGAGTTCGATCTGGTGAAGCAGGATGGGCTCGCGGGATTCCTCGGCAAGCCACGGCTCTCGATTGAGGTCTTCGAGTATCACGTTCGGGTCGGAGGCTGAGTTGGCGACGGCGATGATGAAGTTGGCGCCTTCCGCAGGGGTGGCCGTGGCGAGATAGATGGACTTGAGAAGTTCGTTGGAGCGGTAGTTGCCGTTCTTTGCGAGGTAGGGGCCAAGGATGGTTTCGAGCTCAGGGCGGCAAGTCGCGGTAAGGTGAACCTCGCCGAGATGCCGGGTGACGGTTTCGAGCGAGGTGAACCAGGACTCGGGGTACATGGCGTGCTGCTGCATGCGGGCGAGGATGGTGAGCGCCTGATGCCAGTGGGTGAGCGCGTCGTCGCGGCGGTTGGCGCGGTAGAGAGTGGTGGCGAGTTCGTCTTCGATGGCGGAATCGGAGGGGGAAAGTTCGAGCGCGTGGTTGTACTCAGCGACGGCAGCGTCGATGTTGTGGGCTTCCGCGTAGGTGCGGGCGAGGTTGAGGTAGCGCGCGGGCGATGCGGGCGAACCCTCGAGTTCGGCGGGGAGGAAGTCTTCGGCGCTGGGAAGGGTTTGGGCGGAATCGTGGACAGTGGCGAGGAAGATTCCGTAGCGGCTAGCGTAGTAGAAGAACGCGTCGCCGGTGAGCTGGCGCGAGGGATCGGCAGGAGCGGCGAGGCGCACGGCGATGGTGGAGTTGGCGGCGAGCGCTTGATTGAAGTCGGCGAGATTGACTGCGCCGGATGCGGGGCTGGCGAAGTAGGTTTGGACGAGCGATGCCGAGGCCGGACGCCAGACCGGATCGAGCGCCTGGCCGCGACTGGCGACGGCAGCCAGCGCCTGTGCCTCGGAGCCGTGGGCCACGGTGTAGTTGAGTGCGGCGTCGGCAAGGCTGATGTCGCTGCTTGCGGCGAGCGCGGGGAGAGCGGTGGGGTCGCGACGCAGCAAAAGATCAAAGTAGCGGCCGCGAAGATCCGAGTTGCGACCGAGGACGAGCGTGCGGGTGAGGCGGATCTCATTGGGAGTGTCGCCGGCGTCGCGGAAAGCCATCGCGGCCTGGGTGAGAGCGGAATTTCTGTCCGCCCCTAGCAACCGGGCCGCGTAGGCTTCGAGGTCATGGGCGAGTGCAGAGAACTGGAGACGGCGCTGCTGCAGGGAGACGTAGAGACCGACCTGCGCGTTGTTGCGTTCGTGAGCGAGCAGACTCTGTTTGCGCCAGTCGGCTTCGCGGTCGGCGAGGCCAGCGACGGTGGCAGCCTGGAGGGCAAGGTCGGGGTTGGCGTTGGGCTGCGCGGAGTCGTGGAGCTTGTCGATGGTGAGGGCAAAGGCTTGTTTTTGTTCGGGCGTGTAGTAGGCCTGGATGGTTTTACCGAGGGCGTCGATTGCGGCTTTGAGATTCTGGTCGGCGGCCTGACGGCGCTGCGTGGCGAAGTTCTGGCGGAAGCCCGCGGCTTCATCGCCGGTGATGTTTTCGCGGGCGAGTTCGGCCGCGAGGACGGAGGGTGAGGTGGCGGAGGCCTCGGCCGACTGCCGGGCGGCGGTGAGGGTGGCGAGGGCTTGGTCGGCCTGGCCGCAGCGCGCGAGGATGCGGGCGTAAGTGACGGCGCCGCTCTCCGGCTGCGGGTAGGTGTAGACGGGCGGCGGAGTGAGGAGGTCGGATCCGGCGAGAGCTACTCCCTGTTCGGCAAAGGTCCGGGCTTCCGCGAGCAGGTTCCAGTGTTCGAGCTGCGCGGCGACGGTGAAGAAGTCATCGGCGGCTTTGGCGTGGCCGTCGATGTAAGCGGCCTGGAGCGCTTTGACGGCGTCGGCGGGGCGCTGCTGGCGGGCGCGGAGTTCGGCGAGGCGGACCATCCAGGAGGGATCGTGGTAGGTAAGGAGGTAGAGCCGCTGGAAGTCGGCGGCGGCAAGCTCCGATTGCGCAGGATCGGACTGGCTGAGGCGTATTTCGATGTCGACGCGCGCGGCGTAGAGATCGACGCGATCCTTGCGAATGTTGATGGCAAGCGAGTAGGCGGACTCGGCTGCGGGCAGGTCGTCGAAGGTGGTTTCGGCGGCGGCGAGCAGGATCATGAAGCGGGAGTCGCGCGGGGACTGCTTGACGGTGGTGCGGAGGAAGTCGAGAAGTTGCGGCTGGCGGCTGTGCTTGAGGGCGTAGAGAGCGGCTTCCTGGTTGAGGCTCGCGTCTTCGGGAAATGCGGAGAGCAGCGCGATGTACTGGTCGATTGCGCCGGCGAAGTCGTTGAGGCGGGTGAGCGCGGGAATGAGGCCGCGGCGCAGGAGTGCAATGTCTTGCTTGCGGGCGTCGGCGGTGAGGCCGGGCGCGGCGCGGGCGGCGTCGAGTTGGGCGAGGTAGAACTGCCTGAGGCCGGCGTCGTCGTGTGCGCGGGCGTAGCTGGTTGCGATGATGTCGAGGACGCGGGCGTCGTAGGGCGTTTGGGCGAGAAGGCCGAGAGCGAGCATGCGGGCCTGCGCGGTGTCGTTCGCGTCGTTGGCGTGGGTGGCGGCTTCGAGCGTGAAGTCGCGAGCGAGCGAGGGCGTGGCGGCTTTGGCGGCGTCGAGCAGCGTGGAGATGGCGCGGGCTGGTTGGTTGGTGCGGACGTAGAAATCAGTGGTGGCGCGGACAACTCCGAGGATGCGCGGGTTGGCAGCGTGGACGGAGTCCATGATGCGGGCGGCAGCGGGGATGTCGTCGTGCGACTCGAGCGAACGGGCGAGCGAGTACTGGAGCTCGATCTTTTGCACGGGGTCGGCTGTGAGGGCGGCTTGCTTGTCGAGGGCACGTTCATACACCGGCGTGAGACTGCGGGCCTGGGCAAGAGTGCCGACTGCAGCGGCCTCGTCGAGGGTGGAGGCGCGGTCGAGGGCCTGGTTGAACAGCGTGGTCAACAGCGGAGTGAGTTCGGGGGTATGATGCTGCGCGGCAAGCACGTCGGCGCGGAGAGTCAGCGCGGCGGTGTTGGCCGGGTTTTCGGATACGGCTTTTGCTGTGGCACCGTCGACGCTCGCTTTGGTGGAGGGGCGGGTGGCGAGTTGGATCAGACGGGCGTTGGATTCCTCCGAACCCAGGAAACTCTGCGCGGTGGAGCGGAAGTTGCTGTCGCCGGCGTCGGAGGGCGGCTTGAGCCATGCATCGATGACGCCCAGGGCGGAGTCGAAATGGCGCGGGATTTCTATGGGGTGGATGACGGAGTTGGTGTACTCGGCGACAGCCGCCGGGAGGTTGTGGCGATTCTCTTCGATGGCTCCGGCCTCGTATCCGAAGAGCGCGGGCGAGTGGAAGCGGCTGCGCGCCGCGGTGACCTGGGAGAGGGCGTCGTCGAACTGGAAGTAGTCCCAGAAGATGGTGGCGCTGGTGAGGAAGCCCTGCGTCGAACCGGGGTGAAGTTCGGGGATGCGGCGCCAGTAAGGCGCGGCGGAGACGAGATCTTCGCCCCCAGTGCTGGTGGCCTCGGCGTAAAGGTCTCCGAGCGTGGCCAGGCGGTCTGGGCTGTCAGGTGAGGCGGCGAGAAGCTTCTTCTCAACGGCCACTGCGCGAAGAGTGGAGGCCGGCTGGGGGTCAAGATAGGCGAGTGAGCGATAGAGCGAGACGGTCTGGTCGCCGGTGTCGGGATCCGCGGGGTAGAGGTCCGAGACGGAGCCGAGCAGTGGAGCAGCCTGCTCAAAGTGGGAGGTGAAGATGTCGATCTCAGCCTGTTCGTGGAGGGCGGCCGGGTTGGAGGCCGGCTGGGACGCGGAGGACTGGCTGTTCAGGGACTCGAGCTGGGCGAGCTCGGACTGGAGTTTTCCGGTGCGGCTGAGGTAGGTAAGAAATTCGTCGCGGAGATGGTCGGACTCCCACCACTGGCTGCGCAGCAGAGCTTCGTACGCGGAGGTGTTGCTGGTTCCTGTTGCCTGATAGGCGTTGAGCAGGTTTTGGGTGAAGACGAGGTCGTGCGGAAAGCGTTTGGCGGCGTAGAGGTTCAACTGTAGCGCGAGCTGCGGGCCGATAGGCTCGCCGGTATTGACGTTGGCAAAGAAGTTGTCGAGGTCCGTTCCCGAGAATATCCCGATGACGCGGACGGTGAGATCGGAGAAGGCTTCGCGCTTGCGCTCGCGCAGGTAAAGGCGGGCGAGCTTGTCGTAGTACGAGGAATTCTGGAACTTCGAGAGAGCCTGCTGGTAGATCTGCTCCTCCTGCGCGGAGAGGTTGTTCTGCTGAAAGAATGTGGCGAGACGCTCATAGAGAAGCGGGTCGTTGGGATTGCGGTCGAGCTGTGCGCGCAGGACGGTCAGCGCGCGGGGGAGCTGACCGGTTGCGGTAAGGCGGCCGAGATAGCGGTCGAGGACAGCGGCGTAGGCGGTGCCTTCGGGGAGCGATTTGCGGGTGGGGAGCTGCGCGAGAGGCTGAGACTTGAGCTTCTGCGCGGCGGCGGCGTCACTGTCGACGGAGTCGGGGTCCTGCACGCGGACGTAGAAATTGACGGTGCCGGGTCGAGGAGCGGGCGGCGGCGCGGTTGAGGCGGAGGTCAGGGGAAGGCCGGCGGTCTTGGCAGCGAGTTCGGTGAGTTGGGATTCGTAGAGGGCGAACTCGTCGGCGGTATCGTTCTCGCGGGCGTAGGCGTCTGCCATCAGGCTCGCGACATCGAGACGTTCGGAGGCAGCGGGAAACGAGGCGAGGTATTGCTTGCCAGCGGAGATGACGGTCACCGGCTCGCCGTATTGGGAGAGCGCGTGGATGAGCTGCGCGTGGAGTGCGGGGCGTTCAGGCGCGGCGGGAAAACGGCGGTCGAGATCGGCGAGCAGTTCCATGGCTTTTGAGCGATGGAAGTAACTTTGCGCCCGTGATGTTTCAGACTGGTACTCAGACTCCGGGCGTTCGCCGTTGAGCCAGAGCGAGAGGATACCGTTCCAGTAGCCGGGGCCCTGGTCGACGGTGGCGATATCGCGGTACAGCGTGAGGTTCTGGGCACCGATCGCGAGCGGTTGCTCGGGGGCTTCGAGAAGGATGTCGATGAGGCCGGCGAGACCAGCCTGCGCGGCGGGTTCGCCGTTGGAGACGGTCCCGTCCGAGGATGCGAGCGCGTAATTGTAGCGTGCGGCCTCAGCGTAAGAGTGGATGGTGAGGCTGAGGGACGCGAGCGTGGAGAGATCGGCGGGCGTCCAGGCTCCATTGCGAGCATCGCGTGCTATGCGGAAGGTGTCGAGGGTTTGCTGCGCGGAGTTGATGTGCCCCGCCTGCTGGTCGTAGTAGAAGATGCGGGCGAGCGCATTGAGAGCTTCGGGGCCGTCGGGGTGGGTGGCGAGTTGTTCGCGGGCCGCGGCGACAAAGGCGCGCTGGCGGTGAGTCTGGTCGAGCAGGGCGAAGTAGGACTGAATCAGCTCGGCAGGCCAGAGCGGCTGGAAGGCATGATCGTAGACAGCGAGGGCGGCGTCGATGTTGCCACGCTGAAACTCAAGCAGAGCGTGGGCGCGGATGGGGAAGATTTTGTCCTGGGGGAACTGTCGGCCGTATCGCTCGATGACAGATTGGGCAGCTGGCCAATCCTGCTGTTCGAGCTGAAACTGCAAGAAGGCGGCGTAAAGAACGGGCTGGTCGGGATAACGGGCGATGAAGGCGTTGAAGGTGGATGCCGTTTGCGCCGGCGGCAGGCCCTGGAGGTAGATAGTGCCGAGAATGCGCTCGAAGGCCACCCACGAGCGCTGCTCAGTGGGGTCGATGTAGGTTTCGGATGGGACTGGAGGAGCAGCTGCCACTTCGCTCAGCACCGCAATCTCCTGTGGCGCCATAAGCCGGCGCCCATAGAAGTCGGCGAGTTCCAATTTGGCAGCGATGGGATCGGGCGCGTGAGCGACGTAGAGCTTCCAATCGGATTCGGCGGCAGCTTCGTCGAGCGCTTGCTCGTCGGCCTGGGCGCGAAGCTGGTAGAGCTCGGCGTTGGCGGGATTGGTGGCAATAAGCTGCGAGAGTTGGGTGGCAGCTTCCTTCGGCGGACGCGGGTAAAGGGCCTGGGCCGCGGGAAGCTGCATGACGCGGTAGAGAGCAGACTCGACGGTGGAAGCACCGACGATGTGTTGCATCCAGGCAGGGAACGTCGCGTTGGCCGCCGACGGAACGATGAGCGCGCCCAGGACGATGCCGGCGCAGAGGAGGATTCGCCTGTCTGGTTGCCGCCATGAGAGCCACAGCATGCGCGCTGCTTTACGGGACGACATCGATGGAAACCTCCTGGCTGCCCAGATTGTGGGCGATGTCTTCAGCGGTGACGGTGAGGGTGTAACGCCCGATAGGAAGATCTTTGGGGATGGCGAGGAGGCCGGTGTTGGTCTGGGCGCGCGGGTTCCAGCGCAGGGTAGCCGGGGCAATGCCGTCGATTTGGGCCGTGAGGGTGCGCGTGGAAGCGGACGCCGATGCGCGAATCTCGAGCGTCCCGCCGCGGTGCGCACTGGCCAGCGGAAGCTGGAGCTTGACCACGGGTGGGGTGCTGGCAATCACGAAGGTCTTCGCCTCGCGATAGGTGTTGCCATGCACATCGCGCAGGATCAGGCGCACGCTGTAGGTGCCGTCTTTCATCTCGGGTGGGGCGAGGAAGCGAGTCTCCCAGAGGCGGTTGGCCTCATCGCCGGGCGCCTGCAGGTCTTCGCTGGCGAGGTGCCGGAGCGGCTTGGTGAGCCCGAAGGGAAAGAGCGCGATCACGGAGGTGATCTCCTCGTCGGTGCGGACGCGGAGTACGGGATCGCCGGGGCGGATGACGCGCGGGCGGAGCAGCGAACGGGGGACGGCGAGGAAACTGGTGTACGGGGTGACGAACTTGTAGCGGCGCGACAGGCGAATGATCTCGTCGATAGCGGCTTCCGTTTCGCCTTCGCTGTCGATCTGGGCGAGCAGCGCGTTGACGCGGGCCTGTGCCCAGATGCGCGGAAGCTGGGGATGCGAGAGATCGCTGGCCGGGAGCGGGGTTTGAGCGGTCGCGCTGAGCGGGATCCCGCCCCGGGTAGCGCGCACTGTGAGGGTGAGAGGTTGCGCAGAGGGTTGATATTGACCGACCCACTGTGCGATGGAGCCGGGGTAGACTGCGTCGTCGAGTGGGTAGATGAGCGACGTCTGGACGGCAGGCGACGCAATCAGAACCGCACCGGCGATGGGACTGCGCGTGAGCTTGGAAGTCCACGACTGAAGATGGAACTCGACTGACTCGGTGGAGAGCACCGGCTCCAGAAAGCCGTTGTTCTGGGCGAGCTTGCGGAGGAGCGGAATATCGGCGTCGTCGCCAACGGCGAAGACATCAGTCTGCGGTGGATGCGGAGACTGCTTCCAGAGAGCGGCGTACCGGGCGGCGATCTTGCTGCCGACGATGGTCTGGCCGCGATCGGAGCCGCCGTCGGAGAAGAGAGCGATGGATGTGTTGGGCTGGGTGGACTGGGCGAGTGCGGCCGTGAGGCCTTTGAGCAGGTCGGTGCCTCCGCGAAGGTTACTGGAGCGAACGAAGTCGAGCCCCTGCCGGATCGACTCCGGGGTGGCGGCGACGGGCTGCGGTCGTAAGGTGGTTACGTTCTGATTGAAGAGAAGGACGTTGAAGCGGTCCGACGGTTTGAGGGAATGCAGCGTGGCTTCGAGCGCCGCGTAACTGCGTTCCAGCTTCTCCCACTGCATGGAGAGGGAGTTGTCGAAGAGCAGGATGACCGTGCGGGATGGGACGGTGACAGACGAATTCGGCTGACTCTTGCTCCCGGGATCGGCGAGCAGGATTTGCGCCTCGAAAAAGCCTGGTTCCGGGGCGGACGAGCGCTGCGCCGCGACCGGTTCGCCGGCGGTGGGCAGCGGCGCGTGGGGATCGCGGTGCATGATGATAGCGAGTTTGTCCGCGTCTGCCTGCGAGAGTAGCCAGGCGGCGGTAAAGTCGTCGTCGAGTGAGAGATTATCGGCGCGCAGCGTGCCTTCGATGGTATGCGCATCGTTGGTGGTGAGCGTGAGGGGGAAACGCGTCGATGGCGCGGTGAAAGATTCGACGGGATGGGCAGAGTGAAGGACAAAGTGGAGGGTAAAACTGCCGGCGCTTTGCTGCTGGCCGGCATCGGGCTTGAGCGAGAGCGCGAAGTATTGTTTGAAGTCGGAGGTGGAAAGGCGCTGGTGATACTCGATCTCGAGGCGTTTGGTGCCGTAAGCGGGAATGGGAACGATCTTTGCCGTGAAGAGCGACGTGGTGCGGGGGTCCTTATTGTCGCGCTCGCCGGCTTCGAGCAGTCCGGGGTCGACGGCCTGGAGCCGCGCCTGATCGTAGACCTGCTCGGCGCGCTTGCGCTCGAGGATGACGGCGGGGATGCGCACCGGTCCGTCCCAGACGGCGAAGTCGGAGACGGTGGCGGTGGCGGGAAGCGCGAAGCGGTAGGTGCCCTCTTGAATGTCTTTGGTGTGGTTGGTGAAGATCTGGACGATGGAGACGTGGGCGTCGCCGTTGTCGATGGCGATGTCGACGCGCATCTCGTCGAGCGAAAGAATGGACGGGTCGGGGGTTTCGTGGTCGCGGGGAGTGAGCGTGCCGGAGTCGGCTCTCGCCGCAAGCGTGCAGCAAATGAGCAACAAGAGGAGAGGAAGCGTCTTCATGGGAGATTTGCCTCGGGAATGCGGACGAGGCCGTTTTCTGTGCCAATGTAGATCTCACCGCTGCGGGCAGCGAAGGCCGTGACGTTGAGCGAAGGAAGTCCCGTGGTGACCGCGTACCATCGTCCGGTAGAGATGGAGTAGACCAGCATCCCGTTGCCGAGGGTTCCGGCGTAAATGTGTGAAGAGGTTGCGTAAAGGGCGTTGGGGTTGATAACCAGATCGCGCGGCGTCCCGGAAGGCAGCTCGACGGGGGCGAAGTGACCCTGGCTATCCAGCGTTTCGAGTCCCGCGCCGTACGTGCCAACCAGCACGGAGTTGTCCGGCATGGGGAGCAGGGCGGTGATCCAGTTGTGCTTGAGCGTGGAGTTAGAGACGGTGAGATTGCGCTCGACGACGTTGGATCGGAGGATGGAGATGCCGCCGAGGGTTCCGGCGATCAGTTGGCCAGATCCGCCCGTGGAAGCGAGCGCGTAGACGTGGTTGTTGACGAGCCCCTGGAAGGCGTAGAGGCTTTCGGCCCCGGAAGGCCCCAGGAAGGTGATGCCGGCGGGTGTGGCCAAAGCGGTGCCCGAACGGGTGAAGGTGACGTCGGTGACGTGATCGGAGATGAGGCCGTCGCGATGGGTGAGTGTCTGGCGCGGTCTGCCCTGTGCGTCGAAGAGCACGAGACCGTCGGCGGTCGCGGCGTCGACGGTATGGCGCTGGGGGTCAAGCACCAGGCGGTTGATGCAGAAGAGGTGATCGTCCTCGAGGTGGCGAATGGCGCCTTCCGGGCTGAGAAGGTCAATCCCGTGATCGAAGAAGCCTATATATAGAGTGCCGTCCGGCGCAAAGGCGAGGGCGGAGATGTTGGCGTCTGAGAGGGCTGCGGGTTCGAGCGGGAGTGCGGATGTCCAGGCTGCGCCAGCTCGCCGCAGGAGAGTTCCGTCGGCAAGGGCGTAGAGCGCATCGGGAGCGCTGAGGAAAGCGTCGACCCGCTGCAACGACAGGTCAGCGGGGCCGGCCGAGATAGAGACGCGGCGAAAAGTCGGGCCACCTTCGAGTGTGACCTGCTGGATGCCCTGATCGAGGGTCCCGATGATGAGGTTGTGTTCGTCGAGTGTGAGGGTATGGCTGAAGATCCCTTGCGCGAGGGTGCGTACGGGACGGAACGACGGGGCGGCGAGGTCGAACTCGGCGGTTCCGACAGGGGTGCCAACGAAGGCGTGTGAGGAAGAGACGGCGATTGACTCGACCTGGTCGTCGGGCAGGCCGGAGCTAGAGTTGGCGTGATCGACCGTGCCGGCATGGACGTAGAAGACGCCTGAGTCGCGCGTGCCGATGAGGAACGATGCGGAGTCGACGGCGGCGAGCGATGTGATCTGCAGCAATGCCGGGTTTACCCCGGGAAGAGTAAACCGAAGAGGCGCGAGCGTGGCGCCGTTATAGATGAGAACGCCGCGACGGCTCGTGCCAAGCAGTACGTCCCCGGTTGACAGGGGGAGCAGCGCGGTCAAGTCGCGGGCCTCGGCGTCGGCAGGCAGGAGTTGTTGGATCGTCGGGTTCGCGCCGGAGCCAGGTTCAAGCAGCAGCAGACCTGCTCCGCCGGTTGCAAGCAGAAGTTGCGGCTCGCGGCTTCCACGGAGACGGCCGCTGGCAATGCTGTTGATGGGAGCGACGGGGAGTTCGAAACCGGAGCGGAGGTTGAGACGCGAAGTGCCATCGGTGCGGAGGACGATGAGGCCGGACTGCCCGCCGAGGTACAGGTTGCCGAGGAAGAACGCCCCGGTGGTGTAGCTGGGTGCCGAGGCAATGGTCTCAGACCCGAAGCTTCGAGCCAGATTGGAAGATGCGTCCAGGGTGCGCAGACTGAAGGCGAGGTTGCCTTCGCTTGCAGCGGCTTGAGTAGCGTGGTTGAGAGCCCGGCGGGCGCTGAAAACAACAGTGAGCGCAACCGTCAGCAAAAGCGCAACGGGGATTGACAACCATAGGAGGCGTTTCGGTTTTCCCAGGCCGCGGATACGCGGGGATTCCATCGCGAGCTCGAACTCCCGCTTCGCCTAAGATTCTGATGGCGAAGTGGACACAGCATAGCATGGTTCCCGGACGCGAACGTCAATATGATCGAACGATCTGCGATATCCCCACATAACGCAACGGGATCAGATCCACGATCAGTTCAGGATCATGCCTGGCTCCAGTAAGTCGGAACCTTCTATCGCTAGAGCCTGTTATGAACTTGGGCTGAGTAATTTGAATAGGTTGGCGAGCATGAGCCATGCGAAGGCGAGGTAGTGGTATCCGGCGAGCGTCTCGGACAGGCGTTCGTAGTCTCTGGCGAGTCTGCGGAAGCGTGCGGCCCAGGCGAAGCTTCTTTCCACTACCCAGCGTCGCGGCAACAGGACAAAGCCACGCTTTGCCTCAGTATGCTTGATGACCTCCAACTGGATGCCGTGACTGGCTGCGGCATCTTCAGCAGCCTGGCCGGTGTAGCCTTGATCGACATAAGCAAGCTCCACATGGTCTCCGGTAATCTGCTGCACCTCGGCGGCGAGCCGTTCCACCTGCGCCCGATCCTGCTCGTCGGCTGCGGTCACATGCAGCGCCAGCAGATGGCCTAGCGTATCCACGGCGGCATGCACCTTGGAGCCTTTGCGGCGTTTGGCCCCATCGTATCCAGCGCGTGCGCCCGACTCCGGCGTGGACTGGAGGGTGCGGCTGTCGAGGATTATGGCGGTTGGCTTCGCGTTGCGCCCGGCGAACTCGCGCAACAGGCTGCGCAGGTCTTCCACCATGATCTCGAAGACTCCGGCCCGCAGCCAACGCTGCATCTGCTGATAGACCACGGGCCACGGCGGCAGATCGTGCGGCATCATCCGCCACTGATTGCCCGTTCGCACGATGTAACGCAGACCGTTGAACACGGCCCGCAGCGAGTGCTCCCGCTGCAACGCGTCCTCTCGGCACAACGCCAGATACGGCGCTACAAACCCCCACTCTTCATCGCTTACGTCACTCGGATAGCCAATCTGTCGCTTGTTCCCCATCCCTCCATGCTGGAGAGAAATCAGCTATTCGCAAAGAATCTACCTTGGTGCAAGTTCATAACAGGCTCTAGAACACATGGTTGACCTGAAGTCCGCGCCAACCGGTATCGTGCTGACGCACGACGGCAAACTGCTGATCGCAGCAGCAAGGCAAGAGGCCTTATTTATTGATACCGGAAAACTGATAAAAGGCGACGCAGACGCCGTCGTCGGCTCGATCGGCGGCGGCCGCGGTGCCATTTACGCCAATGTAACACCTGACGACAAGACGCTTTTTGTCAGCCAGGAAGGTGAAGCATCCATCACGGTGATCGATCTTGAGCGCGCGCGCCGGGAGGGATTCAAGGATGACGCCTTAATTGGCCAGATACCGGTGGGCCTCGCACCGATTGCGCTGACATTTTCGCCCGACGCGAAGGTTCTCTATACCACCAGCGAGTTGGCTGCGCCAGATTGGAAATGGCCGATAGCATGCAAGCGCGAAGGCTCGCCGGTCCCAGATACGGCGCTGGCAGATCCCGAGGGCGCGGTGGTCGTCATCGACGTGGCGAGAGCCCTCTCTGATCCGGCGCATGCTGTTCTGGCGCGCGTGCCAACGGGGTGCAGCGCGGTGCGGCTGGCGATGTCACCCTCTGGCGACCGCATTTATGTGACCGCACGTAACAGCAATGCCGTGGTCAGCTTCGACACGTCGAAGCTGATCTCCGATGCGGCGCACGCCCAAGTTGCGAAGGTGCCGACTGGCGATGCGCCAGTGCCTGTCGCTGTCGTAGATCAAGGTCGAAAAGTTATTGCCGGCAACTCGAACCGCTTCGCTGCGGCGAATGCACCGCAGAGCCTGGTCGTTCTGGGCGCAGCCAACTTCGACAAGGGCGCTGGGGCCGTGCTAGGCATCATTGCAGCGGGCGCGTTCCCACGTGAAATGCGGGTATCGGCCGATGAGCGGACGCTGTTCCTGACTAACTTCGGTTCGAATTCACTGCAAATGTTGGATATCAGTCGGCTCCCTATCGAAAGTAAACCTCGGCAATGATTAGGACTAAGCTGATCGTCGAGTGCCTGACTCACTGCGCTTGACCGAGCACCACGGAGAACGAGATTAGGCAGAAGCCATCCATCTGATACGCACACATCACCAGATTCAGAAGATCGTTATTTGAGCGTTTTTAGCCGGTCCATCGCATGCTGGGCCGAGATGGTGGCCGATGCGGCATTTGCGACAGCCGCCGCCCCAATCTCTACGGCCCCCGCATAAGGATTTCCAGGTCCGTCCGCGGTTGCCCCGGCGGTCGCCGCCGCAGCCGCTGCGGATGCGCTCCCCGCCGCCGCAGCCGTAGCGGCGGATTGTGCCTCTGCCTCCGCTTTGGCCACGGCCTTGAAGGCCGGGGCTCTGGAGCGATCAAGACCTGCGATGGTATTGGCATCTTTTATAGCGGTCGTCTCATTGGCTGCAGCCGCGCTATATCCCGCAGTCCCGCCTTTCGTGGCTACGGACAGAAGGTTAGAAGCGGCAGCACAATCCCGAGCCCCCATATCGTTGATTGCTGCGTTCACGGGGTTTGCGGCATAGAAAGCGACGTTATCCGCCGTTGCGGCGGCTAAAGCCTTTGCAGCCGTTGTCAGTTGATCGTCCGCCGCCAGCAATGCCGAATAGTCCGCCGCTGCCTTGTCACGCGCATTGTTCACCGACGCTCTGTCACCGGCGGCCGAAGCCGCGGTGGCCTGAGAAGCGTCCGACTCCACGGCGGCCGCCGCCGTTTCCGCCACCGCCGCTGCCGTTTCCGCCGTCATTGCCGCGCGACTTACCGCCAGCCTCGTTGCCCCCACATCGCCCATTCCAGCTAATTGCGTCACATACTCCGATGCGACGTATGCATCTCTCGTATCCTCGGCAGCGACCGCCGTGTTCTTGATGATGGGATCGGGACTGTTGAGCGCGTCCTCGATCTGCTTTGTCCGTTGCTCCGGAGATCTCGAAGCGGAAGCGGTCATCAACTGGATATACCGTTCCTTGCCTGGGTTCACCATGTCCACAAGCGCCTTGTACGCTCTCCAGTCGCTGACCGAAACCTTCTTCGCCAGCACCACGATCTTCCGGTCCGCGTACACCGTGCCATTCTCCAGGCGGTAGGTCATGTCGTAGGTCGCATAGTTGCATTTCGCGTGGACCGCCGGCGGCAGGATCGCGCTCCATCCCTCCGGCAGCTTCATCGCCGAAGTCGAAGTCTCCGTGCCCGGCTCCCCCAATTGAATCGCATGAACCGGCGGCTCCATCTCCGTCACTTGGGGAAACCTCGTCGGCACCACCTCCGGAAGTGTCCTCAGATGCTCCCAGTCGCCCGCCTTCTCGCGCTTGTAGTCGAACGACAGCTTGAACGGCTGCGTCATGTCCGTCGGCCGCGTAATCTCCGGGTTGCTCGTTGTCCCCGCAAACCCGATGCCTTTCGCTATCAGTTGCACGACCTGGTCGTACTTATCCGGCGGTAGCATCCGGAATGCCGCCCGCGCCGTAATCTCGCTATCGCCGCGGAACGTGATCGCAATGCGCGACGTCGATACCCCATTCGCGTCCAGCGACCCCGCTGCTTCCACCGTCACCACATTCGGGAACAGCGGGTCGACCGGGGTGCGGACGATGGTGGCGACAGCTGACGGAGCCGAAGGAATCACCAGCGCCTGCTTGTCGCGGGTGGGGGAGACGAGCATGCCAAAGGGGGCGACCTCGGCGGTGGTGTCGAGCCAGACAGGTTTGCCGGCCAGGGTCAGGTGGGTGATGACGTGGTTGAAGGATGCGGGTGAGGGGACAGCCTCGTTGAAGCGGATGCCCGCGCCGATGAGGACGGCGTCGGACTGGATGCCCACGGCGGAGAGCATGGCGGCCAGCAGCGTGTGCTTGTCCTTACAGTCGCCGTACTGGTTCGAGAGGATCTCGGCGGCGGTGTGGGGCTGGTAGCGGCCGATGCCGAAGGCGACGCCGATGTAGCGGATGTTGGTGGCGACGTAGTCATAGAGCGCGCGGGTTTTGGCCTCGTCGGTGGACATGCCCGCGGTGAGTTCGGCGGCCTTGGCCTTTACCGTGTCGTCGGGGATGATGCGGTCGGCCTCGAGCACGCGGTACCACTCGCCCACCTCTTCCCAGGATTTGAAGGTGGACCAGGCGATGGTGGGCAGCTTGCCCTGTTCGAGGTCGAGCTCCTGATCGGCGGTCCAGAGAATCTTCTTCTTCGCGGCGGCTTCGGCTTCGGCTTCCTTGCCGACCGTGGGCTTCAGTTGGGAGTAGCTCCAGAGGTAGATGTGCTGCCCCGGGGCATCGGCGGTAGCGGCGGTGGAGGTTTCGACAGGCTTAATGCCGGGACTCCAGACGTTGACGTACATGCCGGTGGGGACACGCAGCTCGGCGGTCTGGGAGAGGACGACGGCGGCAGCGCTGAATACCTCCTGGCCCCAGCACTGTCCGGGAACTAGGGCCTTGCTGCGGATGATGCGGTACTTGAGCTCGAGCGTGTCGCCGACGCGCAGGCTGCGGATGGGCAGTTGCAACTCCTTCTGATCGCTGTAGAACGGGGCCTGCTGCGTAACCGGAGTGGGCATGTCCATCGCGTCCGTGGTCTGGGTTTCGACGATGGTGCTGTCGGCATGGCGCACACGAGCGTAGAGCAGCTCCACATGTTCCGTGTTGCTGGCGTAAGGCACAGTCAGGACGCCATAACTCTTCACCGTGGCATCGGATTGCAACCGCGCGACGAGGGTGTGCTCTATCCATCCAGTGCCGTCGGCGTTCATGCTGTAGATGCTGTCGGCATGCTCGATGACGATGGGTTCAGCTGCATAGCCTGAGTCATTCGCTGCCTGGGATGGGACAGCAGCCTGTTGTGTGGAGCTCGTCGACGTGGACGAGTTGGCTGGGGAGGTCGTCTGAGCGAGGGAGCGGGGAGGAAGTATGAACGCAATCATTGCTGCGACCGCGGTGACGAAAACACAGGACTTCAGGGCTTGGGGACGCATGGGTGTACCCGATATAGCAGAGGCCATTATGGGAGTCTAGCAATACTGCGCCATATGAGCGAATTGGCCTCGCATAGGCCCACACCGTTTCAATGCCTCATTCTTCCGGGACAGGCAAAAGTCTAGTGAAAACAGTGAACGTGTCAATCCGGCTGAAAACTGGGTGAATGAGCGCGTTGGCCTGCTATCACCAGCCGACATTTGTAGTTTACGAAAAGAGGACATTGCAGGCAGTTCGAATAGAAGCGGCCAGAAGAGGCGATATAGCAGCAGGCGCATCCAGAACAGTACGGAACCACCCGGATTTCCGTTCCGCTGCGCCTCAAACCTCTACTTCTATGCCGCAACCCGTCGACGCGCAGTCTTCGGACTGGCCTGACGCGCCGGGATGCTTAAGGTTCGCACCCGCGTCGGCCTCACCCTTATGTCAATCCCGATTCCGGCCGCCGCAAGCATTGCAACCAAAGTATCGATCGAGAACATCCCAATCTTGCCTCGCATCAGGTCGGAGATGCGCGGCTGCGAGACGGCAAAGAGCCTTGCCGCTTCGGTCTGGTTGAGGCCCTTGGCCTTGATGTGCTCACTAATCTCCATCATCAGCGCGGACCGATGCTTCATATTCGCAGCCTGGGCGGGATCGTCTTCGATCGCATCCCACACGCTCTTGAATGCCTTATCGCTCATCGCTTTTGCTCCTTTACAAGTTCCGCATAACGCTTGCTGGCAACGTCGAGATCGCTCTTCGCCGTCCGCTGCGTCTTCTTCTGGAAACAGTGCAGCACATAGGCCGCATCTTCAAACTTCGCCACATACAACACGCGGAAGATACCCGCTTCATCTTTGATCCGAATCTCCTGCACTCCAGAACCAACATCAGACATCAGCTTGAAATCTTCCGGTTCCAGCTCGTTTTACACGCGGTCAAGTTGGTATCCCGCCTCTCGCCGCGCGTCCTTGGGAAATTCGCAGAGATTCTTCAGGGATCTCCCCTGAACTTGAGATCTTTTACCGCGGTTTTCTTCGGCAGGTGCGCCATGACTGAATATTATATAAATACATATATAAAAACAAGCTCTTGGCGCCAAACGGGGGGTTTCTGCATAGTGCCCCAAAAAGATTCAATGGTCTAGTATTTGACATCACGAAGTTCGATCAGGAGGTTGCCCAATGAACTGGTGCAAAGCGCTGTGCGCTCTCAGCATCGCGATCTATGGCTCGGTCTGCGTTGCCCAGGACATCACGGACGTAGAGGCAAAGCCGTATGGTTCCTACACTGGCGGCGCGATCGACATCGTCGACCTTACCGCGGGGAATCTCATGCTCAACATCCCCCTGGTCTCATTCCCTCAGCGGGGCTCGCTTCCGCCGCTGTCGTTCTCCGTCGAACTAAACAATGCAACGTATTCCTAAACTTTCGCTGGTCTGCGACAACCTTGGTTTACTTGACCCCACTACCGGACAAGAGGTCAGCCCCCAGACCGGTTTCGAAATGGAATGCCAGACGCTTCCGCTCCAGGTGACGCGCTGCTATGAGAAGAGTGTCTTCTTCTCATGTGTCCAGAAACACATGAAAGAGCGACGGCGATGGCGGAGATTCAACCGAGTTCTGTCACGGGTACAGCCCGGAATCCATTAGGGAATGGGAAGCTATTCGGTGTTCGGGCAACGACCGAACCGCCTGTCACACGCGAGTTGCCCAACACGTTCCGCACGAAGTCGAGGTTCACGGTGTCGCCCATGTCAGGCAGCTCTGTCCACTTCGCTTCAAACAGCTCCAGGCGTCCGCCGACATCTACCACGAAGTCCACTTCACGCGTGCGGTCGCGCCAAAAGAAGAGGCTTCCAGTGCGTCCGGCGTTGCGTTCGCGGGCGCGGAGTTGAGCAAAGACAAACGTCTCCCAGACGGCCCCGACTGCCGGTGATTGGCGAAGGTCTTCCTCGGATCGGATATTGAGGAGAGCGCAGAGTAGGCCGGTGTCGGTGAGGTAGAGTTTGGGGCTTTTGACAATGGATTTTGTGCGGTTCGAGAACCACGGCTCCAGCAATACGGCTTGCCCGGAAGCCTCCAACATAGACAGCCATTGGTTCGCTGTTGAAGGGGAGATTCCAACGTCGCGGGCCAGGTCGGCCTTGTTCAAAAGGTTCGCGGAACGGAGTGCGCAGGCGCGAAGAAATCTTTCAAAGTCTCGCAGACTTCCGACGTTGGAAAAGGCGCGGACATCGCGTTCGAGATAGGTAGCTAGGTAGGAGTTGTAGAAGGCAACAAGGTCGATAACCGGGTTGGCATACAGCTCTGGAAAGCCGCCTCGCACTATGGCTGTTTCAACCCCGGTATCCGGTAACGCCGCCAGAATCTCAGCGAAGGACAGGGTTTCGAGTTCCACGATGTCGGCTCTGCCC
>PLOU01000218.1:0-2661 GCA_003142235.1 Granulicella sp.
ACCCCTCCAAGCTCCTCGACCAGTCTCCCGGCTTCTACTTCATGTGGAAGTAAAACCCGCGTTTCAATGCTCCTGAGGCGCAATCCAATGGCAAACGGTTCGACGTTCAGGGTCCCCCCGGTTGTGTGGCTCATCCTTCTGGCTGGCCTGGCCTACGCCGGGTATTGGCGCTACGACCATGCCTTCATCAGCCCCGGCCTCAGGGAGTCGCTCACCGCCTCAGTCGATCCCGCCAGCACCCAGAGCGACATTCTGATGGCCCTCCGCAACGCCCAGACCCAGGTCCACACCTTGCGCGACGCCGAGGTGGAATCCATGCTACAGCGGGCCGTGCTTCTCACCCAGAGCGCGGCAGCGGCCAGCCAACAGACCGGAGCCAATGGCAAGGGAACCTCCGCGAGCCTGGAAAAGTACCTCGCCCTCCAGAGGCAGTACAAACGAAGAGGCATGAAGGTCCCGCAGAGCCTCAAGGACTACATCCAGCGCGCAACCCAGGAAGAACAGGAAGCTCAAATAAAGCCCGACCCAACCAGGGAACTCGATCAACAGGTCTCCCAGCAGGACTCCGCCGAGGCGGCCCAGTTGTTCCAGCAGCTCCGCGCCGCCCTCGGCCTTCCCCCCCTGCCCGCCAAATAACACCCGCCCTCGGTGTTGCCTGTTCTTGCCTTTGCCCTTGTCATTTCGGAGGGAGCAGGGGGCTTCAGCCCCCTGAATAAGGCTAGTACGTTACATTGTCGTCGATGAGCTGCATTCCTTCATCGGAACGGAGCGCGGCAAGCAAGTGCAGTCGCTCATGATGAGGATTGAGCTTGCCGCAGGCCACACGATACCGCGAGTTGGTCTTTCCGCAACGCTGGGAGACAAGCTACTAGCGGCTGAATTCCTTCGCCCTGGTAGCGGCATGAAAGTGCGGACAATCGACGCAGCCGGAGAAGGCTATGACCTCAAGCTCATTGTCAAAGGTTACGCGGATGAGTGGATAGACGAAGAGGTTCCGGACGATGAAGTGGGAGAGTCCTCCTCGTATCTCAATACCGATCCGAAAGAGCAGCTCCAAAAGCAAAGCGTCAGCGTGGCAAAGCTGGCAATAGCGAAGTACCTCTACACCCAACTTCGTGGAACGAATAACCTCGTCTTCCCCAATAGCCGCTCGCAGGTTGAATACTATGCGGATCAACTTCGGAGGCAGTGCGAACGGAACGGCGTTCCTAACGAGTTCTGGACGCATCATGGCAGCCTCTCTCGGGAACTCCGCGAGGAATCAGAGACTGCGCTAAAGGCCGGGGTCACAGCCGCAACGGCTATTTGCACGAACACTCTTGAGCTGGGAATCGATATCGGAAACATCAAGAGTGTAGTTCAGATCGGGCCTCCGCCATCTGTTGCCAGCCTCCGTCAACGACTTGGCAGATCGGGTCGCCGGCCGGGTGAGTCGGCCATCCTTCGGTGCCTCTCGATAGAGAAGAAGCTGACGGCAAAATCCTCATTCTCCGATCAGATTCGAGAGGGGCTGCTACAGACGACCGCAATGGTACGACTTCTTCTGGAGCAATGGGTTGAGCCTCCGCGAAAAGGAGCGTTACATGCATCGACCCTCGTACAACAAGCCCTTTCAGTGATCGCGCAGAAAGGCGGAGCGACGGCTGAGGAACTTTGGACCGTTCTGCTAAGGAGCAAGACCTTTGAGAACATTTCCCCCGAAGAGTTTGCCAGCTTACTCAGAGAACTAGGTGCTCGCGACATCCTTCAACAAGAAAGAGCAGGCTTGTTGTTGCCAGGAGTGTTGGGTGAAAAGCTCATCAATCACTACGATTTCTATAGTGCATTCGCTTCGGGAGAAGAGTTTCGGCTACTTGCAGAGGGTCGCGTTTTAGGATCTTTACCAATTGATCGTCCACTGACGATTGGTCAATGCCTGATCTTTGGCGGTCGGCGCTGGCGTGTTCGAGACGTGGACGCCAAGGGAAAAGTTATTTTTGTTGCAGCAGATCGTGGCGGCAGTCCTCCAGCGTTTGATGGCGGTGCTGGCTCAGTCAATGACAGAGTGAGACAGGAGATGCGAGGCGTCCTCGCAGGATCGGATACTCTGGCATTCTTAGACGTTAAGGCTGTCGAATTGCTTGACGAAGCCAAGCTATATTTCCGTACTCGCGGGCTTGGTCAGAAACAGTGGTTCATGGAAGGCAATAGTCTTCTAGTCCTCACTTGGCGCGGTGATTGGACGAACGATGCGCTCGCTTTACTTCTGACGGCCAAGGGGCTTGCAACCTCGAACGAGGGCATCGCTCTCCGAGTTTCTTCCGTCGATCAACTCAAGTTAAAATCCGTCCTTGAGGAAATTGCGGCTTTGCCTCAAATCTCTATAGAGGATTTGCGTCTCAAGCCAGAGCATGTGATTCGGGAGAAATGGGATTGGGTTTTGCCTGATTCTCTACGACTTGCGTCGTTCGCCTCTTCCGTCTTGGATATCAAAGGCGCACATACAACGGCACAAGAATTGTTGACTGACAACTGATATATGGCTCATTAATCCCCGCGGGCCGAAGCTCGGCGGATTTAATGTCCCCGGTTAAGACGCTGCTCCATCTCTGCGATGACCGCAACCACCGCGTCGACGGCGGGTATCGGACCGAAGACCATGCCGGACATGGCTTCATAGTC
>PLOU01000218.1:2753-3706 GCA_003142235.1 Granulicella sp.
CAGGATGACGACCTTGTCCCAGAAGGTGCGGCTGCCGATGCGCGTCTGGAGGGCTTCGCTTTCTTTACTGGCGACGGTGCCCCAGCGTTCGCCTGCTGGAGGAGGTCGCGAACGATCACCCGCATCCACTCCGGCAGCGCCGACAGGCCGCGACGCAAGTCGTCCTGAATGGACTGTCCATGATCGGGGTCTCTGAGGATGGAGACAAGGCGCTTGCGGAGGCTTCCGTCGTCGGACGGAAGCATGTCGCGCAGCCAATGGAGCGCCTGCACGAAACGCATGGCGGGGCGACCCGCCCAATAAAGGCGGCTGGGCGCGGCGGCCTGGAAGTCGAGGGTCAGGTTGCCGAGGGTGATGGGCCGCAGGCGGCCGTCGGTGAGCACGCCGATGTGCGCCGGAACGGCGTCGGTGAGTCCGAGGTCGTTGGCGGCGGTGAGCCCGTCGACCACCACCCGAACCTTGCCCTTCCGGGCCAGCGCGTCGATCACGTCGCGCGGGTTGGGATAGGTGGGCTTTCCGGTGAGCCGGTTGTCTTGGGGTATGTCGTAGAAGCCGCGCGCAATCCGCCGCAGGCTTCGGGAAGCAACCAGCCGGTGGAGGGCCTGATCGACTGCCGTGCGCGGTCCAAGGTCGGCGAAGTCTTCCGGGGTCCAGACGCGCGGCTGCGCCGGGGCAGAGATACGGCCCCGGATGGCGGCTGGAATGCTGAATGCCGGAGTGGGCATGGGGTGGCCTCATGTCAGATAAATGCAACAAAGTTCTGACTTCATCAGTATAGCTCTATGTCAGAAAAATGCAACAAACTTCTGACTACGGTTCCACCATCGCATGAAGAGCGCTGTATGTATACGTTCGTATGCAGAAACGCCTCACAGCGCCGGACTAAGCGCGGGCCGAAGCGGCCCTAGTCCGGCACTGTGGAGAACATTGCAGGATGAGCACGCACGAAAACA
>PLOU01000167.1 GCA_003142235.1 Granulicella sp.
GCAGCGCATACCTTATCGCGTCGTCCCAACCGCGAATGTGAATTGATCACGCTTCACTGCTGTCCGGCTATAAGTTGAAGAGAATGAGTTGGTTGGAAATTTCGTCTAAGTCGGGTTGGGTGTTGTAGGTCTGAAGTGCCTGTAAAACGGGGGTTTTCTCGAATGGGATGACGCTCAGGATCTGTAGGATTTGGTGGAGGCTTGAGTCCAGGCGCAGTCGTTTTCGGACGATGGCGACGAGGACGTAGACGGAGACGGCGATCCAGATTTGGGTCTTGACGGCGTTCTCGCTGGTGCCGTAAAAAGCCTTGATCCGCAGGTGCTGTTTGATCCACTTGAAGAAGAGTTCGACCTGCCAGCGCTGTTTGTAAATCTGCGCGATGGCGAGCGCGGGCAAGGTGAAGTTGTTGGTGAGGAACTTCAGTCGCTTGCCGGTTTCGGGGTCGCGGTAGCTGATCCGGCGCAGCTTCTCCGGATAGTTCGACGCCGACTCGAACGAGGCCAGGACTACCGTTTGGTTCGCGCTGACGCCGCTGCTCTTGTCCACCGGGTGGGAGGTGTGGCGTTCGAGCAGGATGTTGCTTTTGCTGCGCGTGACGAAGAAGGCGGAGCCAAGCGTGAACCGGTAAAGCCTCTCGAAATCGATGTAGGCGCGGTCCATCACATAGTAGGCCCCGGCCTCGATGTCGATCCGGTCGAGCGCATGGACATCGTGCATCTTGCCATCGGAAACATGGATGAATGCTGGGATATTGCCATGCAGGTCGAGCAGCGTGTGCATCTTGACGGCGGCCTTGTGCCTGCGGAATTTCGCCCAGGGAAACAGCGCGAGGCAGAGATCGATGGTGGTCGAATCGAGCGCGTAGAGGCTGGCATCGAGATCGACGCCAAGCGTATCGCCGGCATACAGCGGCCGGGCGATGCCGATCAAGTGTTGCGCGAAGTCGGCGAAGATGCGCCAGTCGTGCGTCTCGTTGGCGTCGGCCAGCGTGGAACGCGCGATGCTGCGGCGGAAGCCGAGATGATATCGTTTCGGCCCCAGCGCGCGAAGACAGGCTTCGATGTCGCGCAGACTCTCGCGATAGGTGAGTTGGGCGAACGCCATGGCCAGAAACTGCTCCCAGCAGGACAGTCCGCGCAGGCGGGAATCGCCGCGATACCGCTCCACCGAGCGGCGAAACTCGCGGTCGGGCAGAAAGGAAATCAGTTGCGAAAAAATGGTGCGCCCCTCGTTCATGCACCATCGTCAACCCACGCCAAGCTGACACCCAAACCCGCCGACGCCGTTCAAATCGCGGCAAGAAAAAATGACCCATAAAACCATACAGAACAATCAGTTGCAAGAGGCAGAGACGCCATTAGCCGGACAGCAGTGATATCTCTTCATCCGATAGCAGTTGAATCTCGGGTGTTTTGTCTTGCGGAGATTCTTCATGATAGGGAGGTAAAGAGTCGAGCTTCGCGCTCAACGAATTGTCGATTTTTTCGTCTTTGAAATTTCCCTCTGGTGGTGCGTTAGTGTGCTCCAGGGTAAGTGTCAGGTCCTGCGTCGGGTTGACACCTCGAAAGATCATCTTACCCATCGATGCGTGCTCGTAATCCATCACGATGTATGTAGTCTTGCCCGGCTCCACATGTATCGCCAAAACAGGATTGTCTTTTCCCAGCTTGCTTTCGATCTGATGCTCCCCCGGCGTGAGGGTCAAAACAAGTCGAGCTGAGTGGCTGAGTTTTAGCGTACATTGCGAATCCACAATGAGAGGAAACGCAACGCTCATTCTGCCGATCCGGTAAACTTCAACGGTTCCCATATTGCCAGATTGACCTTGGGCACACGCGCAAAACAATGGAACTATCACAAAAAACGTAATAATCTTCATGCCGACGAATTGTAACACCGAGCTTGATTCAACAAATGCATTCGTTTATCGAGAGACATCTTAAGCGGTCATAGTGATGGTTTAACGTGTCAGCTTTTCCTGTGCAATCATTGGTGGAGGAGCAAACCCACTATGCCGTTGCAATCCGCGCCGCGAAGCTTTGCCCACCAGATGTTGCGCGAGATCTACGAGCAGCCGGCGGCGATTGCGCGCACGCTGGAGCATTATCTCGATCTGTCGGGAGCGGTGCCGGAGTTCCGCGATGAACCGTTGCGGGCGGTTGCGAAACTGTTTCGACAGCATCCGGACCTGATTATTGCGGCCAGCGGATCGAGCCGGCACGCGGGGCTGGCGGCGGAGATTCTGCTGGAGGACCTGGCCGGGCTGGTGGTGGATGTGGAGTACGCGAGCGAGTATGCGTGCCGCTCGACGACCACGCGGCGGCATCCCGACAACCCCAGCCCGGTGCTGGTGCTGTCGCAGTCTGGCGAGACGGCGGACACGCTGGCTGCGCTGAGGGAGGCGGCGCGGCGCGGACATCCGACGATTGCTGTGACCAATGTGCACGGCTCGACGATGGCACGCGAGGCTACGGTGGAGCTGGATACGCTGGCTGGGGTGGAGCTGGCGATTCCGGCGACCAAGAGCTTTACCACTCAACTGACGCTGATGATGGTGCTGGCTCTGCTGGCGGCGCGGGAGCGGGGCGCGCTACCCAAGGATGCGATCGAGACGATGCTGGCGGCGCTGGCGGGCGTGCCGGAGTCGATTGCGGCGCAGCTTCCGGCGTGGGAGCGGACGATCACCGCGCTGGCGCCGCTCTACAGCGATGCGCAGAACCTTTTGTACCTGGGGCGCGGCGTGCATTATGCGATTGCACGGGAGGGAGCGCTGAAGCTGAAAGAGTCGTCGTACCTGCACGCGGAGGGCTATCCGGCGGGCGAGCTAAAGCATGGGCCGAATGCGCTGGTGTCGGCGCATGTGCCACTAGTGGTGCTGGCGACGGTGGACGCGGACGACCCGGAGTCGCTGCTGCGCTACGAGAAGACGGTGTCGCTGCTCTATGACATGCGGGAGCAGAGGGCGCGGGTGCTGGCGCTGGCCAACGCCGGGGACACGACGATTGCGTCGCTGGCCACGCACACGATATGGATTGAGCCGGCGTGCGAGTCGCTGCTGCCGATCGCGGAGGTGGTGCCACTGCAACTCTTCGCCTACAGCATGGCGGTGAATCACGGCGTGGATGTGGATCGGCCACGGAACCTGACCAAGGCTGTGACAACGGAGTAGGAGTTGGGGGCGTCAGTGCGAACCGGCGGTTGCGGCTGTGTTGTCGCCGGCGATGGGCCAGCCGTCGGGCGACCATAACAACGGACGGATGTCCAGTACGGAGCGTCCGCCGCGCGTGAGGTTGGCCTCATAGTGGATGCTGAACCTCTCCGCCCCCTCCGTGTCGCTGCCTGCCTCGGCTTTCACAACATCAGCACCCTTCCCTGTATACACATCATTAAGCCCAGCAAGCCCAGCTTCTTTCGGCTCGGTGTCGTAATCCCTTACCAGCCCGAAGTGACCGGGGCCGATGCGCTGCGCGTCGGAGGCGAGGAAGAGCGTTCCTCCACCGGTCGACATGGGAGCGCCATCGCGGTCCATATACGGGCCGGTGATGGTGCGCGCGCGGCCCACGCGGATGTTGTAAGTGCTGTCCTTGCCCTTGCAGCAACTGCCGTGATTGACGAAGAGGTAGAAGAAGCCGTCGTGGGAGATGATGTCGGAGGCCTCGGACTCGCGCGCGGTGGCGATGGGTGCGCCGAGCGTCTTCGGTGCGAGCGCAATGCCGGTGTGCGGGTCGAGCTGGGTGACGCGGATGCTGCCGTGGTACGAGCCGTAGCAGATCCAGAGCGTGCCGTCGGGCGCGAGGATGACGCCGGGATCGATGGCGTTCAAATCTTCAGTGCCGTTCGAGCTGATGACCACGCCGCGGTCGGTCCATTTATAGGCGGGGTCTTTCGGATCGAGCACCGGGTTGGTGGCGAGGCCGATCGCGGACTGGAACGATCCCCAACTGGAGACCGCGTAGTAGAGATAGAACTGGTTGTTCATGCGGATGATGTCCGGCGCCCATACATCGGTGCCGTTGTTCTTGGGCACCAGGGCGTGAACTGCGTCGGGGATTGCAGTGAAGACGCTGCCCTCGCGCGTCCAGGTGATGGTGTCCGGCGAAGAGTAAAACGGGGCCCCGCGGCCAGTGGAGAAGACGTAGTACTTGCCGTGGAAGTGCACAACCGTCGAGGGGTCGTGGACGAAGGGCATTCCGGCGACAGGCACTCCAATGGCTGGGCCGAAGTTGCGGGCGGGGGCTTGCGCCTGAGCAGCGGCGTTCTCCTGGTTGAGCAGCGCGACCAGGCGCTTGAAGCCTTCGGTGCGCGCTGTTTTGTTGGCTGCGTTGGCGGCGGGATCTTCGCCGGCGCGCATGAATCCGTGGCCCGCGCCATCGTAGACGACCGGCTCATACTTTTTGCCGGCGGCCTTCATGGCGTCCGTGGCGGCGGGGACGGTGGCGGAGATGCGCGCGTCGTTGCCGCCGTAGAAGCCGTAGACGGGCGCGGTGATGTTCTTGAGCGCGTCGTCGGCGGGCGGCGGGCCGTAGAAGACGAAGGCGGCGGCGAGATCGCGGCGGTGGGTGGCGAAGTCGAAGGATTTGCCACCGCCCCAGCAGAAGCCCGTGACGAAGAGCTTGCCGTTGGCCGAGGGCAGGCGCTTGCCGTAGTCGGCGGCGGCGTCGAGGTCGGCGGTGACGACGGCGGGATCGAGCGCGGAGACGGCCCGAGTGACGTCGTCCTGGCCGGGGAAGGCGTCTGTTCCGCCGCCGTTGGGGCCGAAGCCGGAGAGCAGGTCGGGCGTGACGACGATGAAGCCCTGGGCGGCGAGCTCGTCGGCCATCTCCTTGGCCCAGTCGCTGAGGCCGAATATCTCGTGGACCATCAGGACGACGGGGGCCTTCTGGCTGACCTCGGGATAGACGACGAATGCTTGCACGGTGCGGTCGCCGTGGCGGAGGGCGACGTACTCGCGGTGGCGCGGCGATTTCTCCAGCGCCGCCTTGGCCCAATCCTGCGCGAGGAGCGGGCGAGCGGTGAAGGCAAAGAGGACGACGAGGGCGAGATGGAACAAAATAGGGCGGCGCATGGCGTGAGTCTAGCCCTGCGCAGCGCGCTCCGGCAAGGTTCTCGCCAGACTGGCGGTGCCTATCAAATAGAGAACCAGCCAGAGAAGGCTGGCGGTTGCCATCCATGCATGGGAGAGCAATCCAGCCTCGTTGGAGATAAAGTACTGCACCACAAGATAAAGGCCCGATGCGACGAGCCAGTCGGTGCGGGTGCGTGAGATGGCAACCGTGAGAGCGACGAACGACGGCAGCGCGAGGATGTAGTCGTGGGCCCAGGAATATGGGGCCGTGCCGAGGGAAACCAGCAGAACCAGCGGGAGATGCTCCTCCCATGTCCAGCCGCGACGGTTCCTGATCCAGTAGCGTGCGAACCATGCGGTCCCAATCGCCGTGGGCAGAAACTGAAGCCATGCGTGCTGCACTCCAAAGATGGAGCGCAGCGCCCCGCCCACGCCGCAGGATGTGTCCATGGCGGCGTGGACTGTGCCATGAAAATAATCCAGGACATTATGGTTGAAGGCGATAACGGCCAACGTGGAACTCGCATAGAAGAAGATGGCGCTGACGGCGAGCGACCATCTCTTGTTCTGGATGGTCCAGAGCAGAAGCGCGAGCAGGACCAGATAGAGCAGATGTGGCTTAAGACCGAGCGTGAGCAGGCAGGCCCCGGCAAGCAGATAACGCTGGCGGCGCAACAGGAAGAGAAAAGCCGTCAACCCGGCCAGGACCAGCGGGGTGATCTGGCCCATATGTTCCGCCGAACCGAGAGGGAGAAACGTGACGAAGAGAACAAGCCCGATCCACTGCTTGCTCTTCTCACCGCCAAAGTACCGCCATAAGGCGATCGAGGAGACCGCTTCGAGGACCAGGGAGACTGCCAGCCAGGCAAAATGCGCCGTCCGGAATGGCGGCACGCCAAGCAAGGCGACAAAGGGCAAAGCCCAGGGCGGATTCAGCATGACCATCGGTTGTACATAGGACCAGCCAAGGGAGCGCTCGATGGCATAGATCGCAGGGACGGAATAAGGATTGGAGCCGGAGAGAAAAAGGCGGCCACCCGCCCAATATGTGATGAAGTCGTTCACGGGCAGCGGAGCGAAGAGCAGCATCACCCGCAGACGGAGCAAGTCCAGGCAGAACAGGACCGCAGGCAGCAGCAGCCACCGGCCCATGGCAGCGGGCCGCGGCGTGGCAGGGGGCGCGGAGGTCGTGGATTCGCCTTGCGGCGGGGCCACCTGTTGGAGCAGGCTGCTCATCGGGCTTTCCCTCGGATGCGCGGCCGGTGGCCGCACTGGATTCCAGGCCATCATACCCTGCCGCGGGCCGCCGGCCGATACCGCTTCTGTTGTAGGGATTGGGGTTATGTGTGTAGAAGAAGAGTAAATCCGTGGCAACTCCCGCCGCGGGGCAGCGGGACGAGGACCGGGCAGTGCAGCGAGGTTTATGAGGGGTGAGTTGGGTGGGGCGGTCGCGAGCTTCGACTGCGCTCAGGGGCGATGCAGACTCATCGCAGAGGGGGCGATGGATGGGGCAGGCGGCGGCGCGGGATTGTTCTCACAAGACTGGCAGGCGGAGTTTCGTGGTCTCCCACCCTTCGCTAGAAAGAAGCGAAGGATGGGGCACCCGAGCGTTGGTGGTTGATCGAGGATGGGGCACCCGGCGATGCAGGCTCATCGCGGAGGGCCCGATGGATGGGTGCCCGACTCTCTAAGCAAAAGGCCCTCTATATCGATAGGCCCGTCTGAACCCAAGACTTTCAGCTTCAGCCACTGTTATTACGCAGCATTCACCCAACTCTGAAAGTATTTTTGTCCGGTTGTACTGCTGATCAAATGGAAGGTGGTAAATTTTTGAACCATTCTGCTGATTGATGTTGCATCTAATCATCGGAAAATCTTTACGCAGTGGAAGCTGCTTAACCTCAATGTCTAAAAAGTTTGCAGCTTTCAGTGCGGTTGGACTCAATGTTGTCGTAGTTTCAAAAGATGCTGTGACATTAGGTGAAATAAGTGAATTTTGCATCGCATCAATCATGTAAAGGCATTTTGTGCCGTACAACTGAAAGATATGCTTTTCGTGAATTGTCTTCTCAGCCGCCCAGCATTTTGCCTGCACTATGTGTATGTCATTATTTCGTGTGCAGATAAGATCGCGACCTAGATCCTCGAAACCTTTAACGATTCCGTGGTACTCAACTTGCCAGCCGTCTCGCTCATAGAGGTGCCCGATATATAGCTCGTAAAGGCGACCAATACCTACAGAGCTCATAGTACGAGATAGATAACTGTCGAGGGCGCGCTGATTTCGTTCTGATTCACTTAGAGAATCATATTCCTGGCGGTTGATGTACTTGAGAACTGGATCAGACTCTTCCAGAGCAGATGTGTTGTCGTCACCGCTTTCCAGCGGAACTGCCTCGTCAAGGATGACCTCCTCATATTCTTCTAAAAATGGGAAATACTCTTTCAGCGACCTTAGTTGATACTCGAGGAACTTAGCTTGCTCTTTATATTTACGCCGCTCAGCGAGAGCTTCTGAAACATGTTGGGAAGCGCTTTTGGCTGGATGGGACTTCTGAGCAAGATACTTCACTTGAGCTTCATCGAGTGCTCTGTCACCGTCTGCGATAAAAGCACTCAACCATTTTCGTCCTGGTAGAAGCCCCGACTCAAACTGTTTTCGAAGGCTTGCTAGATATTTCTCACCACTGGTGTCCGGTTAGATG
>PLOU01000129.1:0-4634 GCA_003142235.1 Granulicella sp.
CGCAGCGAGATCTGCGCCATCTCCGGCGACACCATCTGCCAGTAGCTCTTGATGTGCGCGAAGTTGTCCAGCAGCAGCCGCCCCACTGCAATCTGCCGCAGGTCCATCATCCCGGTCGTCTTCGCAATGTGCGCCAGAGCCGTGTTATCGGGATGGAACGCCAGCGGAATAAATGTCTGGAACCCGCCCGTCTCGTCCTGCAACTCGCGCAGCCGCAGCATGTGGTCTACCCTGTCCTCGTCGTTCTCGATGTGGCCGTAGAGCATCGTCGCGTTCGACCGCAGCCCGATCTTGTGCGCCGCGCGCGCCGTCTCCAGCCATTCCGATCCGTCAATTTTGTGGTCGCAGATGATGTGCCGCACGCGGTCCGCAAAGATCTCCGCCCCACCCCCCGGCAGCGAATCCACACCCGCCGCCTTCAGCCGCACCAGCGTCTCCTCCACCGTCATCTTGTACAGCTTGGCGAAGAACGCAATCTCCACCATGGTGAACGCCTTCACATGCACCTTGGGAAACCGCTCCTTCAGCCCGCGCACCAGCTCCTCGAAGTACTCAAACGGCAGATCGGCATGGAGTCCGCCCACAATGTGGAACTCCGTCACCGCCTCGGTCAGCCCCGTGCCCGCCGTCGCCCACGCCTCCTCCAGCGCCATGGTGTACGTCCCGGCCGCGCCCTTCTTCCTTCCGAACGCGCACAGCCGGCAGCTCGCCACGCACACGTTCGTCGGATTGATGTGCCGGTTCACGTTGAAGTACGCAATGTCGCCGTGCATCCGCTCGCGCACGGCGTTGGCCATCCACCCCACCGCCAGGATGTCGTCCGAACGATAGAGCGCGACTCCATCGTCGAAGCCCAGCCGCTCGCCCGCCTCCACCCTGGCCGCAATCGCCCGCAGCCGCGCGTCGCCGGTCATGAACCCGTGCCGCAATCCCGGCTTGGAAGCGAGTGAACTCACGTTGATTTCATTCTATCCCGCCACGGAATTGGGTGCCCCATTCATGCGGTCTCATCGCATGAGTGGGTTTACGGGTGCCCCATTCATGCGCGCTCTTTGCCTCAGTGCTTGGCAAGCTCCGCCGAATCCACCATTCGCGGCTGCACCACGATCCCGTCGAACAGCGTCGCCCCCACCAGATAGTCCCCCACCGGACGCACAAATCGCAGGTTCCAGCCCGTGTCCCACCAGCTCACCCGCATCGACGGAAGCTCCACCGCGAACGCATCCGTCGCCGGCCCGTTGGAGGTCACCAGCATCCGGTTGGCCGCCTCATCGTAGAAGATGCTGTTGCCGTCGCGCAGAAACAGTCCCTTCACCGTCTGCCAGCTCGCGCCCCGGTTCGCCGAGTAGTACACCCCGTCCCTGTCCGCCACCCACAGCTCCCCTTCGCCGTCCAACGCCAGCGCCGAAAGCTGCCTCTCCCGGCTCGGCACAGCCGCCGCGCGCCACGTCTTGCCGCCGTCCCACGACATCTCGATCGCATTCAGGCTGGCCACAGCCACCACCGCCTTATAAGCCGCCACAAAGCGCCACTCGTCCATGGGAATCGATGCCACCTGCGCCCATGCCGTCCCGCTCGTCACGCTGCGCAGCAACCCCTGCGAGGTCGCCGCAAACAGCGTCTCGCCCGACACCGCAAATCCATAGACGCTCGCCTCGAATCCCTTCCCTGCCCCCGCCGCAATCGCAACCCGCGCCGCCGCCTGCCGCTTCCCCGCCGGCCGTTTTCCCGCCGAAGTCTTTCCCGCCACCACCGCCGTCTTGCCCGCCGCCGCAGGCGCGGTCTTTGCCGCCACTGCAATCTTCGTGTCGTCGCCCACGCGCTGCCACACCGCGTCCGTCAGAAGGTAGATCCCATGCTCCGTGCCTGCCAGGATCGACCCGTCCGGCGCCTGCCCCAGGCTGAACACATCGTGCCCATCCAGCCCGCCGCTCAACTGCGACCAGCTCAGTCCGCCCGTATGGCTCACAAACACGCCGCCAGACTCCTTATCGTTCACCACCCCCACATACAGCGTCGCCGCGTGCTGCGCGTCCGCGCTGTACGCCGTCACCTGCCGCGCCGAGAACCCCTGGTTTGAAGGCAGAAAGCTGTCGCCCCCGTCGTCGCTGGCCAGCACGCCCTGGCGGTCGGTCGCCAACAGAACATGCTGCGAGTTTGCCGGGTCCACATACACGTCGTTCACAACCACATCTGCCCCGGTCGTCTGCATCCAGTACTTGCCTGCATCATAGGTGCGATACAGGCCTTCCGTCGTCCCCGCGAACACCGTGTCCAGGTGGTTGGGGTCCTGCATCAGCACCCGGGTCCGCCGCGCCGTCGTCGGAATGCCCTGGGCTGTATTCACGCCAACCCCGCCCGTGAACTTCGCCCCCCCGTCCACGCTCTTGTAGATCCCCGAGCACGCGCTCAGGTACACCACCAGCGGCTGCTGCGGGTCCACCAGGATCGAGAACACGTCCGAGTCCTCGATGATCCCCTGTTTGATGCTCGTCCAGTTCGCTCCGCCGTCCGTCGTCTTCCACGCCAGGTGCCATGTGCCCGCGTAGATGGTATCGGGGTCCGCCGGGTCCACCGCCAGCGACTCGATCTCGTGGATCTCCATGCTGCCTGCGGGGCTGATCCTCGCCCAGTGCGCCCCGCTGTCCATCGAGCGGAAGACCCCCTCCAGCGTCCCCGCCACCAGGACCTTCGCGTCCGATGGCGCCACCGTCAGCGCGCGCACCGACTGTCCGCGCATCTCCGGCTGGCTCGCCCAGGTCGCTCCGCCGTCGTTGCTGATAAACAGCCCGCCGTCGGGGTGGTCACCCAGCGCATAGGCCGCCGTCAGCAGATGCTTCGGGTCCGCCGCGTCCACCAGTATTTTTTTTATGACCAGATCGTCGCGGTTGTCCATCCGCGCCAGCCGCTTCCAGCTCTTGCCGCCGTCCCGCGACTCATACACCCACCCGTTGGCCGCCCCCAGATACAGATGCGCATGGTCCAGCGGGTCCGCCGCAAAGGCGCGCGCGCTCCCGCCGTCCGGCCCAAACGGAAACCATGAGACAGCGCGGGCCGCAGGGCAAACCAGACCCACGGCCAGGGCAATCCAAAATGTGTATGTCCGGCTAAGTCTGCAATTCAATGTTGCTGTCCCATCCCGTCGCGATAGCAATTGTACTTTTGACGTGGAGTCCGGCCGAACACGTCGTCATTCTGGCGCAGCCAGAATCTCCGTATTTGTCGTTCGGTTTGAACACGTCGTCATTCTGAGCGCAGCGAAGAATCCCCGTATTTGTCGTTCGGTTTGAACACGTCGTCATTCTGGCGCAGCCAGAATCTCCGTATTTGTCTTGCTTAAGGGCACGGCTTCAGCCGTGCCGTAAACACTGCATCTGCAATGGGGGCTTTAGCCCCTGAGGGAATGTCGAACGCAGGTTCATACCTTCCCTGGCTCATTCCAGAATACAGAGTCCCGAAGACAACTTCGCACCCTATCCCAGCACAAAGGCTGACTGGGAACCAACCCAGTCAGCCTTCTGTGCTTCTACTTTCTTCCGTTGACGAAGGCTACTTCTTCGCCGCGGCCTTCTTTGCCGCCTTCTTCACCGGCGTCCGGGGCACAGCCTTCACTGCGCTCTCGTCCACCGCCGTGTCGCTGGCCACCGGGTTGACTGCGCCCGCCGGAATCAGCGTCGTCGTCACCGTCTTGCCGTCGTCGGTCCCGGTGTACACCAGGACGCGCGACGGATCGATGCCCTTCTCCGTCACCAGGTAGTCCTTGGTGTTCACGGCGCGTTCCGCTGCGTCGCTCGGCTCCACGACAGGATGCTTCCTCTTCGCTTGCCTGGCCGCTTCCTTGGCATCAGCCGCCTGCTCCTTGGCGTCCTCGTTGCCCACCAGCGCCAGCTTGGCGTCCGTGGAGCGCTGCATGCTGAGGGCGACATCGTCCAGGCAGGCCTTGGCTTCGTTGTCCACGCGTTCCGGGCGCTTGACATCGCGCTCGAAGCTCACCGGGCACAGGCTCGAGGCCAGAGGCGCCGGTGGTGGCGGCGGCGGCGGCGGCGCAATCACATTCACGCTGGTCGTCGCCTCGACTGTGTGTCCCACATCGTCGGACGCTCGGCACGTCACCACAATCGGTCCCGGTGCCGCGCCCACTGTCGACAGCGTCGCCGAAGCAGTCGTGCTGCTGATCGATCCCGCTGCTGCGTTGTAGCTGTAGGTCAGCGGACGGTTCTGCGGGCTCATCGCGCTCGCCGTAATTGTCGAGCTCTCGCCCGGGTTCACCGACGATGGGTTCGCCGAGCAGTTGATCGTCGGCGCATCGAACGCCTTCACCGTGAACGTCGCCGAGCAGTCCGCCATCTGGCCGGGCTTCACGCCCTCTGCCACATGGCCCTTCACCGTGTAGGTCCCCGGCGCCGCGGCCTTGGTGTCCACGTTCGCCGTCGCCGACGTTCCCGAGATCACGCCGCCATCGGTCGTCCAGGTATAGGTCGCCGTCTTCTTCGGGTTCAGGTTCAACGCCACGCCCGTCACCGTGATCGGGTCGCCCGGATAGACGCTCGCCGGCGCAACCGAGCAGCTGTACGTCACCGGTGGCGGCGGGATGATGTGGCCAAAGTGCGTCACAATCCCGGTGCTCAGTTCCA
>PLOU01000129.1:4721-14046 GCA_003142235.1 Granulicella sp.
CGTGTTCGGCCCGCCCAGTCTCGCGGTACCGATCAACCCATGTCCGAACAGAGTGAAGTTATCCACGGGATAGCGGAAGATCGGGCCCACCGAAATCCCGGACACGCCATCGTTCACGCCGCTCGGGTGGTCGGTATAGATGGCCTCTCCGCCAATGTACCGGTTGGCGTAGTACGCGCCGCTGGCGATGACGCCTCCGGTGATGGAGGAGTACGAGATCCCCGCGGGACTGACCTTGCTCGCCGTACCAAAGTACGAGTAGCCCAGGAAGATATCCACGCGTGACGGGTTTGTCCCCGATGTGGCTGCGGGTGCGGCAGGTGTCTGCGCACTCAGGCTTGCTGCAACAAGGCCGACTGCACATGCAGCCATCAAATACCGGCCAAGACTGCGTAACGTGTGATCTACCATTCGACTTCCTCCACTGAATTCTCTTGTTGGTGAGCGAACTGTGCTTCTTCGCTTTGAAACTGTTGGTACCGGGTCAACCAAAGTTTACCGCAGTTGCCCATCCTGTCCAGTGCAAAATGCGCCCTGGTTCAAACTTTAGAACGATTTACCGCCAACCAACCCATCCATCCTCAACCCGCAAACTGCGCCTCCCGCAAATCGAACGACCCAAAACCGCGTCCCTCTCCGTCCCCTCCCAATGCCGCATCCGTCATGCCAGATTCAACACCTTGCGCACGGAGCCCCGCTCCGCCTGGATCTTCTCCTGTAGCAGCGTAATCGCATACAGCAGTTGCTCCGGCCGCGGAGGGCACCCGGGAACATAGATGTCCACCGGAACGATTTGGTTGACTCCCTGCACCACCGCATAGTTATTAAAGACCCCGCCCGAGGTCGCGCACGCCCCCATCGAGATCACCCACTTCGGCTCAGGCATCTGCTCGTACAGCCGGCGCACCACCGGAGCCATCTTCTGCGACACCCGCCCCGCCACGATCATCAGGTCGCTCTGCCGCGGAGATGGCCGGAAGACCTCCGCCCCAAACCGCGCAATGTCGTACCGCGCCCCGCCCATCGACATCATCTCGATGGCGCAGCACGCCAGCCCGAACGTCAACGGCCAGATCGAGTTCTTCCGCACCCAGTTGATCGCCCCATCCAGCGACGCCAGCACAATCCCCTCTGGCTGCTCGTCCCCCCAGTTCACCTCGCGCAGCTTCTCCCGGTTCCTCGCGGAGCTGTCCAGCGACCCAAAAAAATATCGGTCGTCCGCCTGGGGCCCCGTCGCCGGGGGCACAATCTTGAGCTTCTGATCTGAGTTCGAATTCATATCTCTCTGCTTAATAATATAAACCGCTTCCCATCCGGGTGCCCCATTCATGCGCGTTCTCTGCGCATGAGTGGAAATCAAAGCCACGGAAACAATCCTTCACGCCGTCATTCTGGCGTAGCCAGAATCTCCGTATTTGTCTTGCTTAAGGGCACGGCTTCAGCCGTGCCGTAAACACTGCATCTGCAATGGGGGCTTTAGCCCCTGAGGTCAGCGGCTCCCCCATCCTCGCGCGTTCATCCGAAGCTCGACCGCTTTCCTCCGACCGCCTCTCAAACTGAAAAGGCTGGCAGGAGCATTCCCCCTGCCAGCCTCTTCGATCGTGCCATGCCATCCGTTACTGGATCGGCTTGCGCCTCTCCACCTTCACCTTGCTTTCATCCACTGGCGTCAGTCCGGTGGGGTCCAGCGTTGCGCCCAATGGAACCAGAGTGGTGGTAACCGTCTCTGAATCCGCCGTGCTGGTGTAGAGCATGATCCGCGATGCATCGATGCCCTTGTCCGTCACCAGGTAGTCCTTGGTATCGGCGGCGCGTTGTGCGGCCACCCTTCCCTTGGACCGGCGGGCCTCTTTGGCGTCTTCCGTCCCAACCAGCGCCAGCTTGGCATTCGGGTTCTGCTGCAGACTCATCGTGACGTCATCCAGGCAGGCCTTGGCTTCATTGTCCACGCGCACCGGCCGCGCCTTGTCGCGCTCGAAGCTGGTGGTGCACAGCGAACTGGTCATCGGCAGCGCGGCAGCCGGTGGAGGAGGCGGTGGCGGGGGTGCCAGAACGCTCACCGTCGTCGTTGCCGTTGCCTGCTTGCCGGTGTCATCCACCACGCCGCAGGTCACCGTAATCGGTCCCGGTGCCGCGCCCGTCGTCGACAGAATCGCCGAAGGAGTGACGCCGCTGATTGAACCGGCCGTTGCGTTGTAGCTGTAGGTCAGAGGACGGTTCTGCGGGCTCACTGCGCTCGCCGTAATCGTCGAACTGTCGCCCGGGTTCACCGTCGTCGGGTTCGCCGAGCAGCTGATCGTTGGCGGCGCAAAGTCCTGCACCGTGTAGGATGCCGTGCAGTCGGCCGACTGTCCAACCCTCGAGCCTTCGGTTACATGGCCATTGACCGTATAACTTCCGGCTGTCTTGTTGCTCACCGTCACCGTGCTGCTGCTTCCGTTCACCGCGCCCGCGCTGGAGGTCCAGCTATAGACCGCCGTCTTCTTCGGGTTCAGGTTCAGCGCCACGCCCGTTACCGTGACCGGGTCGCCCGGAAATACCGTCGCCGGGTTCGCCGAGCAGCTATACGTCACTGGCGGAGGAGGAGTGATGCTTCCAGCGTGCCACACCAGCCCGATGCTGGCCTGTAGGCCGGGAAGGTGCGCGCGTCCGCCCAGTGGATAGACATTTCTGATGCCGCCCCACGGTCCGAAGTCCACATTGTTGTAGGTATAGTCGATCTGCACCAGGCGCAACGACACCGCCCGGATCAGATTGATGTCCAGTCCGCCGCCCGCGGTATATGACGGCCCGCCCCACGTCCAGGGATTGTGATAGCTATACCCGATGGGATGGCTGACCCTGGTATTCGGTCCGGCCAGATCGGCGACACCAATCAGTCCGTGCGCGAAGACGCTGAAGTGGTTGAAATTGTCGCGCACAATGGGGCCGGCCTGAATATCAAAGAGACCGTCGTTGTTGCCATCCGGATGCGCTTCAAAGGCCGCTTCCAGGCCAAGGTGCCGGTTGAAGTAGTAGCTGCCGCTGGCATACGCGCCCAGACGAATGTCGTTGTAGGAGATGCCTACATCGGCGTCCGCGCCATGCGCCTGAAAGTAGGAGTAGAGCGTGGCGAAATCGAATCGCGAGTTGTACACCACACCGCTGTTTTTTGCTGCCGGTGCGCTCTGGGCAGGAAGACTCAACGAGGCCAGGGGCATGACGCAAGCTCCAGCCAGCGCAATGCGTGCCAGTAAACGGGAAAATTTCTCAATCTTGTTCATGGTCCCAGTACCTCCAAATTTGGCCGTTTGGCCGTTAGTTCTTACTTAGGCCGGATGGCCCAGAATCCTTACAGATAAAAAATCACGCAACTCGCATGCACAATGTCGATCGTTTCTCTTTTGGCGAATAAAAAAAATAAAGAGCCAACAGACGTACATAACGCAAATGCGTGAACTCTTGGCCAACATCCGGCCAGGAGCGCGGCAATTGCAGGCAGCAACTTCCAAAGAAAATTGAGAAATTGCCTGCTATTTCCGTTGGGATGCGCTTACGCAGTCAAAAGGTTGCCACCCGTTGCTTTTATTTGCCGTCAACCCATTCCTCATTTATGAGCACTCTAGCTCATTTATGAGCAATCTAGCTCACTCCGCGGTCGGACACGCCACCCGCGCCCCACCGCGCTTACCACCAACAACCGGCAACCAGCAACCCGCCCCTACCCCGCATTCGCCTTCATCGCCGCCAGCAGCGCCTGCTTCAGCTCCTTCTGTTCGGCCGCATCCAGCTTCGCCCCGTCGCGCGTGATGTAGAAGACGTCGATCGCCGTCTCCCCCTCGGTGTCCACCAGCGCCACGTCGATATTGCATCCCCGCCCCGCCAGCGCCAGGCTGATCGCCCGCAGAAGCCCGGGAATGTCCTGCGCCACCACCTGCAGCAGCGTGCTGTGCGATGACACCTCGTCGTCGTAGTCCACGCGCGCCTCCACCACCACCTTGGGCATCTTTCTGCGCCCGCGCCGCCGCCCCGCCAACAGCTTCTCCACCGCCGTCTTGCCTGCCATCACATCGTGTACGCTGGCTACAAACACCGCATGCTCCGACGCATTCATCTCCAGCGTGCGGAAGGTGTCCGTGAACCGGAAGTTGTCCACCACAATCCCCCGCAAATTCGAGAACGCGTCCGCTGTAACGATGTTCATCCCCCACGCCGCCAGCGCCCCCGCCATATCGGCGAACAGCAGTGGCCGGTCGCGCGCCAGCAGTGTGATCTCGCTGCTCGCAGCCGAGTGGCGGAACTCGATCTGCACCGGGTCCTCGGCAAATCTCTCCGCCATCTCGAAGTGCATCCGCACCTGCTCCGGCGTGCGTGTCCGCAGATACCGCTCCGGGAACCCCTCCAGGAACGCCTCCACCTCGCCCCGCCGGCCCGGCAGCAGCGCCACCACGCGGTCCACCAGCTCCTTGCCGATCCGCGCCCCCACCCGCTCGTCGTCCACGCTGCGGTCCAGATAGCTCGCCGTCGCCAAGTACAGCCTCCACAAATTCTCCGCCTTCCACGGCGTCAGCGCGTCCGGATGCACCGCCTGGATGTCCGCGTAGGTAAACAGCGTCAACATGCGCAGCGCCTCCGGCGTCTGCACCTTGCCCGCGAACGCGCGCACTGTCTCCAGATCGAAAATATCTCTTCGCAGCGCGGCACTCATCTCCAGATGGTTGCGAATCAGCCCCAGCATCAGCTCGCTCTCGTACGCGTCCAGCGCCAGCCGCCCGGCCACATTCTCCGCCATCCGCGCGCTCTCCAGCGCGTGGTTGTCACTGCTGCGCCCTTTGCCCGTATCGTGCAGCAGCGCCGCCAGGAACAGCAGCGCCGGGTGCTGCACATCGCGCAATATCCCGCCAAACCGTCCCGCCCACACGCTCATCTGCCCGGTCTGCGGCTGCTCCAGCCCGTGCAGCGTGTCGATCACCACCAATGTGTGCTCATCTACCGTATAGCGGTGGTAGGCGTCGCGGATCACCAGCGCGTCGATGCCGTGGAACTCTGGAATCAGCAACTCCAAAATCCCCAGCGTATGCATCATGCGCAGCGCCTTGCCCGCGTAGAACCCCTCCAGAATCTCCTGCATGTGCCGCCACAGCGACGGCCCCTCCTCCAGGTGCGCCGACAGCAGCGGCAGCCCCTGCGAGATCCGCTGCTCGCTCCCGCGCTCCAGCCCAGAGCCCGTCCGCGCCATCGCCGCAAACAGTTGCAGCACCACGTCCGGGTCCACCGCCGGATCGCCCGCCGCATCGCTCACTCCATCCAGCGCCAGCCGCCCGCCCGTCACCCGGAAGCCAACCGTGGCAGCCTCCGCGCCGCGCCGCCCCCTGGAAAACGCCGCCTTGGCCGATACGGTCCAGCGCACTTTGCGCGGCTTGTTGCCCGCCGCCCCGTCCAGCATCTGGGTCAGGCAGCGCTCCACGCTGCGCGCGTGGCGGAAGTAGCTGCGCATCCAGTACGCCGCCTCCACCCCCTCCGCGCCCGGCTCCGCCAACTGCTCCAGCCGCCGCGCCCCCATCCCGATCCCCATCGCCGCCGCCGCATCCTGCGCGTGCCAGTCCAGCGTATTGTCGTCCCGCTCGTGCCGGTAGTGCAGAAAACAGCGCACCGTGAACAGAAACTCCACCGCCTGGCGAAACTCCTCCCTGTCGCTCGCCAACCCGCCACTCGCGCCACCCGCCTCCGCCGTCTTCGCTCCCCGCCCCACCTCCTCCAGCCGCCGCAGCCACGCGCACACATGCACGTCCCGCAGCCCGCCGGGACAGTCCTTGATGCTCGGCTCCAGGTGGAACGGCGTATCGCCGTACTTCGCATGGCGCTCGCTGGTCAGTTGCACCAGTCCCGCGGCCAGCGCCTTGTTCTCCCGCTCCAGCATCTTGGGAAAACCAACCTCCGCCAGCCTCCGGTAGACCTCCGCGTCGCCCGCCAGCAGCCTGTGGTCCAGCAGCGCGATGGTGAACTCCGCATTCTCCTCGTCGAACCGCTCCGCCTCGCTGCGCCTCCGCGTCGCCGGCGCCAGCCGTATCCCGCAGTCCCAAAGCTGCTGGCTGATGCGCCGGACCGGCTGCTTGATCTCCGCCTCTGAAACCTTCCCATCCAGCAGGTACAGCAGGTCCACGTCCGAGTAGGGAAACAGCTCCCTCCGTCCGTACCCGCCCACCGCCAGCACGGCAATCCCCTGGCCCAGCACCGGCGTCTGGGCCACCGCCAGCGTCCACAGCCCCACGATCAGCTCGTCCACCGCCGCCGCGCGCGCCGCCACCGTCGCCGCCCCGCTCGCCCCGGTCGCAAACGCACCGCGAATCTCCAGCATCCGCCGCTGGTACTGCCCGCACAACCCCTCGCCTGTGGTCTTGTCTTCCTGCATGGCTGTGTCCCGGTCCGCCTGGTTGGCTGTGTGTGAGTCTTTCTGGTTTGCTGTGTTTTCGGTAGTAACTACAGCATACAGCCAACCAGCCGGGTACCCAATCCTCGCCGAACCTGCAACCCCGTCATTCTGGCGCAGCCCTGCGAGTCGTCATTCTGGCGCAGCCCTGCGAGTCGTCATTCTGGCGCAGCCCAACGAGTCGTCATTCTGGCGCATCCCTGCGAGTCGTCATTCTGGCGCATCCCTACGAGTCGTCATTCTGGCGCAGCCAGAATCTCCGTATTTCGCCGTTGTCTGTTCTAGCCCGTCATCCCGACCGGAGCAACGGACAGTCTCATCGTCCGTTGCGCAGTGGAGGGACCCCTGCATTTCGCCGTTGTCTGTTCTTCGCCGGTATATGTATGAAGCTGTCATCCTGAGCGGAGTTTGGCGCGAACTCGCGCCAAGCGCAGTCGAAGGACCCCTGTATTTGTTTTGCTTAAGGGCACGGGTTCGCCCGTGCCGCAAACAGCCGCACTTGCAACGCGGCTTTAGCCGCTAAGGTCAGCCGTTCATCCCAATCGCAATCTTCCGCAGCCTCATCAGCCGCCGAGGGTCGCGCCCCTACAGCGCGATCTCGCCCCGCTCGTCGTTGCGGATGCGGATCGCCTCGTCCACCTTCGACACAAAAATCTTGCCGTCCCCGATCGTTCCCGTGCGCGCCGCCGTCAGGATCGTCTGGATCGCCTTCTCCACCATCTCGTCCGGCACCACCATCTCCAGCTTCACCTTGGGCAGCAGGTCCACCGAGTACTCACGTCCGCGGTAGAACTCCGTGTGTCCCTTCTGCCGCCCGTGTCCGCGCGCCTCCAGAATCGTCATTCCCTGCACGCCAATCTCCACCAGCGCGTCCTTCACCGCATCCAGCTTCGATGGCTGGATCACTGCTTCGATCTTCTGCATTTAATTCATCCTCTCGCTCTGCCTTCAGGCAAGCTCTAGCATATTACTCCACGCCCGGTTACGGCTGCCACCCCCGCACGAAGAAAGAGGCGTACCCCTGAACCCAGGAGTACACCCCTCCCCAAAAACTGCGGGTGCCCCATCCATTCCGCGTTCTCTGCGGAATGGGTGGGACTCAGCGTCAATACACCCCGATCAATGCGCCCATTCGTAACCTTCCTCCCCATGTTGCGACAGGTCCAGGCCCTCCGCCTCTTCGGCCGCGCTCACTCGCAGTCCAATCGTCTTGTCTACCAGGACCAGAATCACCAGCGTGCCCACAATCGCCAGTCCCCAGGCAATCCCCACGCCCATCGCCTGGTTCAGGATCTGGTGCGTGTTGCCCTCCAGCAGCCCGGTGGCCTTGCCCGCGCCGAAGACCGGGTTGATCGCGCTGCGTGCAAACAGCCCCGTCAGCAGCGCGCCAATCGTTCCGCCCGCGCCATGCACGCCGAACGCATCCAGCGAATCGTCATAGCCGAACCAGATCTTCACCTTCACCACCATGAAGAAGCATCCCGCGCCGGCGATCAGTCCAATCGCAATCGCCGCCATCGGCGACACGAACCCCGACGCCGGCGTAATTGCCACCAGCCCGGCCACCGCGCCCGAGATCGCGCCCAGCGCCGATGGCTTTCCGTTGCGCCACCACTCCATCGCGCTCCATCCAATCGCCGCCGCCGCCGCGCCAAAGTGCGTCGCCACAAACGCCGAAGTCGCCAGCGTCCCTGCGGCCAGCGCCGATCCCGCGTTGAACCCGAACCACCCCACCCACAGCAGGCAAGCCCCGATAAAGCTCAGCACCACCGAGTGCGGCTGCATCGCTTCTTTCGGATACCCAATTCGTTTCCCCAGATAAAGCGCCGTAATCAGCGCCGAAACCCCCGACGTCACATGCACCACCGTTCCCCCGGCAAAGTCGAGACACGGGAACCGCCCGCCCACCGCGTTCAGCAGTCCGCCCACGCCCCACACCATATGCGCCATCGGGCTATAGACCACAATCGTCCACAGCACCATGAACACCAGCATCGCCGAAAACTTCATCCGCTCGGCGAACGCCCCGGTAATCAGCGCCGGCGTGATGATCGCGAACATCAACTGATAGATCATGAACGTCTGCAATGGAATGGTCGGCGCGTACGCGCTCGGCTCCAGCCCCACTCCGCGCAGAAATACATTGTGCAGCCCGCCGATAAACGCGTTCCCGCTGCCGAACGCCAGCGAATACGTCACCAGCGCCCACAGCACGGTCACCACCGCCATCATGGCGAAGCTCTGCATCATCGTCCCCAGCACGTTCTTCTTGCGCACCAGTCCGCCGTAGAACAGCGCCAGTCCCGGCCCTGTCATCAGCAGCACCAGCGCCGCCGACATCAGCATCCACGCGTTGTCGCCCGAGGTCTGCGCCGTGGCAATCGCCGCCGTCTGCGCCGCCACCTGCTTCTCTAGCTGGGCGATGCGCGCCTCCGCGCTCACCGGCGCGCCCGGCACATCCGGCGCCACCAGCATCATCGCCGGCAGCGGAGTCTGCGCGTGTACCTTCATTCCAACCATCGACGGACAGCCCGCCACCACCCCAACCAACACCGCCAGAGCCACCTTCAGCCACATTGAACGCATCGCCCCATCACCTGTTTTGAACTTGGCCCACACAAATACACATCGCCTCCCGCTCCCGCTTGAGAGACCTTCCGCCCGAGAGACCTCACGCAAAGCGTCCTTGCGCTCCGTACGGCTCCGTGCATTCCGCGACACAATCTGTGCGATTTTTGCTGCCTCAAATAATCTACACAACCAACCCGTAAACAAACCATAAAAACCCGCGGGATCGTTTACGCCTCATTCTGGCGCAGCACCCAAAGGTCGTCATTCTGGCTCAGCACCCCACACGCCGTCATTCTGGCGCAGCCAGAATCTCTGTATTTGTCTTGCTTAAGGGCACGGCTTTAG
>PLOU01000069.1:0-2290 GCA_003142235.1 Granulicella sp.
ATGTATACGGCGGTGCTGGAGCGGACGCGTGAGATCGGGATCATCAAGGCGGTGGGCGGCTCTTCGGCTCTGGTGCTGGGCCTGCTGCTGCGCGAGACGCTGTTGCTGGCGGTTTTGGGGACGCTGCTAGGCATTGCCATGACCTACGGGACGCAGTGGCTGATGCAGCACGCCGTGCCGGCCAGCCTGGTGCAGGAGACGGTCTACTGGTGGTGGCTGTATGCGGGTGGGATTGCGATTGCGGGCGCGATGCTGGGCGTGATCGTTCCCGGAGTGAAGGCCGTGAAGCAGGATGTCACCGAGGCGTTGTCGTATGAGTGAGGGCGGAGTGGGTGCGGTGCGAGCGGGCGCGCAGGCGGGGATTGCGCAGCCGATCATTCGTGTGCGCGGGCTGACCAAGGTCTACCATGTGGGCGATGTGGATGTTCATGCGCTGCGCGGCGTGGACCTGGAGATTGCGCGCGGCGAGTTTGTGGCGATTGTGGGCGCGTCNNGCGGGGACGGTGGTGATCGACGGCAAGGACCTGGAGCTGATGTCGAACCGCGAGCGTACAGACCTGCGCAAGACGACCGTGGGCTTCGTCTTCCAGAAGTACAACCTGCTGCCGACCCTGTCCGCCGAGGACAACATCAAGATCGTGGAGTTCATCGGCGGGCGCTCCACCGTGTTTACGCCGGAGTTTGTGGAAGTGCTGAAGCTGCTGGGGATTGACGACCGGCTGAAGCACAAGCCGCGGGCGCTCTCCGGCGGGCAGCAGCAGCGGGTGGCGATTGCGCGCGGGATTGTGAACCAGCCGGCGATCCTGCTGGCCGACGAGCCGACGGGCAACCTGGACAGCCAGAACTCGACCGCCGTGCTGAAGGTGATGAAGGACCTGAACGAGCGCACGGGGCAGACCATCCTGATGATTACGCACGACCCGGAGGCGGCGTCCTACGCCAGCCGCAAGGTACACATACGCGATGGGCGGATTGTGTAGAGGCGAACCCGCAGTTGTGGATATAACGCGTGATACCTGGACTGCTGTGACGAATTGCGCTATTTTCGTCTTCATGCGATTCTGCGCTTGAGGTGACCGAACGATGAGTAAACACGTCGCGCGACGGTGGCGATTCAGGGGAACATTCTTCCTTCTTGTGGTTGGCTTAATGGGTACCGCGCCCGTCGCAAGCCTAGCGCAAACAGCCTCCGTGCCCGACTGGCAGAAGGCAGCGGGCGGAAAGATGGAGTTTGAGGTCGCGTCCATCCGGCCGACGCCGCCGGAGATCGACCCAACCCATCCAGCGGAGCCGCCAAACTTCCCGATCAGCAATGACGATTCCTACACCGCTCACCCCAACGACTCCTTCATCGCCGATTTCTCGCTCGTCACCTACATTCAGTTCGCATACAAACTGCGCCTTGCCCCCGAGCAGTTGAAGGCGTTGCTCGCCGGAGCGCCGAAGTGGGTCAGCGACGACAACTATGCAATCCATGCCAAGGCTTCGGGTCCCGTAACCAAGGACCAGTTGCGGCTCATGATGCAGGCGCTGCTGGCAGACCGCTTCAAACTCCGTGTCCACTTCGAGACCAGAGAGGCTCCCGTGCTCGCACTCACACTCGATAAGCCAGGCAAGCTCGGTCCTACCCTTCATCCGCACGCGGAAGGTCCTGCCTGCGATCAGCCCGACGCCAAGGTGTTTCCCGCCCGATGCTACGTCGATGCGCGCATGAGAATCGGCAACGGCTGGAGAGAGGGATCGCGCAATAACTCCATGGAGGTAATCGCCAAAATCCTGACCGCAACCGGCGCTACGGACCATCCGCTGATCGATCAAACCGGTCTCACCGGCAACTACGACTTCTCCATCGAATGGTCGCCCGCCTCCAGCCGTGTTGCGGTCACCGACTCCGGCGCGGCTCCCGCCGATGAAGCGCCGACGTTTCTGGAGGCACTGCACGAACAGCTCGGGATGAAGATCGTCTCCACTCACTCCCCGCTGGAATTCCTAATCCTCGATCACGTCGAGAGACCATCGGAGAATTAGCGTTGAGCCAGATGAGCGCGCCGGTAGGTTCCGTGCTTTATCTCGCCGGGGAAATCTGCGAGACTGGAAGTATGAGCACAACCATGACCAAGGGTTTGACCGACCGGATCAACCGGATTGAAGTTTCAGCGACCATGGCGATCACAGCGGAGGCGCTGAAGATGAAGGCGGCGGGGATCGACCTGGCCAACTTCGGCGCGGGCGAGCCGCACTTCGACACGCCGCAGCACATCAAGGACGCGGCCATCGAGGCGATCGAGAA
>PLOU01000069.1:2335-2912 GCA_003142235.1 Granulicella sp.
GCGGCAAGCTGGCGCTGTTCAACGCCATCCAGGTGCTGGTGGACCACGGCGACGAGGTGGTGCTGCCGGTGCCGTACTGGGTCTCGTTCAAGGACATCATCGAGTACGCGGGCGGCAAGGTGGTGTTTGTGGAGAGCGACGAGCGCGAGGACTTCCGCATAACGGCGAAGATGATCGAGGCCGCGATTACGCCGAAGACGAAGGCGATCATTCTGAATACGCCGTCGAACCCCTCGGGCGCGGTCGTCTCGGCGGCGGACTTGGAGGCGATCGTGCGCCTGGCGCAGGCGTGCGGCATCTATCTGCTGCTGGACGAGTGCTACGCCTACCTGACCTATGCGGGCAAGCCGGTGAGCGGCGGAACATTTACGGATTGCAAGGAGCACGTGATTATTCTGGGTTCGCTCTCGAAAACCTACGCGATGACCGGTTGGCGGGCTGGATTCGCGCTGGGGCCGAAGCAGATTATTTCGGCGATGAGCAAGCTGCAGTCGCAGAGCACGTCGAACGCGACCAGCTTTGTGCAGAAGGCGGCGGTTGCGGCGCTGACCGGATCGCAGCAGTGCGTGGCGGAGAT
>PLOU01000127.1 GCA_003142235.1 Granulicella sp.
ATTTAAGGATAAGTTCTTAGTCCCGCCCCTTCAGGGCGCGGAGTTTGTCCGCATTATGTAAAGTCGCGCCCCTTCAAGGCAATCGCAGCATCAGCCGGCGGCGAGCTCCCGGGCGCGCTCGGTGGCCCGCTTGACGGCCTTGATGAGGGTGACGCGCAGGCCGCCCTCTTCCAGTTCGAGGATGCCGTCGACGGCGCAGCCGGCGGGGGTGGTGACGGCGTCCTTGAGCAGCGCGGGGTGGTAGCCGGTCTCCAGCACCATGCGGGCGGAGCCGTAGGCCGTCTGCGCGGCCAGCAGCGTGGCTACATCGCGTGGCAGGCCGACGTTGACTCCCGCCTCGGCCAGCGCCTCAATGATGATGTAAAGGAAGGCGGGGCCGGAGCCGGATAGGCCGGTGACCGCGTCCATGTGCTTCTCGTCGACCACGACCGTTCGCCCTACAGTGGAGAAGATGCGCTGGGCCAGGGCGATCTGCTCGGGAGTGACGAAGCGGCCGGAGCAGAGCGCGGTAGCCCCGGCCGAGAGCAGCGCGGGCGTGTTTGGCATGGCGCGGATGACGGCCAGATCGCAGCCCGCCGCGTCCTCGATGGCGCGCGTCCTGACCGAGGCGGCGAACGACAGCAGCATCTTGGAGGGCGTCAGCGCGGGGAGTATTTCGGCGATGAGCGCCGGGACCTGGCCCGGCTTTACCCCGAGCAGGATGACGTCTGCCTGGCGGGCGGCGGCGAGGTTGTCCGTGCCGACGTTGACGCCGAACTGCGCCGAGAGCGCCAGTGCGCGGTCGGGATGCTGCACGGTCGCGACAAGCTGGTCTGGGAGCAGAAGATTGTTCTTGAGGAAGGCCTGCAACAGAATGCCGCCCATCTTGCCCGCGCCCAGGATGGCGACGCGCAGGTTGGGGAGTACAGACGCGGGGACTGGAAGTTCGTAGGTGTCAGCGCTCATACCCTCAGGCTACCAGAGTCGGCATTGCGGGCGCAGGGGGAATTGCGTGCGGTGAGGGAAATGCGGGTGGAGGGTGCGATGCGCAGACAATCCGGATGTTGAACGCAGGCGCGAAGAAACAGGCGGGATGCCGAAGCGGTAAAATATCGCTGGAGTACTTGTTCGCGTGCGATAAAGGGTTCCAATCGGCGCGCATGAGGCATAGGATTCTGCTGGTAATAGTTTTGGCCGACTCCATGGAGGTTTGCGATGCTGAAGCTGCTGTTCGTTCTCCCCTCGCTGATGTTTCTAGCTCTCCTGTCGCAGGGGCCGGCTGCTCCTTCTGCTCCGGGTGCGCCTCCCGCCCAGACTGCGCCTCCCGCCCAGGCCGCGCCTCCCGATCAGACTGCGACTCCCGATCAGGCTGCGCCTCCCGCACAGGCCGCGCCTCCCGCACAGGCCGCGCCGCAGAACAATCCGGTAAAACCCACGGCCGAATCGCAGGCCCACGCCAAAGAAACCTACAAGATCGATTGCGCGATGTGCCACGGAGAGAACGGCAACGGCAAGGGAGACCTCGTCGGCGATATGGGGCTGAGCCTCAAGGACCTGCGCGACCCGGCGACGCTCGCGGACAAGTCGGACGGGGATCTCTACACGCTCATCCACGACGGCAAGGGCAAGATGCCGGCTGAAGGCGACCGCTCCAAGCCGGACGACGTGTGGAACCTGGTGGTCCTGCTGCGCTCGATGGCCAAGAAGTAGGGCAGACGGTTCGGGCTGGACGCACACGCATCGCAAGGCTGCACTCGTGCTCATCGCATGAGTGCGCGATGAAGGGGGCAGCCTCCGTTTAATGGGTTGTCTTCTGCGCGGCGATCCAGGCGTTGACCTGGGCTTCGAGGATGTCGAGGGGGAGCGCGCCGGAGTCGAGGACGACGTCGTGGAAGGCCTTGAGGTCGAACCTGGGGCCGAGGGCGGACTTGGCGCGGTCGCGCAGTTCGAGGATTTTGAGCTGGCCCATCTTGTAGCCGAGCGCCTGCGCGGGCCACGCGATATAACGGTCCACCTCGGACTGGATGTTGGTCTCGTCCAGGCCGGAGTATTGATGGAAGTAGTCCACCATCTGCTGGCGGGTCCAGTGCTGGGAGTGGACGCCGGTGTCGACGACGAGGCGGATGGCCCGCCACATATCGGCCTCCAGGCGGCCGTAGTCGGAGTAGGGGTCCTGGTAGAAGCCAATCTCCTTGCCCAGGCGCTCGCTGTAGAGCGCCCAGCCCTCGGTGTAGGCGGTGTAGTAGCTCTGCTGGCGGAAGGCGGGCAGGCCGGTGAGCTCCTGCTGGATTGAAATTTGCAGGTGGTGGCCGGGGATTCCCTCGTGGTAGGCGACGGCCTCGACATCGGTCAGCGAGCGGTCGGCGAAGTGGTAGGTGTTGACATCGACCTGGCCGGGACGGCGCCCGTCGGGCGTGCCCTGGTCGTAAAAGGCCTGGGGCTGGTTGGGGGCCATGTAGTCCGGCATGGCGACGACTTCGAGGCGGGCCTTGGGCAGCGTTCCGAATAGCTCCGGCAGGCGGGGTTGCATCTGCGCGACGTAGCCCCTGTAGGTTGCCAGCAGAGCGTCGGCGGAGGCGGGGTGGAGCTTGGGGTCAGCCTTGAGCGCGGCGTTGAAGGACTTCTGATCGGCGAAGCCTAATTTGTGCACGATGGCGAGCATCTCGGCCTGATCGCGGGCGACCTCGTCGAGGCCGATCTTGTGAATCTCCGCGGCGGTTTTATTCAGCGTGGTGGACTGGCGGATGCGGAAGGCGTAGTAGGCGTCGCCGTCTGGCAGCGACGAGATGCCGGGATCGGTGCGGCAGTTGGGAATGTAGGCGACGGCGAGGAACTTGGCGAAACGCTGGTAGGAGGGGAGAACGTCGTTGGCGATGGCGTCGAGCACGGCTTCCGTGATGCGCTTCCGGTCTTCCGGGCCGACGGACTTGGGAAAATTTTTGAGTGGCAGGGCGAAGGGGCTGTCGGCGGGCTTCTGCGTGGCGATGGCCTGGGTCTCGTCGAGGGCCTTCTGCATGAGGAACCGCGGCGGTGTTCGGCGGTCGTCCAGGCCGGATTGCAGGTTGGTCATGATCTGCGAGAAGGCGACGGGAACTTTGGCGAGGCGGGCGATGTAGTGGTCGTAGTCGGCGACGGTGTCGAAGGAGGTGTGAGCAGCGAGCTGGGGCAGGTCGAGTTGCAGGCCCTCGTACTGGTTGACCGGCATCTCCCATTCCTTGAACTGCGCGGCCTCCTGGTCGTCGCTGAGCGAGCGCAGCATGAGCTCGGCGGAGAGCTGGGCTTGATGCGGAAGGTTGGTGGTGTCGATGGCAGCGAGCCGCTCGATGAAGGCGCGGCCGCGGGCGAGCGAGTCGTTGACGGCGCGGGGAGAGAGGTCGGAGAGCTGGTCGTCGTAGCGCTTGTCGCCGAGGGCGGTGGCATACTCCGGCTCGTGGCGGAGCTTGTCCTGCCAGATGTCGTTGAAGAGACTATTAAGTTCGCGCGAGCGGGCGGCGATGTCCTGCGAGAGGCTGTCGGCGGGGACGGCGGCTGGGGTGGGCGCGGGCGTGTGGAGCTGGGCGTGGAGTGGGAGCGCGGCAGATGCGCAGAGCAATAGGACGATAGCGAGATTCTTCATGTGACTTCGAACCCTCGTGGCGAAAAGACGCCTGCATCGAGTGTATCGAGGTTGAGAAAAAGATTCTCATTTGACATTATAGGAGGCGCCGTACCCGGCATAGGCTTTAACGTTGGAGAGGTCTCCCGTCCTCTGGGGGGCCACGGATATATCCGAGATGATTCTGCCCGCGAGCTAAATCTTTCGGATAAGTTGACTAATCCCGTTTTCTAAAACGGCGATTCAACACTCCTATAGCGAGCGTTGAATCGTTTCATGATTGGAGCAGACCTTGTTTAAAGCTATTTCGGTGGTGCTTATTTTTGCCTTATCTCAAGCGAGTATCGCCCAGCAAACCACTCCGCTTTCAAAAAGCGAGGCAGCGGTCAAGCAAAAAGTTGAAAAACTATCTCCCCATGCTCCGATCAGCGTGGTGCAATTCCATGCGGAGGAGGAATTTGGGACTTTTGTTTCCAGTGATCAGGCGGGGTTCACTTTTTACGACATAGACCGAAGAACGAATGTGACTGTCAGGTTTTCCGATGTGCGAAAGATCAAAGATGGATATGGTGGTTACAATTCAATTCAGAGAAGACATACAGATCGCACGAAATCCATTGTTATCATCTTGATCGTTGTAGGAGGTTTAGCGGCTCTTATAGCTACAGCTGCGGAATCTAAATAATTCAGGGCTCTAGCCGGCGCGGGATTCGCTGGAGACGGAGCTGGCGTCCAACATGCGGTAGAGGGTGGAGCGGCTGATGCCGAGCAGCTCGGCTGCGCGCAGCTTGTTTCCGCCGCAGCGGGTGAGGACGGCGAGGACGTGCTGCTGGATGACGTCGTGCAGGCGCTCGATGTGGATGGCGGGCGGCCGGGGTGGGGCGGCGGAGGCGGGCTCGACCAGCGCCAGCAGGTGGCGCGGCTCGACGACGGTGCCCTCGGCCAGTGCGGCGGCCTGCGCGATGACGCGTTCCAGCTCGCGCAGATTGTTTGGCCAGAGGCGCTCCTGTAGTTGGGCCAGGGTGGATTTGGCGAGCAGCTTGGGGGCCTGGCCGGTCTCGTCGGCGATCCTGCGCAGCAGCCACGCGGCGAGGACGGGAATGTCCTCGCCGCGCTGGCGCAGCGGCGGGACCAGGATTTCGACCGCGGAGAGGCGTGCGTAGAGGTCCTGGCGGAACTGGCCGATGGCGGCCAGAACGCGCAGGTCGCGATCAGTGGAGGCGAGAATCCGTGTGTCAATCCGTGCCGGCTCGTTGCGGCGGAACTCGCTTCGGCTGGCTGGCTGTGGGACGTTGCGCCGCTCCTCGCAGGCGCGGATGAAGCGGAAGAGCGCGGCCTGTAGGGTGAAGGGAAGCTCTCCGACGCTGTCCAGGTAGAGCGTGCCGCCGTTGGCGGAGTTGAGCAGCGAGGCGGCGGTTGGCGAGGATGCGGAGCGTGTTGGTTCGCCTTTGGCGATGGATTCGGCGAGCGCGCTAGCGTTGGCGACGATGAATGGGCCGTCGGGACCGGGCGAGAGGGCGTGAATGGCGCGCGCGATGAGCTGCTTGCCGGAACCGGTCTCGCCGCGAATCAGCGCGGTGCGAAAGTAGGGGGCGATGCGCTGGACCTGCGAGCGCAGGCGGCGGATGGCAAGGCTTTCGCCCAGCAGAACCGGGTCGCGCTGGATGTTGCGGGAAGCGGAGGCGAGCGCGGAGCCTACAGGGTCCGAATTCTGCGAATCGGAGAGCGGTTGCCGCAAAGAACTCGCGGAGATGAAGTGGCTGCTCGACATAGCTTACAGCCTTCATCGGCGCAAAACGTGTTTCAGATGAGTGGGGAGAAAGGAAAATGGAGGGGAAACAGAGTGCAGGCAGATGCGGGTCCATGGTTAGAGATTTTTAACCGGGCACAGTTCTTCCGGCGGCGATCAATCGGCCACCGAAGACGGGTTTTCGGCTGATTTGAGGGAATGCGTGTACCGGGCGCTACGCGGCTGCGGTGGCGCAGTAGGCGTCGAAGGCGCGGGTCAGCTCCTGGGCGATGGCGGGCGCCGTAGATCTCTCGATGGCGGAGCGCTGCATCAGGTAGACGAGCTGGCCGTCGCGCAGAATGGCGACGGCGGGCGAGCTGGGCGGATTGCCGGCCAGGTAGTCACGGGCGCGCTGGGTGGCCTCGCTGTCCTGCCCGGCGAAGACGGTGACGGCATGAGTGGGCGTGGTGGCGTGCTGCAGTGCCATGCGCACGGCGGGACGCATCTTGCCGGTGGCGCATCCGCAGATGGAGTTGACGACCAGCAGGGTGGTTCCGGGCTTGGCCAGCGCGGAGTCCACCTCGGCGGCGGTGCGCGCCTCCTGAATGCCGGCGCGGGTCAGTTCCTCGCGCATGGGGACCAGCATGATCTCTGGGTACATCGACGAACCTCCTGGGAAACGCGGCTGTTGGTGAGCTGCTGCCGCTTCGTGCTCTGTTGCTCCCGTATTGAATAGATGTCTGGCAGGAAGCGCCGGATGCAGGAGTTGTTGCAATTGGCTGGATGCAATCGGCGAGTTGCTCTACTCTGAAGGCGTGACGATTCTGGAGAATGTTTCGCTGGCGCAGTACACCACGCTGGGCGTGGGCGGCCCGGCGCGCTGGTTTGTGGAGACGGGCGACGAGGAGGAGATACTGTCGGCGGTGCGCTTTGCGCGGGCGCGAGGCGTCCCGTGCTTCATCCTGGGCGGGGGCAGCAACCTGCTGGTGAGCGACCAAGGGTTCAACGGCGTGGTAGTGCGCGTGGCGGGCGGCGCGCTGGATTGGGCGCAGGCGGGCGACGGGACGGCCAGCATTACAGCAGGCGCGGGGGCCGAGTGGGACGCGGTGGTGCGGCTTGCTGTGGAGAAGAACGGCGCGGGCGTGGAGTGCCTGGCGGGGATTCCCGGCAGCGTGGGAGGAACTCCTGTGCAGAACGTCGGGGCCTACGGGCAGGAGGTCTCACACAGCATCGTTCGCGTGCGCGCGCTGGACCTGGCGGCGGCGAAGGCGGTCGATCTGGTGGCTGCGGAGTGCGGCTTTGGCTACCGGCGCAGCCTCTTCAATACAACCGAGCGACGGCGTTACGCGATTACGCGCGTGGAGTACAAGCTTGCGATTGGGGCCAAGCCGTTGCTGGAGTACCGCGACGTGAAGAATTATTTTGCGGAGCACGGAGTTGCGCAGCCAACGCTGGCCCAGACGGCCGACGCTGTGCGGGAGATTCGCGCGCGCAAGGGGATGCTGCTGGTGGCAGACGACGCGGACTCGCGCAGCGCGGGATCGTTCTTCAAGAACCCGGTGGTGCGTGTGGAAGAGGTGCGGCGGCTGGCTGCGATTGCGGGCTGCCGCGTTGCGGATGTGCCGCAGTTTCCGGCTGGCTGGGGATTCGAGCCGGAGGATTGCGTGGTGAAGCTGTCGGCGGCGTGGCTGATCGAGCTGGCGGGATTTCAGAAGGGATTTGCCATGGGTCGCGCGGGGCTGTCGACGAAGCATGTGCTGGCGATTGTGAACCGCGGAGGAGCGACGGCGGCGGAGATCGTAGCGCTGCGGGACGCGGTGATCGAAGGGGTGTGGGCGCGGACGGCGGTGCGGCTGGAGCAGGAGCCGGTACTGCTGGGATTTGCGGCGGCGGGTTGATTCGGCTGGAACAGATGGGCGCTGTGGACAGAGCGTGGGGTAGGGAAGAGCGCGGCGGTTCGTTGGGAAGATTCCACCTCATGCGATAGGCTAAAGGCAAGACAATGAGCGCGACCCATCAACTACGATGCACAACCTGCGGCGCAAGGATTGCAGGAGACGCTGTTCGCAGCGATTTTCGCTGCCCGGATTGCAATGGGCTGTATGAGGTGATCTACCCGTGGAGCCAGGGATGGAGCGCGGAGAAGACGGCTAGCGCTGAGGTGCGGCTGCCGAATCCGGGCGGGATGCGCCATCTATGGCAGGAGCGCAGGACATCGACGATGCCGGTGGACCAGAGCGGGGTGTGGCGATTCCGCGAGCTGCTGCCGATTGTGCGCGACGTGGAGCGCGTGGTGACGCTGCGCGAGGGGAATACTCCGCTGTACGAGATGCCTCGCTCGGCGGAGCTGGCGGGCGTGGACTGGCTGCTGGCCAAGCACCAGGGAATGAATCCGACGGGCTCGTTCAAGGACACGGGAATGACGGCGGCGCTATCGGTTGCCATGGAGCGCGGCTTCCAGTGGGTGGCCTGCGCGTCGACCGGAAACACTTCGGCGGCGATGGCGGCCTATGCGGCGCGCGCCGGGCTGCGATGCATTGTGTTTATTCCCGAGGGCAAGATTGCGTGGGGCAAGCTCTCGCAGTCGATGGACTATGGCGCGCTGACGGTGCAGTTGAAGACCGACTTCGACGGATGCCTGAAGCTGCTGACCAAACTGGTGCAGCAGTTCCCGATCTATCTGCTGAACTCGGTGAACCCGTACCGGCTGGAGGGGCAGAAGACCCCGGCGATGGAGATTGCGGAGCAGATGGAGTGGCAGGTCCCGGAGCACCTGGTCGTGCCGGGCGGGAACCTGGGCAACTCGTCGGCGCTGGGCAAGGGATTTCTGGAGATGAAGCACCTGGGGCTGGTCCAGCGCGTGCCCAAGATCCACGTGATCCAGGCCCAGGGCGCGAACCCGCTCTACCGCTGGTTCGGCGACGAGAACCGCGAGATGAAGCCGGTGAAGGCGGAGACGCGCGCGACGGCGATCCGGATCGGCAACCCCGCAAGCTGGAGGAAGGCCTCGCGCGCGATCGAAGAGACCGGCGGATGGTGCGAGCAGGTGAGCGAGCAGGAGATTGCGCTGGCCAAGGCGGAGATTGGGGCCGAGGGCGTAGGCTGCGAGCCCGCGTCGGCGGTGACGCTGGCCGGGCTGAAGAAGCTGGTGGCCGCGGGCCGCGTGACGCGCGAGGAGCGCGTGGTCCTGGTGCTGACCGGGCACACGCTGAAGGACCCGCAGTACACCATCGACTACCACAAGGGCGAGCTGCTGACGGCGGCGGAGATGGCGGGTGCGACCGAGGCCGAGCGGGTGAGTCACGCGGCGCTGCGCAAGCCTCCGCTGGTGCTGGAGGCGGACGAGTCGGTGGTGCTGCGCGCGCTCGAAGAGCGCATGGCGAAGGCTGATGCGGCGGGGACACAAGCGACGCCCGGAAGTTCAAAATGAGCGAGAGTGAGGGGCGGGACTTGGGTCGGATTTTGAGTGACAACGAGGGCGCATTGGCTGGCGGAATCCGGCTGCGTCTGCCCGCCACCAGCGCGAACCTGGGGCCGGGATTCGATGCGGTGGGAGTGGCGTTGGCGATTGCGTTGACGATCGAGGCGAAGGCGTTGCGGGCGCCGGGGGGGACTGAAGAACGCACGGAGCTGACGATTGCGGCCACCGGGCGCGACGCGGAATGCTGCGCGCGCACCCGGGACAACATGATCTTCGAGACCTATCGCGAGGTGCTCGCGGGCGCGGGCCGCGCTCTGGTTCCGCTCGATCTGCGCATCCACAACGAGATTCCACTGGGCATGGGTTGCGGGTCGAGCGCGGCGGCGCGGCTGGGCGGAGTGATGCTGGCCAACCACTTCGGCGGGCTGGGCTGGGACCAGCGCGCCTGTATCGAGGAGGCAACGCGGCGCGAGGGCCATCCCGACAATGTGGCGGCGTGCGCGCTGGGGTATATCACAGTGTCGGTGGTTAGCGGGGATTCTGATCGCTCGGTGCATTCGGCCACCTGCGGCCAGCAGTTGGCGTGGAAGCTGCTGCTGGCGTTTCCGCCGGTCAGTCTGGCGACCGAGAAGGCGCGGGCGATGCTGCCCGCCGAGTACACCCGGAGCGATGCCGTGGCCAACGTTCAGCGGGCCGCGCTGATGGTTGCCGCGTTCGCGCTGGGACGGGGTGATCTGCTACGGGTGGCGATGCAGGACCGGATGCACCAGCCGTTCCGCATGGAGGCCTGTCCGCTGCTGGAACGGCTGCTACCAATGGCGGGCGATGCGGGCGTGCTGGGCGTTGCGCTGAGCGGCGCCGGGCCAGGAGTGCTGCTAGTGGTCGAGGCGGACGCCGCGACCGCGGAGATTGCCGAGCGGATTCGCCAGGCGGCCGGAGACGCGGAGCTGGAGATTGTTGAGACAAATATCGGCGCGGGCGCGAGCGTGGAGTTGCTCTAAGTGGAGGATGACGGCTTCTCAATGCCTCTGAGCGATTTGAACCTTGCACAGCACTCGCGCATCTATTATGAAGAGAGATTGAATCGCGCATTTATGATGAAGTTGGATTGAATCTCAAGTTTGAGGGAAGACGCCACCTCGCCCGTTGGGCGGAGTGGCGGGAGGAGTAAGTGATGGCTGGACAGTTTGTGACGGCGGTAAGCGACGCGGAGTTTGAGAAGGAAGTGCTGCAATCGGAGCAGCCCGTGCTGGTGGACTTCTGGGCCACATGGTGCGGGCCGTGCCGCGCGCTGGCGCCCATCGTCGACGAGGTTGCATCGTTCTACAACGGCAAGCTGAAGGTGATGAAGATGGATGTGGACGCCAACACAGCCACGCCCATGCGTTATGGCATTCGCGGCATTCCCACGCTGCTGCTCTTCAAGGGGGGCAAGGTCGCCGAGCAACTTGTGGGCTTTGTGCCCAAGGACATGATCGACAAGTCGATTGTGAAATTGCTGGCGTAATTTTCGTTCGCGCCTGTGCTGGCGTTTTTGTTTGCGGTTTCGTCTGCGATTCCGTCTATGCATTGATCGCGTTTCAATCCATGGAGAACTGCCCGGTGGCCGGTAGCGCTGCCGGGCAATTTTTTGCCTGCGCGGAGATGCTTTCGCCGCGAAATGCTAGACTCAGCACGGAATGCTGGAATGGATGATCTTTCGCGCGGTGCTGGTGGCCTTCTTCATTTTGGCCAACAGCTTCTTTGTGGCCGCGGAGTTCGCGCTGATCAGCGTGCGCCAGACGCGCATGGAGCAGTTGCTCGCCCTGGGCCGACACGGAGCGCGCACCGCGTTGCATCTGAAGCGCAACCTGGACGATTTTCTGCCCGCGGTGCAGTTCGGCGTCACCCTGGCCGCGCTCGCGCTGGGCTGGATTGGCGAGCCAGCCGTGGCCGGAATGCTGCTGGCCGCCGCCGGGCGCTGGCTCGCCGTGATGCCGCCGCACGCGCTGCTCTACGCGCACACGGCTGCCATTGCGATTGCGTTTGCAGCAATCACCTACTTCGAGCTGCTGCTGGGCGAGCTGGTGCCGAAGTCGCTGGCGCTGCAACGTGCCGAGCGCATCGCGCTGGCCGTGGCCGGGCCGATGGACGTCTTCATCCGCATGACGCGGCCGGCGGTGCGGCTGATGAACCGCTCGGCGGCGCTGGTGCTGCGGCTGTTCCGCGCGCCGCTGCACGGCGAGGGGCAGGTGCATTCGCCCGAGGAGCTGAAGATGATCGCCACGGCCACGCGGCGCATGGGCCTGCTTCCCGTGTTTCAGGAGGAGATCATCCATCGCGCCATCGAGCTGAACCACGTGACGGTGCGCGAGATCATGACTCCGCGGGGCAAGATATTCTCGCTCGCCGCCGACATGACCATCGAGCGGGCCAGTGCGCGCATTGTGGAGGAGCAGCACTCGAGGGTCCCGGTGTATGAGGGGGCGAGCGGCGCGACGGCTGGAGGGATGGCCGACCCCGACCGCATCGTCGGCGTGGTCTACTCCAAGGACATCTCGCGGCTGATGCACTTTCGCGCGGTTGCGCTGGGCCTCGGCGGCGCGGTGGACGCAGGGTTGACGCTGCGCCAGGTGATGCGCGACGTGTTTGTGGTGCCGGAGACCAAGCTGGCCGTCGAGCTGCTACAGGAGTTTCAGGAACGCCGCCGCCAGATCGCGGTGGTGGTGGATGAGTTCGGCTCGACCGTGGGCATTGTTACGGCGGAGGACGTGCTGGAGCAGGTGGTTGGCGAGCTGGAAGACGAGTTCGACATAGCCGCCCGAACGGCCGGTTTCAACGCGGAGGGGGTGATGTTGCTGGACGGCAGCACCACGCTGCGCGACCTGGACACGCAACTGCACTGGACGTTTCCGCGCGAGGCTGGAGTGGAGACGCTGGCGGGATTTCTGCTGGCACAGCTCGGCCATCTGCCGGATGCAGGCGAGAGCGTGGAGTACGCAGGCCGCCGCTTCGTCGTCGCCGAGATGGCCGGCCGGCGCATTGCGCGCGTGCGCGTGGAGACGATCGCGTCTGAACCCTCAACCAACAACCAGCAAGCAACAACTAGCAACCTTCCTTGACCATTCTCCCCAAACCCGTTCGCCGCATTCTGGTTACGCTGCCCGTGCTGTGGGTGGTGGTTTCGGTGGTCTTTCTGCTGATCCATCTCGTTCCGGGCGATCCCATCGTGCAGATGCTGGGCGAGGGCGCGACCGCGTCCGACGTCTCTGTCCTGCGCCGTGCGTACGGGCTGGATGCGCCGCTGGGCACGCAGTATCTGCGCTACTGGCGCGGCGTGCTGCACGCCAACCTGGGCGAGTCGCTGCGCCTGCACGACTCGGTGACGCACCTCGTCCTGCAGCGCTATCCCTACACGCTGGCGCTGACGCTGGCCGCGCTGCTGATCGGGATTGCGGTCTCGCTCCCGGCGGGCGTCGTCTCCGCGCTTCATCGCGGACGCTGGCCAGACCGCCTGCTCGGCGTGGTGAGCCTGGGCGGGCTCTCGTTTCCCAATTTCGCGCTGGGGCCGATTTTAATTTTGATTTTTTCGATTGAACTTGGATGGCTTCCGGTCTCGGGCGCGGGGACGGGGCGAATCTTCGGGCCGCGCTTCTGGCTCTATCTCATCCTTCCCGCGATCACGCTGGGCAGCGGGCTGGCCGGAGTGCTGACCCGCATGGTGCGCACGGCAATGCTGGAAGAGTTGGGGCAGGACTACATCCGCACCGCGCGCGCCAAGGGCCTGAGCGAGCGGACTGTGGTATACAGGCACGCGCTGGGCAATGCGCTGATCCCGGTGCTGACGGTGTTGGGCTTGCAGTTCGGCAGCCTACTGGCCGGCGCTATCGTCACCGAGACGGTCTTCAGTTGGCCGGGGATCGGGCGGCTGACGCTTTCGGCCATCTCCAACCGTGACTATGCTCTGGTGCAGGGATGCATTCTGGCCGTCGGGATGACGTATGTCGCGGTCAACCTGCTGACCGACGTGGCGTACACACTCGCCAACCCGCGCATGAGGTCGTGAAACATTTGCCGGAATACGGTTCAGCAACGGGAGCTATTACGTGAAGGATTGGCGCTTCGCTTTGTTGTTCGCGATCTTCTTATCCTGCGCTACTCTCTGCGCGCAGACCGTACCAACTGCGCCCGCGCAGCGAACCTTTCACGATCCGGCGTACAAGATTAGCTTCGACTATCCGGCGGATTGGAACTTCGCGCGGCGCGACCACGAGATCAGCACATTCCGCCTGGACGCGCGGTCGGCAGTGCGGACGACGCTGATGCGCGCGGTGGCAGAAATGCCGGAGAACCCGTTTCCGGATTCGACCTTCAGCGGCGCGTACCTCTACTTCAGCGTGACGCCGCACATGAACGATGCGGCGTGCGCGAGGCAGGCGGCACCGGCGGTGCAGGGAAGGCGCGGCGCGGTGAGCGAGATCGCGGGGATCGGCTTCGCCCACGACCACGATGAGCAGAGGGCGATCTGCACCGTGCAGCGCGACGAGGTGTACACCACGCTGCGGCGCGGCGCGTGCTACCGCTTCGACCTGACCATCAATACATTCTGCGGCGAGGCCTCCGGCGTCCGGGAGATCACGCCGCAGGAACTCGACGCGGTGCGCGGCCGCCTCGAAGCCATTCTCGCCACTGTTCAGTTCGACTCGAAGTAGACTGCGTGGCCAATTGCCTACTGGTGAAGCGAATAGACCACGCAGGGCACCGCAGTTCAGAGGCCCGCCTTCAGGGATAGAGCAGGATGGCGATGTTGTAGGAGGTGAAGGGCGCCGTCAAGCTGCCAGTGCAGGCACCGACGGCGGCCTGGCGGTAGCGGCCCGAGGCGAGCTGGGTTTTGAGCTGGTCGGGCAGTTGGGTGAGGCTGCTGGAGGTGAAGCGCATGACGAACGTGGGCTTGCTCGCGCTCGCGTAGCCGCTGGCCATGGAGCAGGTATGGCGCGCGGCGGAGGTGGCGTCGGCAGTGTTTGCCAGCGCGATCTTGCCCAGTTGCGCGATGAGGGCACGGATGGCGAACTCCTGCTCTTCGATGCTGGCGGACGGCACGGTTTTGGCGAAGTCCTCCACGGCGTAGAGCTCGCCGTTGCGCGCGATGACGCGGATGCCGGCGGCGTCGATGGCGTGGTCGAGCAGGTTGGCGCGGTGGCCTTCGGAGTTCATCCACATCTCGTGAATCTGGACGGCGCTGGGTGCCTCGGCGACGTTCTCGCTGATGAGGCTGAAGGCCACGCCCGTGCCGGCGGCGCGACGGGCGAGCGCGGGCTCGCCGGGGAACTGGTGGGAGATGGAAGCGTGCGCGGCCATCGCCTGGGCGTGCTGGGCCGCGGCGCGGGCGAGCTGTGGATCGCGATGCAGCAGAGGCAGGTTGCGCGCGGCGCGCTCCTGGTTGGCCGCGGAGAGCAGGTACTGCTCGGCGACGGTGGGGGTATCCGCGGCGCCGGCGGAATGCTGCGCGACGGCGCACGGCAGCAGCGCCACGGCGGCGGCCAGAGCAAGCAGAAGATGCGTCGATGCGTAGAGCGGCCTCATGCAGGGAAGAACCCTCCCACTTAGATGCAACCCCAAGCGCGGCGAATGGATGCGTTGACGGCGGCGCGCTCAGGCGCCGCGCAACTCCGGCAGGCGATCGCGGTAGCGCCACATCAGCGCGATCAGTTTGCGAGCGCCCCAGTAGCGGGGGATGAAGCGCTTTGGATCGGAGAGGCAGCGAAAGAGCCAGCAAAGATAGAGGCGATCCACCCACACCGGAATCTTCACCTGGTCGCCGCTGAGAAAGGCGATGGCCGCGCCGATGCAATGGATGGCGGGCCGGTAGGCGAGATGCTGCTTGAGATAAAGGCCGAGGCGCTCCTGGGTCCCGCCGCCGAGGGTGGTGAGGACGTGCTGTGGGCGCAGGCGGTCCAGCAGCGCGAGCAAGTCAGCGTCGGCGATCTCCGCGCCGTACATGGGGGCCAGGTAGACATGCTGCGGGGCGACCCGGATTCCGTTCTCCGCCAGCCATTTGAGGTTGGTCGCCGCGCTCTTCGGGCTGGCCATGATCCAGAACGTGTTGCCGGGGTGGCGCACATCGGGCTGCAAAAGCAGTTCGCGCAGGTATTCCAGGCCGGAGAGCCGCTTGAGCGAATCGCGCTCGATGAGGTTCCAGACCATCACCATCAGCGCGCTGTCCGCGATCACGATGTCCGCGCCAAGCAGCGCATCGCGGTAGCCGGCGTCGCGGTCCAAGTCCTTGAGCGCGGGAGCGGCCGGCGACACCAGCAGGCCTCCACCGCGAATGGCCGCAACCGCATCGCTCGCCGGTCCGCCGAAAAAACTGACGCCGAGGATCGTTCGACGGATGCTGCCGGTGCCTTGCTCGGAGTTGCCCATGCGGGACTGCCTGCTCGTTTCTGTGGAGTCGAGGACTACCTTGCGGGGCCGGCGAGCATCTCGCTCTCGATCCAGTTGTAGGTCTTCTCCATGCCAACCCGCAACCGGATGGACGGCGCCCATCCGAGCTTCGCCATGATCAGCGTGTTGTCGCTGTTGCGTCCGTTGACGCCCTTCGGCGCGCTCAGGTCGTAGCTGCGCTTGAGCTTGATGCCGGCGATGTCCTCGACCATGTCCACCAGTTGATTGACGGTGACGAGCTCGCTCGATCCCAGGTTGAGCGGCTCGTGGATGTCGCTCTCGATGAGCATCCGAATGCCCTTGAGGCAGTCGTCGATGTACATGAAGCTGCGCGTCTGGCTGCCGTCGCCCCAGATCTCGATCTCATGTTTGCCGCTGTGCTTGGCATCGAGCACCTTGCGGCAGATCGCCGCCGGGGCCTTCTCGCGGCCGCCGTCCCATGTGCCGAAGGGGCCATAGACGTTGTGGAAGCGCGCGATGCGGCACTGTAGGCCGAAGTCCTCCTCGAAGTGGCGGCACATGCGTTCGCTGAAGAGCTTCTCCCAGCCATAGCCGTCCTCGGGCATGGCCGGGTAGGCGTCCGCTTCCTTCAACGCGGCTGCGTCGGGGCGGTTCTGCTTGTCGCCGTTGTAGACGCAGGCGGAGGATGAGTAGAAGAAGCGCTCGACGCCCTTGTCGCGCGCGGCCATCAGCATGTGGGTGTTGATCAGCACGCTCAACATGCACAGCGCCTTGTGGTTCTCGATAAAACCGATGCCACCCATGTCGGCGGCCAGTTGATAGATGCTGGTCGCGCCCGTGGCCGCGGTCAGGCAGTTCTGCCTGTCCTGCAGGTCCAGCACAAGATTTTCCACCCCGTTGGTCACCTGGTGCCACTCCGCCAGCGGCTTGATGTCCACTCCGCGAATCACATCCACGCCCTGCGCGATCAGGTTCTTGACCAGATGTCCGCCGATAAACCCGCCTGCGCCGCAAACAATCGCACGTTCCCTTTTTAGGCTCATCCCCGCTCCTGTGATTCCATCCATCCATTCAGATGCATCGGCTGGCATCCTGGAAACAATACCCGCCATCCGCCTCTGGAACTTTGTGAAATGATTGTAAGGCAGATGAACAACGCTCCACCAATTCGGCAACGGTCGCGCCTGTGGCGGAACATTCGGCAGCAGCCGCTGGCGGCAGTGGGCATCCTGCTGCTGGCGGGCTTTGTGGCGTGCGCGGTCTTCGCGCCGTGGCTTGCGCCGAAGGACCCGGCGCAGCTCGACCTGGGCGGCCGCCTGCTGGCGCCGGGACACGGCCACTGGTTCGGCACCGACGAGCTGGGCCGCGACATCCTCTCGCGCACGCTCTATGGCGCGCGGATCTCCCTGATGGTGGCGGTCTCGGTGGTCTCGCTGTCGCTCTCGGTGGGGCTGATCGCGGGCGCGCTGTCCGGCTTCTATGGTGGATGGACCGACACCGTGATCAACGTATATGTGACCAATGCGTTCATGGCGCTGCCCGGCATTCTGCTTGCCATAGCGTTTGTGGCGTTCCTCGGGCCGGGGTTGTTCAACCTGGTTCTGGCGCTCTCCATCTCCGGCTGGGTGGGCTACGCGCGGCTGGTGCGGGCGCAGGTGATGGCGGTCAAGGAGCGCGAGTTTGTGGAGGCGGCGCGCGCGCTGGGGGCATCGGACCTGCGCGTGCTCGTCCGCCACATCCTGCCCAACATCGTGCAGCCGCTGATTGTGCAGGCGGCCATTGGGATGGCGGGCGCGGTGCTGGCCGAGGCCACGCTCAGCTTCCTCGGCCTGGGCGTTCCGCCGCCCACCTCAAGCTGGGGAGTCATGCTCAACGACGCGCGCTCCCACCTCTTCGATTCGCCGCACCTGGTTGTGTTTCCGGCCATCGCGGTGATGCTGGCCGTGCTCTCCTTCAACTTCATCGGCGATGCGCTGCGCGACTTCCTCGACCCGCGCACGCGGCTGACGGCGGGCCAGTGACGAAGCGCGCGAAGAAGGAACTGACCATCGGAGTGATCTCCGACACCCACGGCCTGCTGCGACCGGAGGCGATCCATGCGCTGATCGGCGTGGACCACATCCTGCACGCGGGAGACGTGGGCGACCCGCTCATCCTGGACAAGCTGCGCTGGATCGCTCCGCTGACGGCGGTGCGCGGCAACGTGGACGTCACGGGCGTCTGCCGGCGTCTGCCCGCCAGCGTTGTGGTGGAGCTGGGCGGGCGGTACTTCTACCTGGTGCATTCCGTCGACGACCTCGACCTGAACCCGGTGGCCGCCGGCATCGCGGTAGTGGTCAGCGGCCACACCCACCGCGCGGAGAAGCACGTACGGAATGGCGTGCTCTACCTGAATCCCGGGAGCGCCGGGCCGCGACGCTTCGATCTTCCGGTGACCCTGGCCAAGGTGAGCGTGGCGGATGGAGTGGTGCGCGCGCGCATCGTCAAGCTCTGCGCCGGCGAGCAAGAGTAGGGATCGAGAGGCTGCGGGGACAATCTGTTGTTGCCGATTGTTTTGAAGGGGCGCGGCTTTAGCCGCGCCGGCACAGCCAATCGATCATGGGGACTATAGTCCCTGAGGGAAAGATTGATTGACTAACCGATCCACTATGCAATGATCTGAAACTTTGACCCTGGCAGGTGGGTTTGTTATAACTAAGAGGTTGCGCGGCGAAGCGGCAGGACGCGGCGCGGACTGTTCCTGAGTAGCTCAATGG
>PLOU01000115.1 GCA_003142235.1 Granulicella sp.
ATGGCTTCGGCGACGCGGCCACCGGCCTCGACGACCTGCTCGTAGGCGAGCGAGGACTCCTCGTTCCACTCCCATGTGTCCTTGAAGGCGGTGATCTGGGAGGCGGAGCGCGCGCCGTCCTTCTCCGCGAAGAGGACGTTGTAGTCCTGGCGGGAGTTGAAGGGCGGATCGAGGTAGATGAGATCGACCGACTGCGAGGGGATGTGGTCGCGGAGGACGGCGAGGTTGTCTCCGTAGAAGAGCTGGTTGAGGACGGGATTCTGCTGCGTAGCCATTGAGGATGATGTTAGCAGCACTTCGTGCGGTCTTGGACGCTTCGCGTAACAGCAAAGGCAATCAAGGGCGGCGCGAGGGGGAGTGGCGGAGGTGGGGCGGGATCAGCTTGCCTGGTGTTCGTCGAGCCACTGGCGGAGGGCTGCATCGACTTTGCTCTCCCACTCGGTGCCGCTGGCCTGAAATCGCTCGACGACGGAGCGCGATAGCTTGACGGGAACCTGCTCTGCATCGGAATCGGAATTGGAAATGGGATCGGGGCGGAAGGTCACGTTGCCGCGCTGTATCTCGCGAAGCGTGTGCTGCAGGTCGGGCGGGAGTGAACTGAAGGGCTTCATCCGCTTGAAATCTTCGGCGGTCAGTTCGCGGACTTCGCCGTCGTCGTCGGTCCAGTCACCGGTGTCCTTCACCTCTTCGAGCACATCATTGGGGAGAACCCTTTTTGCTTTCATATTCCCTCCGCTCCTTCCTCCCAACCCGGTGAAAACTGATAACGCGAATGCCGCGTGGCCTGTCGAGAAAACAAAGCTTGTGCAACAGGCCGTCCAGGTATCCTATGGCAACCCAGCGGAGTTCGCCATGCCGCTCGACAAGCTTTACGATAGCGGTATCGAACTCAAATTCAGCAGCACGATTAAAGTCCAACCCGCGCTCACGAATGTTCCTTTCATTCTTCGCCGGGTCGTACGAGATGTTCACAAGACGATTCTAGGCGCAGGGGCCGAGGTTTGCTATCGCATTGTGACAGGCATCCTACATCTGAATACTGAACGCGGCACTCGCTGGGGTTAGGCGGGGGAGTCGGCGGGCTGGCCTTTGCGGGGGCGGCGGTTGGATTGGAGGACCTGTTTGCGCAGGCGGAGGGATTTGGGGGTGACCTCGACCAGCTCGTCCTCGGCGATGAACTCGATGGACTGCTCGAGGGTGAGGCTGCGGAAGGGGACGAGGCGGGTGGCTTCGTCGGCGGTGCTGGCGCGCATGTTGGTGAGGCGCTTCTCGCGGACGCAGTTGACGTCGATGTCGTTGTCGCGGGAGTGCTCGCCGATGATCATGCCCTCGTAGACCTCGGTGCCCTCGGGGACGAAGAGCATTCCTCGCTCCTGGATGCCTTCCAGCGCGTAGGGGGTGGTGACGCCCTGGCGGTCGGAGACGATGGCCCCGGTGGTGCGCTGCGGAATCTCGCCCTGGTAGGCGATGTGGCCGTCGAGGATGGCGTTCATGACGATGGTGCCGCGCGTCTCGGTCAACATCTCAGAGCGCAGGCCGATGAGGCCGCGGCTGGGGATGCGGAACTCCATGCGCACGCGGCCGGAGCCGTGGTTGGTCATCTTCGTCATCTCGCCCTTGCGCGGGCCGAGGCGTTCGATGACGGTGCCGACGAAGCTCTCCGGGATGTCGATCATGAGCTGCTCGACCGGTTCCATGAGCTGGCCGTCGATTCGCTTGGTGACGATCTCCGGGCGGGAGACCATCATCTCGAATCCCTCGCGGCGCATCATTTCGATCAGGATCGCGAGTTGCAGTTCGCCGCGGCCGAGGACCTTGAAGCTGTCGGGCGAGCCGGTTTCCAGCATCTTGAGCGAGACGTTGGTGAGCAACTCTTTTTCGAGGCGGTCGCGCAGGTTGCGCGATGTGACCCAGCGGCCCTCGCGTCCGGCGAAGGGCGAGTTGTTGACGTTGAACTGGATGGCGATGGTGGGCTCGTCGATGGTGATGCGGGGCAGAGGCTGCGGGTTCTCCACGTTGCAGAAGCTCTCGCCGATGGTGATGCCGGGGATGCCGGCGATGGCGACGATGTCGCCGACCTGCGTTTCGTCGATGTCGGTGCGCTTGAGGCCGGAGAAGCTGAAGAGCTTGGTGATCTTGTGCTTGCTGAAGGTGTCGTCGACGCGCGCGACGTTGTACTCGTCGCCGGTGCGCATGGTTCCGTTGAAGACGCGGCCGATGGCGAGGCGGCCGAGGTAGTCGGAGTAGTCGAGGTTGGTGACGAGGATCTGGAGGGGGCCCTCGGGATCGCCCTTGGCGACGGGGATGGTCTGGACGATCTGCTCGAAGAGCGGCTGGAGATCGACGCCGGGGACGGCCATGTCAGTGGTCGCGGTGCCGACCTTGCCGTTGGTGTAGAGGACGGGGAAGTCGAGCATGTCTTCGTCGGCGTCGAGGTCGATGAAGAGGTCATAGACCTCGTCGAGGACCTCTTGCACACGCGCGTCGGGACGGTCGATCTTGTTGATGACGACCATGGGGGTGAGCTTGGCCTCGAGCGCCTTGGAGAGGACGTAGCGCGTCTGCGGCAGCGGACCTTCGGAGGCGTCGACCAGAAGGAGTACGCCATCGACCATCTTGAGGGCGCGCTCGACTTCGCCGCCGAAGTCGGCGTGGCCGGGCGTGTCGACGATGTTGATCTTGTTGCCGTGATAGTAGAGCGCGGTGTTCTTGGCCATGATGGTGATGCCGCGCTCGCGCTCCAGGTCGTTGGAGTCCATGACGCGATCCGCGACAGCCTCGTTGGCGCGGAAGGTGCCGGATTGGCGCAGCATGGCGTCCACCAGCGTGGTCTTGCCGTGATCGACGTGGGAGATGATGGCGATGTTGAAGATGGGCTTCAGGGCAGGCTGCGCGGCGGGCTTCTGGGCGGCGGGGACGCTGACCTGATCGATTGCCGGGGTGGAAGTCTCTGGATTCGGGATGGTTTGGGGGCTGCTCACTGCGGGTGGTTTTCCTGTCTGGCTTTCGTTTTGGGCGCGTTGGGATAGGGCCGAATGGCGAAAACGCGCGTCATCTCTAGTTTACCGCACGATAGAGGTCGCAGTTGAGGCTGTCTGACTTTTGGTAGTGGTGCAATTTGATGGCTCATCTTCCTCGCGCAGCCTTGACTGCTTCGCAATCAAGGCTGCGCAGTATTTAAAGAGTGCGGTCTACGGCATCCATTCGACTTCGCTCAGGACAGGCTCTGAAGCCGTGCCCTTCCGATCAAGTCTTCGGCGGCTATGCGAGAGCTGAGGAGGGCTTTGCGGCTTCGGGGGTGAAGCGCAGGGAGTTGCTCAGGCTATGGTGAGTTTAAAAGGCCCACGCGGCACACCCTGAGGGCGGCCGCGTTCCTTCTTCATTCAGCGAGTTCCGGATGCATCGAATGAGTACAACAACCTCCTGGAACTTCACAGCGAGAGCCTCATTAATCTGGCGGTATGTACGGCGGGACTAAAGTCCCGCCCTTTCAAAACGGCGACTGGTTCAGAGCTTTCCAGGCCAACCGCTTACTTCGGTTGCGCGGTGGTCCGCAGATACGGCTTCACGGTTTTATAGCCGGGGAAGATCTTCTCGGCGTCTTCGTTGCTGACGGCGCCGGTGATGATGACGTCTCCGCCCTGCTTCCAGTTGGCCGGGGTTGCCACCTTGTGCCTAGCCGTGAGCTGGATGGAATCGAGCACACGGAGGACCTCGTCGAAGTTGCGGCCGGTGGTCATGGGATAGGCCATCGTCATCTTGATGCGCTTGTCCGGCCCGATGACGAAGACGGTGCGCACCGGCGCATTGTTGGCCGGGGCGCGGCCCTCCGAGGTTTCGCCATCGTCGGCGGCCAGCATGTTGTAGAGCTTGGCGACCTTCAGCTCGGGATCGCCGATCAGCGGGAAGTTCACCTTGGCGCCGCACACGTCCTCGATGTCCGCGGACCACTTTTCGTGGTTGCCGACCGGGTCCACGCTGAGGCCGATCACCTTGGCTCCGCGCTGGGCAAACTGCGGCTCCAGCTTGGCGACGGTGCCCAGCTCCGTGGTGCAGACCGGCGTGAAGTCCTTGGGGTGCGAGAAGAGAACCACCCAGTTTTCGCCGATCCACTCATGAAAGTGAATGGTGCCCTGTGTCGTTTCGGCGGTGAAGTCGGGTGCAATATCGTTGATGCGCAGTGACATGTGTTCCTCCTCGAATTCTTCGAATTTCTTCCCGTGAATTGGATGCGCTGGGCGCCGCATTGGATGAAAATCCAAGCCAGATTGAAATATCACACGGACCGCTGGCCCTCAGTTTGAGTGCGCGCGGCAGCATGCGACGAAGACCCTTTTGGGATGCGCGGCCGCGGCCGCACCATTTCCATTGCAACCGGACGCGTTTTCCTGCCGCGTTGCACTTAATTTCAACAGGCCGACCATGGGAATCGCCAGCAGGGGCGCACTCTTTGAAAAATCGGTGAATGCGCAAGGGAAATTTCCCTTTGTTTTCGTCTTTTGTTCGCAGTTGCCAAGATGGGTAACCCTCCGTACTGTGGGGGAGCGTTGAGGAACGAAATCAACCTCGGCAATGAGACAACTTCGATCGTCCGAGTAGTTTCGATCACCCGACAAGATTCGGTGCAAGCAATGGTTCCCTGTTGTACTTGATGACAATTTGAGTTGAGAGAAGCCAACGGCCACGCGATCGCGGCCCTCCGGCGCAATGTTCCTGGCGCAACACCCCCGTCGAGTTGGATCTTCAGACACATCGTCTGGCGAGACCCCGATCCACTCGATCCGCGGCAGCCCGGACACCTGCCATCCCGGAGTTCCGCGAGGCAACGCGCGAACCTGCCTCGGCTCTCTCTCGCACCCGCGGTCTGTCGGCCGGAATACGCTCGTACGGCGGCCGGGAAGCTGTCTCCTCACGGAGCAGACAGGAGAGCTTTGCCCCCGAGGCTGTGGCTTCAAGGGTTGTCCCTCCTGCCGGCTTGGTCGAAGCTGCTCCCCAAAGCCGCCGCAGCAGAGTTTCCCGGCCCGGACCGCGGGCCACCTTAGCCGAGCCCGCCGGGCGCGTCCGCCAAACAGCAGACGCGCCCGGCGGCACAATTCGCCAGGCTGCACCGCTCGACCCGGTACGGAAGCCGGTCAGCGGTGTCAGCGGGCAGAAGCGAGAAGCCATGCGCCCCAAGAAGACCATTCTCTGCGTCGACGATAACGAACAGATTCTCTCCGTCCGAACTTTCCTGCTGGAGACGCGGGGCTATCGCGTCATCGCCCTCACCGACCCGCGCCAGGCGCTCGAAGTCATCGCCAACTCCCTGCCCGGAACGCTCGACCTGCTGCTCTCAGACCTCATCATGCCGCAGATGGACGGCAACGAGCTGGTGCGCCGCGCCAAAGACATGCACCCGCAACTGCCCGCCCTGATCGTCTCCGGCACCGTCACGGCGTACGACCGCGCCGGTCGCGCCGATGTCTTTCTGCCCAAGGGCGCATGCACTCCCGCCGAATTGCTGGAACGCATCCGCATCCTGGTGGCCCGCAAGCGCGGCCCCAAGAAGTACTCGCTGCCCGCCGCGCCCATGGCCCCCAGCCACAGCATTGCCGCTGTCTCTGCATAGATGGGGTGGTTTCATTCTGTTACACCTCGATTCTGGATCTGCTGGACCGCTCCTTTTTGTGCCTGAGGCATACCTCCTCTTGACTACATACCAACTGGTTGGTACCATACTAATCAGTATGTGTGAGTGCAAGGAGCGTTATGGCCAATCGAAAGCAATCCAATCCACAGGAAAAGCCCCTGTCCAGGACCAGGCTGCTGGATGCGGCGCTCGATCTGATCCGCGTCAAAGGCTACGCCGCTACAGCGGTCGACGAGATATGCCACCGGGCGGGAGTGACCAAGGGCAGCTTCTTCCACCACTTCAGGAGCAAGGACGATCTGGCGCTGGCCGCCGTCGCGCACTGGCGGACCATGACGGAGGGCCTCTTCGCGGCGGCGCCGTACCACCAGGCCCAGGACCCGCTGGACCGCCTGCTCGGCTACGTGGACTTTCGCGCGGCGATCCTCACCGGCGAACTGCCGGAGTACACCTGCCTGCTGGGAACTCTGGTGCAGGAGACATACGACACCCACCCGGAGATCCGCTTGGCCTGCGAGCAGGCGTTGTCGGCCCACACCGCTGAGCTGACGCGCGATGTCGAGGCCGCCAGGCAACTCTACGCACCGGCTGCGACGTGGAGCGCGCAGAGCGTTGGCAACTTCATCCAGGCCGTGCTGCAAGGCTCCTTCATCCTGGCCAAGGCAATGCAGGGCCCCGAGGTTGTGCGCGAGAACCTTGCCCATCTGCGCCGTTACCTGCGCGTTCTCTTTCAGCCAGACTCGTACTCCGAGCCAAAGAAGAAAGAGCGCCACCCGCCGACCCCTCATCCCCAGCCAGTGGAGGCGCCGGAGGCAGAACTCGAAGTTGAGGAGTACGACAGCCAGCGAAGCCACTTCGTCGACTAAGGCCGCGGCCATATTCTGCGATGCGTCTTCCATGCCCCGCGGAAATCGCGGCGCAAGCCCTACTCCGCCAGCGCCTCGCGCGCGGCCTCGAGTATCAACTCAACCTCAGCCTCGCCGTGTGCCGTGCTGACAAACGCGGCCTCGTACTGGCTGGGCGGCAGCCAGACACCGGCCTGCATCATGCGCCGGTGGAAGCGCGCAAAGGCCTCACTGTCGGAGGCGCTGGCCGAGGCGAAGTCCGTCACTGGCCCGGCGGTGAAGAACCAGGTGAACATCGATCCCACGCGGTTGGTGGTCAGCGGAACTCCGGCTTCGCGCGCCAGTTCTGCGACTCCCTCCGCAATCTCCCCGGTCACGCGTTCGAGCTGCGGATAGATTTCGGACTGGCGCTCTATGAGGTGGGTGATCGTCGCAATCCCGGCGGCCATTGCCAGCGGATTGCCGCTGAGCGTTCCGGCCTGGTAGACCGGGCCCAGCGGGGCGAGCAGATTCATCACGTCGGCGCGTCCGCCGAAGGTACCGCAGGGCAGGCCGCCGCCGAGGACCTTGCCCAGCGTGGTGAGGTCGGGAGTGACGCCGTAGAGCTGCTGCGCGCCGCCGAGCGAGAGCCGGAAGCCCGTCATCACCTCGTCCAGAATCAGCAGCGCGCCCTGCTCGGTCGCGATTCGCCGCAGCCCCGCAAGATAGCCTGGCGCGGGCGGAATCGTCCCCGCATTTCCCACCACCGGCTCGACCAGGATGCAGGCAATCTGGGACGGGTGGGCGGCGAAGGCTGCCTCCACCGCGGCGAGATTGTTGTAAGGCAGGGCCAGCGTGTGCTGCGCCGTCTCCGCCGGAACGCCCGCCGAGCCGGGAATGCCGAAGGTCGCAACGCCCGAGCCGGCCTTGACCAGCAGCGCGTCGGCGTGGCCGTGATAGCAGCCCTCGAACTTGATGATGAAGTTTCGCCCGGTAAATCCGCGGGCCAGGCGGATCGCCGACATGCAGGCCTCGGTGCCGGAACTGACGAAGCGCATCTTTTCCACCGAAGGGAAACATCGGCGCACCAACTCGGCCAGGTTCGCCTCGCCGGCGTGGGATGCGCCAAAGCTCGTGCCGCGCCCGGCCGCCTCGCGGATGGCCTCCACCACCGGCGGAAACGCGTGGCCCAGAATCATCGGCCCCCAGGAGCCGAAGAGATCCACATAGCGGTTGCCATCGGCGTCGAAGAGAGTCGCGCCCTCGGCCCGCACCACAAACGGCGGATGCCCGCCCACGGCGCAGAAGGCCCGCACCGGCGAGTTCACTCCGCCGGGAAAGAACTGCTCCGCGCGGCGTTCGAGGTTGAGCGACTGCACATGCGGCTTAATCCTGCTCTCAGATCGCATCGATCCAGTATAGGAGAGCGTCTCGTCCGCCGCCGCCAAACGCGCCCGCTTCCTCGGCATCCGTCAAGAATCTGCCGGCGGGCGGAGGTCGTCTGGCGCATTTATCCTCATGCGCGGCTGATAGACTGGTGTCCGCCGCAGTGCCCGACGAAGTGCAGCTCTGTAGACGGCAGCGTTCCGACCCGTTTGCACGAACTGATCCAGAGATGGTCCCGCGCAAGCAGGACCAAAAGCAGAATCATCCAAGAGAATTCAAGTGTCTGAAGAGTCTTCCAATCCGACCGTCCCGTCCCTCGCAGACCAGCCCTTTGCAGACCAACCGGCCCACGCCGCGCACGAAGCCGCGCTCCACGCCTCGCGCGCAGATGCGAAGCCCGCAGTGGCAAAGGTCCATGCCACCTACGCCGACGCCGGGGTGGACATCACCTCGGGCGACCGCGCCAAGCAGCGCATCAAGATGCTGGCGCGCAAGACATTCAACAAGCATGTGCTCTCGGAGATCGGCGGATTTGGCGGACTATTTGCGCTGGACCTGGTGAAGTTCCCCGAGCCGGTTCTGGTGTCGAGCGCCGACGGCGTGGGCACCAAGCTGAAGGTCGCCTTCGAGTTGGGCATCCACCACACCATCGGCGCGGACCTGGTGAACCACTGCGTCAACGACATTGCCGTGCAGGGCGCGACGCCGCTGTTCTTCCTCGACTATCTGGCCACAGGCCGGCTGCGCCCCGAGGACAGCGAGACGGTGGAGACGGTGGTGCGCGGCCTCTCCGAGGCATGCCGAGCCAATGGCTGCGCGCTGATCGGGGGCGAGACGGCGCAGATGCCCGGCTTCTACGCCGACGGCGAATACGACCTGGCGGGGACGATTGTCGGGTGCGTCAACCGGCCAGAGATCATTACCGGCGATAAGATCGAGGCGGGCGACGTGCTGATCGGGCTGCCCTCCAACGGGCTGCACACCAACGGCTACTCGCTGGCGCGCAAGTTGCTCTTCGAGGTTGCGGGATACGCGCCCGACCACTATGTCAACGAGTTGAAGGACAAGACCGGCGCGGCGCTGATGCGCACCCACCGCAGCTATCTGGCGATCCTGAAGAAGCTCATCGGCGCGGGGATCGTGCGCGGCATGGCGCACATCACCGGAGGCGGCATCACTGAGAACCTGCCGCGCATCCTGCCGCGCGGGACGGCCGCGGTGGTCGATCTGGCAAGCTGGACCGCGCCGCCGCTCTTCGAGCATCTGCAGCAGCTCGGCAACGTCACTCAGGACGAGATGATGCGCACCTTCAACATGGGGATCGGGATGATCGTGGTGGTGCCGGCCGAGCAGGTGAAGAAGGCCAAGGCAGTGCTGAACCGCGCCAACGAGCGCTTCCACATCATCGGGCGGATTACGCGCGGCGACCGGCGAGTCAGCTACAACTAAGCCTTTTTCACGCGAGAAGCGTTGCGGCCCTCAGCCGCGCCGCATGGCGCGGTCCATGGCCTGGTTGGCGAGGCGGTCGGCGTCTTTATTTTTGTGGCGCAGGGCGTGGGTGATCTCGAAGGCGTCGAGCTGGGCGATCTTCTTTTTGGCGAGGTCGAAGAGCGGGCGCAAGAGCGGGCTCTTCACCTTGTACCTGCCCTGAATCTGCTTGACCATCAACTCGGAGTCGGAGACGACGCGCAGGCGGGGGTGGTTGTGGGTGAGCGCGAAGTCGAGCGAGGCGAGCAGCCCGGAGTACTCGGCGAAGTTGTTGGTCTGGATACCCAGGAACTCGGAAAGCTCGGCGAGGACCGCGCCATCGGCGTCCTGAATGAGCGCGCCGAAGCCGGAGGGGCCGGGATTGCCGCGCGCGCCGCCGTCGCAGTGGGCGGTGATCCATTTGCCGGAGACAGGGCCGGAGGACGTGGCTGGGCGCATAACGGGGCGGGAGGCTGGGCGGGACTCGGGGAAGAGGCTGGGCTGGGTTGGGCTTTGGGGCATGGAATGAGTTTATAGGGTGGGCGGTGTGCGGGTGGGCAAGTACAAAAGCTGAAGATTCGTGGGAGAAAGGTTCGGTCGGTTGTGCAGGGGTCAGCTTCATCGGGATCCTTCGCTGCGCTCAGGATGACAGCTTTAACCTTTACGCAGGATGACTTCCAACTCATAACTTCCAACTCACAACCTGTTTTCCGCTCACCTTTTGGCGGCGCGGCGGTCTATTGAAGTGATCCATTTCCTGGCTCCGGAGTCAGAGACGATGAATGCAGATGCGATGGGACTGGACGGCGGCGGCGGGATTTCGCCGGTGCTTTCGGCGATGGTTGGCGGCGGTCGCGCGCGAGGCGCGAACGCGTTCGCACCTGCGCTGCGCCTCTCCGTGCTGATGGACGCGGCGGCCCGTGTGGGCGCAAGTCGCCCTGGAGCGATAGAATCGTCCCCAGCGATGGCCAAGCCCGCGGCGCAATTCGGAACCAGGACCGACAGGAACGGCGGCAAGCTGACACAGGAGCAGCTGGAAGCGCGCGCCCAGCAGCGTGCTGAAGACGACGATCTGATTCGGGAAGCACAAAGCGGCGACCGCAGCGCCTTCGACTCGCTGGTGCGGCGCTACGACCAGCCCGTCCTGCGACTTGCGCTGCACATGCTGAGCAACGAGCAGGACGCCCAGGACGTGCATCAGGAGGCGTTCCTGAAGGCGTATCGCCACATTGGGAACTTCCGCTTCGAGTGCTCGTTCTACACCTGGCTCTACCGGATTGTGACCAATCTTTGCCTGGACCACCTGCGGCGGCGCAAGAGCCGTCGCGAGGACCCGGCCACGGTGCTGGACGCGCGCGGCGACGAGATGGACCTGCTGTCGAACATCTCCGACACCCGCGCCATGGCCAACCCGGCGCGCGAGCTTGACCGCAAGCGCATGGGAGAGTGCATCATCCTCGCGCTGGACAAGCTAACGCCGCGCGAGCGCACCGTCTTCGAGCTGAAGCACTACCAGGGATTGAAGCTGCGCACCATCGGCGAGATGCTGAGCACCACCGAGGAGACGGCGAAGAATACGTTGTTCCGGGCGACCCGCAAGCTGCGGGCCGAGCTGGCGGAGTTGAGGGGATAGTTGTGAGTTGCAGGTTACAGGTTGTTAGTTGTGAGAAGCACAACAGACGGGCGGATGGCATAGACCCGGGACGGCATTTTGAAGAGGCAATTTTTGAGGCTGGTTGAGGTAGAGCGATGAAGTGCGAAAAGGCGCAGCAAAATATAGTTCTTGTCACCTACGGCGAGCTGCCGGATGAGCAGATGGCCTCGCTGGAGGAGCATCTGGCGGGCTGCGAGGCGTGCAGTCGCGAGCTACAGGCGCAGCTTGCAATGCACGAGGCGTTGGCCTCGAACCCCGTGGTCGATCCCTCGCCGAACCTGCTGGCGAGCGCGCGCATGCGGCTGGACGAGGCGCTGGACACGATTCCTCCGCGTGGATTCATCGCCCGGCTGCGTAGCGACCTCTTCGGCTGGCTGGGCCATATGCAGGGCGCTCCGGCGCTGATGACGCTGCTGATCGGGGTGGGATTTCTGGCGGGCAACTTCACCAACCGCTACCAGGTGGCGCACCAGCCGAAGCTGCCGTCGCCGGTGGTGCTGAGCAATACCACCAACGGGACGATCGCCAACGTCAGCGGGATTGTGCAGACTCCCAACTCGCAGATTGTGCAGGTGACCTACAACCGCGTGGTTCCGGAGACGGTGCAGGGCTCGCTGGACGACCCGCAGATTCGCCAGTTGCTGCTGATTGGGACCAAGGCTCCGGCGACCAATGGAGTGCGTATGGACTCGGTGGCGCTGCTGGCCAACGAGTGCCGCGCCGGACACCAATGCGTCGGCGGCCCGGATGGCGGCGGCATTCGCAGCGCGCTTCTGGTGAGCCTGCGCTACGACAAGAGCCCCGCCGTGCGGATGAATGCTCTCGATGGGTTGCAGCCCTACGTTGTCGAGGACCAGAGGGTCCGCGACGCGGTACTGGAGGCCCTGATGCACGACTCCAGCCCGCAAGTGCGCACGCGCGCCATCAGCCTGCTGCAGCCGGTCGAGTCGGACTCCAGCGTGCGCAAGGTGATGCGCACCGTCTCCACCACGGACGAGAATCCATACATCCGCACCGTCAGCACGCACGCGCTGGCCGGGACCGCGGACATTCAGTAGGTTCGAGGTACAAGGTTCGAGGTTCGAGGCGATCGGCGATGAAGAGGGCACTGGGATACGGACTGGTACTGCTGGCGGCTTCGGCTGCGGCGACCCAGTGCGCCCGTGCCAGCGGCGCGGCGTCCAAGCCAGGCGGCGGAGTTGTGCTCTTCTTCCTGAGCGGCTCAGCTGCGCCTCCTGCACGCGGAGGGCAGGGCTATCTGGGCGTCGATGTGCGCGACGTGACCGAGGACCAGCTCCCGGCGCTGAAGCTGAAGGAGGCGCGCGGCGCGGAGATCGTCCTGGTGGACCACGATGCTCCGGCCGGCAAGGTGGGCCTGCGCGAGCACGACGTCATCCTGCGCATGAACGGCCAGGCCATCGATGGCGAGGAGCAGATCCGCCGGACGCTGCGCGAGTCGCCTCCGGGAACGCCGCTCACGCTCCTCGTCAGCCGCGACGGGCAGCAGATGACCGTGACCACGCAGACCGCCAATCGCGAAGAGGTCGAACGGCAGGCGTGGGAGCAGCACCTCACCGTCCCCGAGCCGCTGCCGCCCGGCGAGATCGAGGGCAGCATCTACTTCACCGCTCCGGCCTCCCCCGCCCCACCCGTGCGCGGCGGTAACAGCTTCCTCGGCCCCACGCTGATGAACCCCTCCTACACCGGTGCCATGCTGGAGACGATGAGCAAGCAACTCGCCGACTTCTTCGGCGTGCCCGGCGGCGCGGGGCTGCTGGTGCGCAACGTCGAGGCCAACTCTCCCGCGGCGATTGCCGGAATGCGCGCCGGCGACGTGGTGGTGCGGGCCAACGCGAAGTCCGTGGCCAACTCCGCCGACTGGACCAAGGCGATCAAGGACAGCCACGGACGGCCACTGACCGTCGTGGTGCTGCGCGACAAGAAGGAGCAGACCCTGACACTGACTCCCGACAGCAAGCGGCGCTCCAGCCTGGAGCAGCCGTCGCAAGACTCCGAGCGCGCGGTGCTGGCCCCCATTGGATTCTTCTGTATTCCGCTCCCATAAGGAAGGTCTGAACAAGTTCTCAAGATTCCCTCGGCGGCTAAAGCCGCGTTGGAAATAGGCCGCTTGCGGCGGGACTAAGAGCTTATCCGTAAATAGAGATTGTCTGTCTCCAGCAGATCATGGCGGCGGCGAGAGAAAGCAGGGCGAGGTAGCTTTCCTCCTTCTTCTCGAAGCTGAC
>PLOU01000094.1 GCA_003142235.1 Granulicella sp.
TCGGTGAGATTGGGCTGGTAGAGGAAGCCGTGGGCGTTCATCTCCTTGGCGTTGTCGGTGTTTTGGTTGAACTTGCCCCAGACGGAGATCATGAGATGGGCGTGCAGGTCGTGGATGGACTGGATCCAGGCGACAGGATCGGGGAAACGCTTGGGATCGAACTGGTGCGAGCCCCATGCGTCGGCGCGCCAGTACTGCCAGTCCTGCACGATGTTGTCGAAGGGGATCTGGCGCTGGCGGAACTGCTTGACGACATCGAGCGACTGGTCGGCGGTCTCGTAGCGCTGGCGCGACTGCCAGAGGCCGAAGACCCAGTTGGGCAACATGGTGGCACGGCCAGTGAGCTGGCGATAGCCGGCGATGACCTGATCGGATGTGGGGCCGTAGACGAAGGTGTAGTCGATGCCGTCGCCGACCTCGGACCAGAGTGAGGTATCGGCGGTGGGAGCGGGTGTCTTCCAGAGGAAGGTGAGGGTGGATTGCTGCTCGGGGTCGTTCTCGATCTTGATGGGAACTTTGTGGCCGGCGAGGAGATGGACGAGGACCTGGTCGTTGGTGGGATTCCAGCTCTGACGCCAGTGATCCATCACCAGCTTGCCGTCAATCCAGACCTGGATTCCTCCGTTGGAGTAGGTCTGAAACTGGTAGTCGCCGGTGACGGGCGCGAGGAGGAAGCCCTGCCATCGCTGCGCCTTGAGCGGCGCGGGACGGCCTCCGCCAGGGGGACGGTTGCGGCGCATGTCGATGCCGATGACGGCGGACTGGCTGGGCGGCTGGGAGCCGTCGATGGGGGCAAGGGTCAGGCCACCGGGTTTGCCGTCGGCGTCGTAGAGGTTGTCGGGCGGGATGGCAACGAAGGGGCGGAGATCGCCGAAACGGGTGAAGGAGGTGTTGTCCCAGAGAATGCCGTAGCCGCGCGAGGAGACCAGAAAGGGAACGACGATGTTGGTGTTGTGCTGCCAGAGGTCGAGATCGTAGCCCTTGATGTCGGTGATGCCGAGCTGCATCTGACCAAGGCCGTAGAGGGACTCGCCGGGCTGGGAGTTCCACTTCTGCTGGATGTGGAACGTCTCTTCGCCCTGGACGGTGGCGGGCTCCAGCGTGCGGCTGCCCGCGGCTTCGGAGAGGATGGGGCGGCCTGCGAGGTCGGCGAAGGAGACGACGCCGGTCTTGCGGTCGACGATGACGTGAAGTTTGGCGGTGGTGAGGACAAAGGAGGTGGGGCGTTCGGTGAGCTTCCAGCCGGTGGTGCGGGAGGGATTGGGAAGGACGTCGAGCGAGGCGCGGGTGAAGAAGGCGGCGGATTTGGCGAAGGCCACGCGGACGACGCTGTCGGAGAGGAGCTGGATGCGGAGATCGCCGGAGTCGAGGTGGAGGGTGAGGCCGTCGGCCTGGCGGTCCATCTTGGCTGGGGCTACGGGCTTCGCCGAAGTTGCGGCTGACTTCGCAGGGGCTGCATTCGTCGCCTGGGCGGCATGAAGCGTGAGTGCGGAGAGGCTGAGAGCGGCGGCAAGAATTGCGGAGTTCGCTGGGGTAGTAAATTGCATGAGGAAAGTGTACGCGCCGGGGCTTTTTGCGTTCCAGCGATTCCTAGCCCAACCTCAGCCCACACGCGACGGCCAGCGCCAGACGCCGTATGTTGGAGGTTCCGGGCGATCTCGGTCACGTATGATAAAAGCTCGGCAAGCTGCTTCGGAATGATGCGGTACGACGGACAATTTCACAGTCGGGAACAGGGACAGATGCAGAAAAACAAAAGTGGCAGAGTGGAGCTGTTTGACACGAGTCTGCGCGATGGCCTACAGCAGCCAAACCTCGACATCTCCGTGCCCAACGCCGTCGGCCTGATCGAGCGGATGGGCGAGTTTGGCGTGCGCTACGCGGAGATTGGGTTTGCCGGCGCAAACCAGTTTGTGGGCGATCTGGCCAACGCGCTACATGGGGTGGATACGGGGGCGATGAAGCTGGCGATCTTCGGGAGGACGCGGGGCCGCGGCAGCAAAGTCCGGGAGTGGGCCGACGCGCAGATTATGGTGCAACACAAAGAGCGCATTCCGGTGGCTGTGGTGGTGGTCAAGTCGCGGCTGCTGGACGTTGCGAAGTCGCTGGAGACGACGCCGGAAGAGAACCTGCTGATGGCGCGCGAGACGATCGCGTACCTTCACGACAACGGGCTNNCAGATGGTGGCGCAGTGCGTGGAGCAGAAGGTGAGCCGGACCATTGCGTGCGACACGACGGGCGGGGCCAGCCCGGAAGAGGTCGCGCAGTTGTTCGCGGGACTCACGCGCGCGCACCCCGAGGCCAGCTTCGGATTTCATGGGCACACGGACCGCGGACTTGGAGTTGCCAACACGCGCGCCGCGGTTCTGGCCGGGGCCGTGCAGGTGCAGGGCACGATTCTGGGGACGGGCGAGCGCTGCGGGAATGTCAATCTGACGACGGTGATCGGCGCCATGCAGCTACGCGGCGAGGCGGAGTTTGTAGCGCCGGAGTCGCTGGCCGGGTTGACCGGGCTGGCGCAGGCGGCCTACACGGCCTTCTCGCTGGAGGCGCCGCACGGCGTTCCCATCGTTGGGCCGGGGGCATTCGGGACATGGGCCGGAATGCATGGAAGCAGCGAGGGCAAAGATCCTGGCGCATATCTGTGGTGCGATCCCGCGAAGGTCGGCGCGAGCCCGCGCATTGGGGTCAACGCGCAATCGGGACGGGCCAACATCATTCTGCTGTCGAAGTCGCTGGGCGTTCCGCTGAATGCAACCCAGGCGCAGATTTTACTGGACACCAACCAGGGGATGATCGAAGGCGGCGGCTATACGGCCAGCGAGATCTCCTTCACATTGGCCTGTATGAAGGTGCTGAACACACTGCGCGACAGCTTCAGCGTGAAGGGCTGGCGCGTGCTGGACGAGAGCGACGAGACGGGCAACCGGTATGTGCAGGCCTCCATGTCGCTGACGATCGGCGAGGGCCAGGGCACCACGACGCGCGCGGAGGGCTCCGGCCCGGTGGATGCGCTGACCAAGGCGATGCGTCAGGAGCTGGAAAAGTGGTACCCGGCCGTGGCGCAACTTCGGCTGGACACATTCAGCGTGACGGCGATCGACGTGGTGGCGCACGACACNNGCGGCGCATGTGCGCGTGACGGTGAGCTTCCACGCCGAGGGGCACCCATCGTGGACGACGGCAGGCGTCAGCAGCGACCTGAACCAGGCCGCGCTGATGGCGATTGTGGACGGGTTCCACTATTGGCTGCTGAAAAACCCGGCATAGAATCTGCGCAAGTCTTCAGCATTCCCTCAGGGGCTAAAGCCCCATTGCTGAGGAGACTCTTACGGCACGGCTGAAGCCGTGCCCTTAAGCAAAACGGGACCCACCGAAGGCATGTGTTTGTATGCACATCCCACCCATGCCGCAAAAGCGCGGCATGAATGGGGCACCCGGCGAGACCTGGGGCACCCGATGATGAATAGGTTGGTGGCTACTTGCCGGTGAACTGCGTGGCGATGGGAGGCATGGCGTCCCAATCGTCGGTGCGGAAGGGCGCTGCCTGCAGGCCTGCGCCGTTGTAAAGATTGGCGGTGTCGGGGAAGTTGTCCCATGCGTAACGGACGGCGAGCGGCGCGCTGACCTGCGGACTGCTGACCACGACAGAGTCGCCGACGATTTTGGCGTCGGCATCAACAAACTTCTGGTCCGCGCCGGCGATCTGGAACCACTTCAGCGGGCTGCCGTCCTTCGACTTGAGGCCCGCGGCATGGGTGAATTTAACGCGAATCGCGCTGCTCTCGACTTTGCTGGATGCGTAGACCGGCCCGGAGAACTCGATCTTGCGGCCATAGACATTGGCCAGGGCGATCTTGCTCAGGTCCTCGCCCAGCGGCTCCTTGTTCTTGGGGTGGACATTGTGAATTTCTCCAGTGTCGAGCACGACGGCCATTCCTGTATTGGGCAGGGATAGAATCTTGGCCTGCTGCTCGCGGATGAGAGGGTTGTTGCTGACGTTCGCCTGGCCGGGCAACTGGACGACGTAGAACGGGAAGTCGCCTTCGTGCCAGAGCCTGCGCCACTGGGTGACGAGCGTGTCCATGACGTGTCCGTAGAGCATGACTCCCTGCGGGCCTCCGACGACCGATTCTCCCTGGTACCAGATGGCGCCGCGAATGGCGTAGGGAATGATGGGGTTGATCATGGCGTTATAGAGCACGGTGGGCTGGTGCTGGTCGTGCGCTGGATCGCGCAGCGGGCCGGGGCGGCCGGGGCGGGCGTTGATGGTCTGCGGCGACGGAGGCGCGTCGGCATCGGTGGTCGCGTTTGGGTGGGCCTTGAAGTAGATTTCGCGAGCGTCGAGTTTGTCCAGCATGGGCTTCAGCAGCGGGTCGGCGGCAAGCGCGTCGCGCGGAATCCACGCCTCGGCGGTGCTGGCCCCGAAGGCCGAGAGTACGATGCCGACCGGCAGCTTGAGCGCCTGGTTGAGATCGCGCCCGAAGAGATAGCCGACGGCGGACCAGTCGGGGACGGTCTGCGGAGTGCAGACCTGCCATGTGCCGACAACATCGGATTGCGGATCGTACGCGGTGGCGTTCTTGGCCGTGAACATGCGTAGTTGCGGATAGTTTGCGGCGGCGATCTCCTTGTCCTCGTTGATGAGGCCGTAGGGAGGATGGCCCTTGGCTGAGACGTTGAACTGCATGTTCGACTGGCCGGAGCCGAGCCAGACCTCGCCGACGAGAACGTCTTTGACCACGATGGGAGCGTCGCCCGCGCCATCGCCGGCGATGGTCATCTCGAACGGACCGCCGGATTTGAGATTGTAGAGGCTGACGATCCACTTGCCCTCGGCGTCGGCGGTGGCGGAGCGGGTCTGGCCGTTGAGCGTGACGGCGACCTTCTCGCCTGGAGTGGCCGTGCCCCAGATGGGCACCAGCGTTCCGCTCTGCAAGACCATGTGGTCGCTAAAGAGCGCGGAGGGCTTGACCTGGGCGCGCGCCGCCAGCGTGAAGCAGAGCATGGCGCAAAGGGATGCGAGGAGCGAGAGTCTCTTAATCAAGTTCATAAATTGCCTCGTTGGTGCCTGCCGATTCAAGTATGTTGCGATCCGACGATCGTCCGTGAGGAGACGAAAACGCAAAGCGCGCTGGAGAATTATGCCACTCGCGGGAGATCGTTGAATATGGAAAAACTGAAGATGAAAAACAAGGGAATGGTGGGCAGTGAGGGACTCGAACCCCCGACTTCCTGCTTGTAAGGCAGGCGCTCTAACCAGCTGAGCTAACCGCCCGTGGCCCGCGGGACAGACCTCAGTGTAGGTCAGGGATGTGGGCGATGCAACGCGCACTCGGATTCCATCGGGGCCGACGGTCTGAATCTTCTGAGCCCACAGATGATCCCGCAACCAGCGCATCGCAACAGGTATTTCCATTCCGTCTAGAATAGCTTTATGTCCTACGTCGCAGCGGTCGAACATCTGCATGGCCTGGGCCAGGAGCTTGCCTCCCCAGCCCCACGGCGGAAGTTCGACCTGGCACATATGCGAGTTCTGGCGGCGGCGCTGAGCGACCCGCAGAAAGAGTTTCCCGCGGTCCTGATCGCGGGAACCAACGGCAAAGGGAGCACCGCGGCGACGCTGGCGAGCATCTGCGCGGCGGCCGGGTTGCGCACGGCACTGTATACTTCGCCGCATCTCACTCGCGCGACCGAGCGGATCCGCACTGCTGAACCGGCGGAGACTATAGATGAGGCTCCAGGAGCCTTCGCATTGCGAGAGATTGCGGAAGAGGAGTTTGCGCGGCTCTACTTTCTGGTCGACGAGACGGCGCAGCGGCTGGTTGCGACCGGCGAGTTGCCGCACGCTCCCAGCTTCTTCGAGTCGTTGACCGCGCTTGCGTTTCTCTACTTCGCCGAACGCAAGGTGGAGATTGCCATTCTTGAAGTGGGGCTGGGAGGGCGGCTCGATGCGACCAATATCGTGGAGCCGATGCTTTCGGTCATCACCGACATTGCGCTCGACCATCAGGAGTATCTGGGAGAGACGATCGCCGAGATTGCGCGCGAAAAGGCCGGAATCCTGCGCCCGCGCGGCACGCTGGTAACGCTTCCGCAGCACGCGGAAGCCAACCGGTCGATCGGAGATGCAGCCGTGGCTCTGGATGTGCGCGTTATCGATGCGGCGGAGTTTCTTCCCGGCCGCAGCTTCCCGGCCGGCTTGTCCGAACAGGCGTCAACGGCCCTGCTACGCCCGAACCACTACGAAATTCTGCTCGATGGCGAGCGACTGCGGGTGTACTCTCCGCTGGCCGGCGAGCACCAGCGGCGCAACCTGGCGCTGGCGATTGCCGCGGCGGTTGAATTGCGGAACATAAAAAGCCGGTCAATATGTAACAGTAAAAGTTACAATATACCAAACGCCGCGATTGAAGCGGGGATTGCCAACACATCCTGGCCGGGCCGGCTGGAGTTTCTGCCTCCCAACCTGCTGCTGGATGTGGCGCACAATCCGGCGGGCGCATGGGCACTGCGCGCGGCCATCGCCACGCTTGCAGAGCACCGTCCGCGCACGCTGATCTTCAGTTGCCTGCGCGATAAAGACCTCACCCAGATGGCGCGGATTCTGTTTCCGCTGTTCGACTCGAACGCGGGAAGGCCGCTCGACCACATCGTCTTCGCGCCCATCGACAACCCGCGCGCGGCGAGCCTGGAAACTTTACTGACATCCGCGCGGGAGCTGGAGATTCCGGCACAGACTGCAGCCAATCCATCCGAAGCCCTGACTCTGGCCAGAGGCCTGACACCTGCCGGCGGCCTGATCGTGGCGGCCGGCTCCATCTACCTGGCCGGCGCGGTGCGCGAGGCGGTTGTGGAACCATGAACGAGCGCATGGGCCGGAGCATGAACGAAACAGATGCAGACGTGAATGGTGCGCCGCCGCCAGAGCACAGGGTTCCCGCCCATCTGCGCTTGTTCACCATGTTTGTTTGCGTTCCGCTGATGGCTCTGGCAACCGCCGGCTTTGGGAGTATCTCGCTGATCTGCGGGCTGTGGGACCGGTCGGGGCGCCAGCAACACCTGGTGGCGCGTGCCTGGGCCGCGATCCTGCTGCGCATCGCTCTTTCGCCGGTGCGCATTGTGGGCGCGGAGAAGCTGAGGAATTATCCCGTCGCGGTGTATGCCTCGAACCACCTGAGTTATATGGATACGCCGGCGCTCTTTGCCAAGCTGCCCTTCCAGTTCCGCATTCTGGCCAAACAAAGCCTGTGGAAGGTGCCGTTCGTCGGCTGGTACCTCAGGCGGTCGGGCCAGGTTCCGATCGACTCGGGAAGCTCGCGGTCGGCGGTCGCCGGTCTGTTGCGCGGGGTTGCGGCGCTGAAGGCTGGAATGCCGCTGGTACTCTTTCCCGAGGGATCGCGAAGCCCGGACGGGCACATGCAGGCCGTCCACTCGGGCTGCGCCTTCATGGCGCTGAAGGCGGGGGTTCCGCTGGTTCCGCTGGCGCTGATCGGGACCTATGAGCTGCTCCCGATCCATGTGTACAGCCTCCGTCCGCGACCCTTGATGATTATCGCCGGCGACCCAATCTCCACCGACGGGCTGACGACCAGGGACGCCGACGCCCTGACCGTGCGTCTCTACGACGAGATCGGTAAGATGTACTATCAGTACTCGGATTTAGCTCCAACGGCCGACTCTCGCGCCGCGGCCGAGTCCCACAACGCGACTCCCGAAGCCTAGACGCCACCATGACCAGACCCCGCATCGCCATCCCTGTTCCCAGCACAGATCCCGAGTACAGTGCCCGCGCCTGGCAACAATATGCGACCGCCATCGAGCAGAGCGGAGGCGAAGCCGTCGAGGTGCCACTGGGCGAGCCTCCGGCCATGACCGCCCGGCTGATTGCGGAGTGCCAGGGCGTCCTTCTTCCGGGCAGCCCCGCGGACGTCAATCCGCAGAAGTATGGGCAAGAGCCAGTGGCGGAGTGCGCGCCGACCGACGTTGCCCGCGAAAATGTCGACGAGCTGCTGCTGCAGGACGCGCACAATATGGGAAAGCCAATCCTCACCATCTGTTTTGGGACCCAGATGCTGAATGTGTGGCGGGGCGGAACACTGATGCAGCACCTGACCGGTGTGGTTGTGAACCACAAGGCTGGGCGCATGGTTCCCGTAGCCCATATCGTAACGGTGGCGCCGGATTCGCTGCTTGGCGAGTTGGTCAACGATGAAGAGGTTCCCGAGCGCGACGGGGCCCTTCTGCTGCCAGTCAACTCAAGCCATCATCAGGCCATCGCGACTGCCGGCGACGGGCTGCGCGTCTCCGCCCGCACTCCCGAGGACGGGGTTGTGGAAGCGATCGAAAACACTCCAGATGGGCTGGGAGGCAGCTTTGTGCTCGGGGTCCAGTGGCACCCGGAGCGTACCTTCGACGAGAGCGCCGCGTCCAGGGCGCTGTTCGCGCGATTCGTCGCCAAGGCAGCGGCGTGGGTTCCGCGCCCAACATCACCACCCGCGGTTTAGAGGGTTCCCTATGACTTCCGAATTGATCGCTAAACTGCTGGAGCCTTATGCCGGTTTGCCAATCGGGCAGACCGGGGGAACGGTTGCAGAAGGGGCAGACTGGCCTGGAATTTGTGAGCAACTCCTTATTTATCTTGAACTTATCATAAAATGGAATGCGCGGATCAACCTGACTGCGATTCGCACGCCCGAGGAGATCATCCGGCGCCACTTCGGCGAGAGCTTGTTCGTTGGGGCCCATCTCGGCGCGTGCGGAACGCTGCTCGACTTCGGATCCGGCGCAGGTTTTCCCGGGGTGCCAATCCAATTGTTGCGACCGGAGGTGCAAGTGACGCTGGCGGAATCCCACGGCAAGAAGGCGGCGTTTCTACATGAGGTGGTTCGCAGCCTGAACTTGCCGACTGAGGTCTGGGCCAGCCGGGTGGAGTCGATGCCCGCGGCGCGGCGGTTTGATGGAGTAACTCTGCGAGCGGTCGATGACATGAATGCGGCGGTGCGTGAGGCTGGGCTGCGGGCGAGGGAGCAGGTGCTGATTGTGGGGACGGCCCGCCAGTCGGGCTATCCTGGGCTTGCGGCGAGCTTCCGTATGGATGAGCCTGTGCCGCTGCCGGAGTCAAACGGTGGCGTGCTGTGGGTCGCGCACCGTTGTTAATCTAATCCACACTGCCGTTAATCAAAGAGGTACGGTTTGCCCCCTTCTGCCAGATGTTCCACGTGGAACACTATCCGCACTCGTGATCCTGCGAGAGAGATCCCAGGGAGAGAGAAGTAGCCGGGTGAGTCCCGAATGTTCCACGTGGAACAATCCCATTTTGCCGCTCACTGAAAAAAGTTTTCCACATCTCCGATACACAATCTCCCGCCGTAGCAGCGTCATTTGAAAGCGTCCACAGTTTCTCCACAGGGATGCAAACTTCTTCACAGCCTGCGGCGTTGCCATCGGAGCCTCTTGCCCGATAGTCTTCCTCTACACCGTGTCCACTCACCCTTCAGATCTGAATCCGCTGCCCAACCCCACCGCAACGACTTCCTCCAAGGTGATCGCCGTGGTCAACCAGAAGGGCGGAGTGGGCAAGACCACCACAGCCATCAACCTGGCTGCCGCGCTGGCGCTGGAAGGGCTGCCTACCCTGCTAATCGACTGCGACCCGCAGTCCAATGCCACCGGCGGACTTGGCGTGGCACGCAGCGAATCCCGGCTGAGCATCTACGATGTGCTGATGGGATCGGCGACCCTGGCGGAGACACTGCTGCCAACTGAGATTGCGTCGCTGGTCCTGCTGCCCGGAAGCAAGGACATGATTGGCGCAAACCTGGAACTGGTGTCGCAGGAGCGCCGCGAGTTCTGCCTGCGCGAGGCCATCGCGACTGCCCGCAACTCATATCCGTTCATTGTGCTCGACTGCCCGCCCGCGCTCGATCTGCTGACCCTGAACGCGCTTGTCGCCGCCGATGGCCTGCTGGTGCCCATGCAGGCGGAGTATTTCGCGCTGGAAGGCATCTCGGAGCTGATGCAGACGCTCGACCGGGTGGCCCAGGCGTTCAATCCCACGCTGGCGCTGGAAGGCGTGCTGCTGACCATGTATGACGATCGCACCAACCTTTCCCAGCAAGTAACCGAAAACCTGCAAGCATTCTTCGGGGAAAAACTGCTGACCACGACCATTCCGCGCAATATCCGGCTGGCCGAGGCGCCAAGCCACGGCAAGCCCATACAGCTCTATGACCCGCGGTCAAAGGGCGCGGAGGCGTACACCGCGCTTGCGACCGAGCTGCTGCGCAGGAATGGAATCGCCAGTTCTAAGGATCAAAAGCAACAGAATGATGGACATAAAGAGATCAAGGCGGTCCCCCGGTTCTGGCCCTATTCGAAGTAGTCTCCGCGGAAGACGTTTTTGTCAGCTATCAGCTTTCAGCGATGAGCGCTAGACGCAACGCAGAAAGAGGTTTATACGATGGAATCAACTGCAACCCACACTGAGCTGAAGCGCCGGCCGGCGCTTGGCAAAGGGATCGAATCCCTGCTTGGACCGCGTCCGCAGATGGCTCCCGCGCCCGAAGCGATGGGAAAGCCGCTGGAGATCGCGCTCGACCGCATCGACCGCAATCCCAACCAGACCCGCAGCGGCTTCGACGAGGTCCAGCTCGGCGAGCTGGCGCAGTCGATCGCCGCGACCGGCGTGGTGCAGCCGGTGGTGGTGCGCGAGCTGGCGGGCGGGCGATACCAGCTGATCATGGGAGAGCGGCGCTGGCGTGCCTCCCAGGCGGCAGGCAAGACGACGATTCCGGCCATCGTGCGCCAGGTCTCCGACGAGCAGGCTCTGGAGATGACCATTGTCGAGAACCTACAGCGCGCGGACCTGAACCCGATGGAGCAGGCGCGGGCCTTCGAGCGGCTGGGCCGCGAGTTCAAGCTGACCCAGGAACAGATGGCCGTACGCACGGGAAAGGACCGCTCCAGCGTTGGTAATTTCCTTCGTTTGTTGAAGTTACCAGTTTCCATCCAAGGTCTTGTGGAGTCCGGCCAGCTCAGCTTCGGACATGCGCGGGCAGTGCTTGCGCTGGAGTCGGCGGAGCGGATGACGGCAGCGGCGACGAAGATTACCGCGCTTGCGATGTCTGTGCGGCAGACCGAGACCTATGTGCAGGGATTGATCGATCCTGAGTCGAAACCGAAGAAGAAAAAAGCTGTAATAGAGCCACTCGATCCAAATGTGCGCGAGGCTCGCGATCTGATTCAACGGAGGCTTGGGCTGAAGGTGCGGATTGAGGACAAGAGCGGCAAGGGGCGCGTGATCATCGAGTACTCAGGGGTCGAGGACTTCGACGCGATCCTGGCGGCGCTAGGCGAAGGCTGAGGAACGGCTGCGTCCGCGCGGCTCCGCGCGGTAAGCTCAAATTAGTAACAAATAATGTTACAATTACTCCGTAGATACACAACCGCCCCTGCATCTCACAACGAACTCCTAATCACTTCCTATGAAAACCACAGCCTTCGAGTTCCGACATCGCTTCTGGATCATCATGGCGATCTATGTCTTCGGATTCGTGGCGCCGTGGAATGTGGAGATGCACCTGGATGGGACGGGGCCGAATGCACATCTGTGGGGGATGCTGGCGGCGCTGCTGTCGAAGACCGGGATCATGAGCATCCAGTCGGCCTTCAATGTGGTGCTGGGGATGGGGATCCTGTGCGCGGTGACGGGCGCTTGGCTGCGGACATGGGGCTCAGCATATCTGGGCGCAGACGTGATGAGTGACGCCACGATGCGCGGAGAGGGCGTGGTGGCGGATGGGCCGTACCGGCATCTGCGCAACCCGCTCTATCTGGGAGCCTGGGTAAATACGCTTGCGGTGGCGCTGCTGATGCCGGCTAGCGGAGCGGTGTTCACGATTGTGTTGATCGTCCTGTTCCAGATGCGGTTGATCCTGGCGGAGGAGTCGTTTCTGGGCGGGAAACAGGGCGGCGCGTATAGGGCGTATTGTGCGCGGGTGCCACGGTTGTTGCCTGCGCTAAGACCGCGGATTGCGGCTTCGGGCGCGCGGGCGCGATGGACACAGGCGGTGCTGGCAGAGATCATGATGTGGGGCGTGACGGTATCGTTTGCGGTGCTGGGCTGGCGGTACAACGCGTTTCTGCTGACGAAGTGCGTGCTGGTGTGGCTCGGGGTTTCACTTGTGGTGCGGGCGTTTCGGACGCAGAACCGGCCCGCCGCCTGAGCGGTCGCACTGTTCCTGCGGCTTTGCAAGGGTGGGCGATGCGGTCTCTTTGCGAGAGACCGCGCCCGGATCCGTTGCTTTGCCTCCACAGGAGCAGTGAGACCGCTCGCATCCGCAGAGATTCCGCGGGGCGGCGGGGCGGCGGGCCGGATTGCTTCTGCCTACGATTCAGTCAGACCCAGGAGGAGGGACTACTTCTTCGGCGGCGCGATTGCGTCCTTGGCAGCCTTGGCGACGCGGAACTTGACCACGGTCTTGGCCTTGATCTTGATGGTCTCGCCGGTCTGCGGGTTGCGTCCGAGGCGGGCCTTGCGGTCTGCCTTGACCAGCTTGCCGATGCCGGGAATGGTGAACTCGCCGTTCTTCTTGGTCTCCTTGACGGCGGTCTCAGCCAGCAGTTCGAGGAAGCATGCGGTCTGCTTGTTGGTCAATTCGAGCTTTTCTGCCAGTGCGCGTACCAGCGCTGTCTTGGTCATACCTTTTGCCATGTGTGTTGCTCCTTGGTTCCAAGTTGATGATTCATGATCGTGCTGCAAGTGCATTGTGGTGCCGATCGGTCCGCCCGACTTGTCCGCGTTGAACCAGCTCCCGAGCCATTCTTGCTGCGAAATCGCCGGTGTTTATGCGGGTGTCGGGAAACGTACCGCAATTCACCTTCGACCATTCGGGTTCCTTTGTCAATGGGTTTTATCTGGTTTCCACAGTTATTTTGCCGTTTTCTTCGGGTTTTGTGCCTTATTTGGAACAAATGCAGGAATTTGTGCGGATTTTGCAGGCCGGGCCGAAGAAATCGCGCGGTTCAGGAGGTGAACGATGGGGGCCGCGAGCGCGAAGCGCGTGGTGATGTCGCGCAGCAGCGTGGGCCGGGTTGCGCACTCGGCGGGAAGCGTGGCCGAGACGCCCCACTGGCGGCAGAGGAGAAGATCGATGGCGGGCGAATCGGCGGAGAAGCCGCGCGGCGGACGGATGAGGCGGTTGCCGTCGAACTCGCACATGGCGACGCGCAGCTTGCGACCGGCCAGAAGGGAGCGCAACTCGGCGTGGTGGTCGAGAAGATAACGGCGGATGGCAAGCGTCTGCTCGGGAGTGGGCATGTACGCGCCGGCGGCGATGATGGTTTCGGTCGGGCTGAGGTGAAAATAGAATCCCGCGCCGGAGGTCTTCTCCATTCCGGAGCGGACCCACCAAGCGGCGACGTGGGTCTTATAAGGGCGCTTGTCAGCGGCAAAGCGCGTGTCGCGATAGATGCGGAAGAGGCACTTCTGCGCCGGGCGGACGTGGTCGGGCGCGAAGGAGGTGAGGGAGGCATTCACCTCCTCGATGAGCGCGAGCATGGGGGCCTTGAGTTCGCGCTCGTAGACGGCCTTGCGCGGGTCGAACCAGGCGCGGTCGTTGTGGCGGGCAAGCCCGCGCAGAAATTTGAGGGCCTCCGGGTTGAAGTGCGTCGCCATTTGTGTTCCTCCTGAATCGATCTTGCGGCAGGCAAGTCCATGTGGCACTGAAATCCGTCCGGCAATCCATCTTCTCATTCTGACTCGACGCTACAGGAATTGTGAGGCGGCACTATGATGGACGTTGTGCGCGAGCATCTGGCCAGCCTTGTGGAGGAGTTTCGCAGCCACGCCGGGGAGACGGCGGTGGTGGCGCATCGCGGCAATCGGCGGTATGCGACGACCTATGGCGAGTTGGCCGGGATTGCTGGGCGCTTTGCGGCGGAGCTGGAACGGCGCGGCGTGGTGCCGGGCGAGCGCGTGGCGCTGTGGGGCGAGAACTCGGCGGAGTGGATCGGGGTCTTCTTCGGCTGCCTGCTGAGGGGGGTGATCGCGGTGCCGCTGGATGCGGCGGGCTCGAGCGAGTTCGCGGCGCGGGTGGTGCAGGATGTTGCGCCAAAGCTGATCGTGGGCGATGCGCGGCTGCTGGCAGAGCTGGGACAACAGGGAACAGGGAACAGGGAACAGGGAACAGAAAAAACGGAGAGCTCGCAGAGCCCTGATTGCCTGCCGCTCATGGGTATTGCTGCGCATCTGCCCGCGGAGCCGCTGTTCGCGGTCAGCGATGCGGTCAATCAGCAGACGCCGTTCCAGATTGTGTTTACCTCGGGGACAACGGCGGAGCCGCGCGGCATTGTTCACACGCATCGCAACGTCCTGGTCAGCCTCCAGTCCATCGAGAACGAGATCGACAAATACCTCAAATACGAGCGCGTCTTCCATCCGCTGCGCTTTCTGCACAGCATTCCGCTGAGCCACGTCTTCGGGCAGTTCATGGGGCTGTGGTGCCCGGCGTTGCTGGCCGCCGAGGTTCACTTCGCCGAGCAGCTTGAACCGGCGCGGATGACGGAGCTGATCCGGCGCGAGCGCATCTCGGTGCTGGTGGCCGTGCCCCGCGTGCTGCATATGCTTCGCGCGCATCTCGCCGGCCGCTTCCCTACTCTCGCCGCGCAGATCGACGCGTCTGCCGGACTTTCGATCTGGCGTCGCTGGTGGGTCTTCCGGCGGGTGCACAGCGCGCTGGGCTGGAAGTTCTGGGCGGTCATCTCGGGCGGCGCGACGTTGCCTGCCGAGCTTGAGACCTTCTGGAACCGGCTGGGATTTGCGCTGATCCAGGGCTACGGCATGACGGAGACCGCTGCGCTGGTGACGCTGAACCATCCCTTCCATATCGCTCCGGGGTCGATTGGGAAGGCGCTGCCGGGACGCGAGGTGAAGATTACCGACGAGGGCGAGATCCTGGTGCGCGGCGAGATGCTCTCCGGAGCGACGTGGGCTGGCGGACGGATGCACGCGCGCGAAGGCGAGTGGCTGGCCACCGGCGACCTGGCGGAGAAGAATGCGGCGGGCGATCTGCGTTTCCTGGGGCGCAAGGGAGATGTGATCGTGACGGGCGCGGGGATGAATATCCATCCCGCCGACCTGGAGGCCGCGCTGGTGGCGCAGGCTGGTGTGCGCGGCGCGGTCGTCGTCGCGGACGAGATGGCAGGCGGAGCGGAGCCGGTTGCCGTGGTGCTTTTTTCCGGCGGGGACGAAGAACTGCAACGCGCCGTGGCAGAGGCCAACCGCGCGCTGGCCGAGGTTCAACAGATTCGCCGCGTGCTGCGATGGCCGGAGATCGAGTTCCCGTATACGTCGACCGGCAAGCTGGTGCGCAGGCAGGTGGCGCAGTGGGCCTGCGACACGCTTGCCGGACGGCAATCTGGAGTGGGAACAGCTACGGCAGATCGCGATGAGTTGCTTGCGATGATCACCGAGGTCACAGGCGATGCGATTCTTGTTGCTGATCCTGATGTACTCGGTCGGATGCGCCTCTCTGAAGACTTGCACCTGGATTCGCTGGGGCGCGTGCAATTGCAGTCCGCGCTGGAGCAACGCTTCGGCCTGGAGCTGGAAGATGACGCGGTGGCGAAGCTTGAGGATGTAGCGGAACTGCGCACGCTGGTCGAAGGAACCGTTCTGCGATCTCCGTTCTCCGTTGACCGTGCATTGCCAACAGACAACCGGCAGCGAACAACTGACAACGAAGAACGAACAACAGTCAACGAACAACCTGCAACTGCCGAGCCTAGCTATCCTCACTGGCCGTGGAGCTGGGCGATGCAGGCGGGGCGCGTGGTGTTTCTTGAATTGGTACTGCGGCCCGTGGTGTGGGTGCTTGCCGCGCCGCGCGTGGTCTGCGAGGCGGCGGAGCTGCCTGACGCGCCGGTGCTGGTGATCGCCAACCACGTTACGGCTTACGATGGGGCGCTCGTTCTCTACGCGCTGCCGGCAAAGCTGCGACGACGCGTTGCCGCGGCGATGTCGGGCGAGATGCTGATGGACATGCGACACGCGCGCAACCAGCCGAACGCGGTCGCAAACCTGTTCGGGCCGGTGACGTACTGGCTGCTAACGGCGCTGTTTAACGTCTTCCCGCTGCCGCGAGCGCATGGGTTCCGACGCAGCTTCGCGCACGCGGGCGAGGCGATGGACCGCGGCTACTCGGTGCTGATCTTTCCTGAGGGAACGCGCAGCCGCGATGGCAGACTGCATGCGTTTCGGCCGGGCATTGGGCTGCTGGCGGCGGAGTCGCGCGTGCCCATTGTGCCGGTGGCGCTGGTTGGGCTGGGGGAGCTGCGCGCGAGCGGCGAGCGGTGGTTCCGCTCCGGCAAGATCGAGGTGCGGATTGGGCGGTCCATCCCGGCGGCAGAGGAAGAGAGCGACCCGGCAGAGCTGACCGCGAGGCTGGGAGAGGCCGTGCGAGGGCTGTACTCGCGGCCGCAAAACTCTTTGTAAAGCTCAGAATCATCCCAGGGATTGGGCGGCGTTTTTGGCGAAGTAGGTGACGATGAAGTCGGCGCCGGAGCGGCGGATAGAGATGAGGGACTCCAGCATCGCACGGTCGGGCGAGAGCCAGCCGCGCTGGAAGGCGGCCTGGAGCATGGCGTACTCGCCGGAGACCTGGTAGGCGCCGAGGGGGATGTCGAAGCGCTCGCGGGCGGCGCGGATGACATCGAGGTAGGGGAGGGCGGGCTTCATGAGGACCATGTCCGCGCCCTCGGCGATGTCGAGGTCGATCTCGCGCATGGCTTCGCGGAGGTTGGCGCCGTCCATCTGGTAGCTGCGGCGGTCGCCGAACTGCGGGGCGGAGCCGGCGGCCTCGCGGAAGGGGCCGTAGAAAGCGGAGGCGAACTTGGAGGCGTAGCTGAGGATGGGCGTGGCGTGGCACGACGCGGCGTCGAGGGCGGCGCGGATGGCTTTGACGCGGCCGTCCATCATGTCGCTGGGTGCAACGATGTCGGCTCCGGCCTGGGCGAGGGAGACGGCGGTGCGGGAGAGCAGGGGGAGGGTTGCGTCGTTCTGGACTTCGTAGAGGTCTGTATCTTCCGGGCCGCGGGCGCTGTCGCGGGCGACAATTCCGCAGTGGCCGTGCGAGGTGTACTCGCAGAGGCAGACGTCGGCGATGAGGACGAGGGAGTCGAGGGAGCGGTTGCGCTTGAGGGCATGCAGACCCTGCTGCACGATCCCATTTTCTGAGTAGGCACCGGTGGCGAGGTCATCCTTCTGCGCAGGAAGGCCGAAGAGGAGCAGGCCGCCGAGGCCAAGCGCGGCGCAGGATTCGGCCTCCTTGAGCGCCTCGTCGATGGAGAGGTTGAAGACGCCGGGCATGGAGGCGACCTCTTTGCGCACGCCCTCGCCGGGACAGAGAAAGAGCGGATAGACGAGCGCGCCGGGGTGCAGATGCGTCTCGCGCACCAGCGAGCGCAGGGCTGGAGTGCGGCGCAGACGGCGCATTCGTGTGGCGGGAAAGTTCATGGGGATAGTTTACGAGGTTCGAGGTTCGAGGTTCGAGGAAAAGACAAATACGGAGATTCTGGCTGCGCCAGAATGACGACTCGTTGCGCTGCGCGCAGAATGACGAGCAGTATGCTCTTAGGATTGGTCCACGATGGCGTCGTACTCCGCGCCAGAGGCAGACGGAGCCAGCACCCATAGCGTATAGATTCCCAGCGCGGTGCCGAAGGGAATCTTGATCAGCGAAAGAATGGCGATGACGATGGCAAGAATTCTGCCCCAGGACTTGCGCATCAGAAGCGAAACTCCGGTGGCCAGGTCCAGCACCGCGCCGATCGAGGTCAACACCACAATGAGCGTTGCCAAGCCGCCCATCCAGGGAGCGAACGGCATAAAGGGAAGGCCGCGCGGTACACCGAAGCCGCCGAAGAAGCCCGGCGTAGAGATGCCCGTGAGAATGAGGGCCGCGATGATCCCCGTTATCGCGCGGTAGGCGCCGAAGACGCACCAGAAAATGCCCAGCATCTGTAGATGGCTCTGCACCCGCGGCGCAATCAGGACCGGTTGAGGCGCGCCATAGATCGGTGGTGGAGGAGCTGGTACCGGAGCGCCGCACTTCGAACAAAATGCACCCTCTACCGGACTACCGCATGATTGACAGACCATCGCTTGCCTCCCTAGACCAGCATCTCCAACATGCGATACGCAGCGCAACCGCAAATGGTTCCGCGCAAGGCGCAACGTTTCGATGCGTTGCCAGCTACCATAGCAGATGTGAGCCTGCTGCCCAATATTCCGTCGCCGCTTGTCGAGGCAAGTTCCGCCGCGCTGGAGTGGCCGCGGCTGAGGGAGCTGATCGCGGGTAGGGCTAGTTCGCCGCTGGGACGCGCGTGGGTGCTGGCGCTGGAGCCGAGCGCGGACCGGGCGTGGATCGAGGCGCAGCAGCAGCGGACAGGCGAGATTCGCGATCTGCTGACGGGCGGCGGGAGCTTCGAGTTCCACGGGCTCTTCGATTCCATCGACCTGCTCGATCAGGCGCGGCTTGAAGGAGCGGCGCTAGAAGCGCTGGAGATCAACGCGCTGCTGACGGTGGTGGAGCGGGTTGCTGCGTGGCGCGCGCTGCTGATCTCGCCTGCGGGGCGGGCGCGCGTCTGGCCGGGGATTGCCGGACTTTCGGCGGCGCTGGTAGAGCACGACTTTGCACCGCTGCTGCACGCGCTGCGGGGAAAGATCGAGCCCGATGGATCGCTCTCCGATGAGGCGAGCCACGAACTGCGGCGCATCCGGCGGGCAATGGAGCGGCAACACCGTGCGATTGAAGAGAGCCTGAGAAAGTCGCTGCGCGCACTGGCCAGTGAGGGATCGACGCAGGAAGAGTTGATTACGGTGCGCGGCGAACGGTTTGTGATTCCGGTGAAGGCGGAGTTCCGCAGGCGCGTGCCTGGGGTGATTCATGGGTCGTCTTCCTCGGGACAGACGGTGTTTGTGGAGCCGCTGGAGACCATCGAGCAGAACAACGAGTTGGTGCGCCTGCTGGACGAAGAGCAACGCGAGATCCATCGGATTCTGGTCGCGATGACGCGGGCCATTGGCGAACAGGCGGACGAGATCCTGCTGGGCACGACGGTGTTGGCCGAGGTGGAGAGTCACTTCGCGCGGGCACGGTTTGCGGATGAGCTGGGGGGTGTGCGGCCGACTTTTTGCGATTCCACCCATGACGATGAGACTGTCATGGATGGGGCACCCAAATCCGTGGGACTGCGGCTCACGGCGGCGCGGCATCCGCTGCTGGAGCTGCGGCTGCGACGCTCCGGTGCATCAGCGGTCCCAATCACGCTGGCGCTGGAGCCCGATGCGCGGCAGCTCATCATCAGCGGGCCGAATACCGGCGGCAAGACGGTGGCGCTGAAGACCACGGGGCTGATGGCGCTGATGGCGCAGGCGGGAGTGCCCGTGCCCGCGGAGGCCGCGACGCTGCCGCTCTTCCGGACGATCTACGCGGACATTGGCGACGCGCAGTCGATTGAGTCGAACCTGTCGAGCTTCTCCTCGCACATTCTCAACGTGGACCGGATCGCGCGCCTGGCGAATGAAGACTCGCTGGTGCTGCTGGATGAACTGGGTTCGGCGACCGACCCCGAGGAGGGCGCGGCGCTGGCTGTGGCGATTGCCGGGCACTTCCTCAGCGTGCGCGCGTGGAGCTGCATTACGACACACCTCACCTCGCTGAAGGTATACGCGGCCAATCGCGCGGGCGTGCTGAATGCGGCGGTGGGATTCGACCAGGCGACGCTGTCGCCGACCTACCAGTTGCGGCTTGGTGTTCCGGGGGCTTCGGCGGGACTGAACATCGCGGAACGGCTGGGGTTGATGGCGGAGATTGTTGCATCGGCGCGGGCGCAGCTTACCACGCAGGCCGCGGACATTGGAGTCCTGTTGGACCAACTGCACGCACAACTGACCGCAGCCAGCGGCGAGCGCGAGGCGTTGCGGTTGCGCGAGCGGGAGATTGCGCGCGAACGGCTGCGGCTGGAGACGGAGGGCCGCGCGGAACAGAAGGCGCGCACGAAGGAGTTGGAGGCGAAGCTGAACTCGCTGATCGGGGACTTTGAAACCCAACTGCGCGAGACGGTGAAGGCGATCGACGACAAGGCTGTGGCAAAGAAGATTGCGCGGGACGCAGGGGCGACGATGGCGAGGGTGCGGCGCGAGTTTTCCGAGCAGTTCAACTCGACTGTGGTGGCGCACACGACGGGCGCGGACAAGAACGATCCACTGGCGCAGTCGGACGGGCGCGGGGTTGCGCTGCGCGCGGTGAAGGTTGGAGACAAGGTGAAGCTGAAGAGCCTGGGGCGAGAGGCGCGCGTGGAGCGCGTGATCGACGCGAAGAACTTCGAGGTTTTGGTGGGGACGATGAAGATGCGCGTAGCGATAGGAGATATTGCGGAGGTGACGCCGGTTGTCGCGGTGACTCCGGCAGAAGCTGCGCGGCGGCGAGGCGGAATCACGGTGCAGACGTCTACGGATTCCGATTCAGTTGCGATGGAGATCAATGTGATTGGGCGGACGGCGGAGGAGGCGCAGGATGAGGTCTCGCGCTATCTGGACCGCGCATTCATGGCTGGGCTGCCGCATGTCCGCATTGTGCATGGGACAGGGATGGGCGTTCTGCGGCGGACGCTGCGGGAGTTTCTGAAGAACCACCCGCAGGTCACCAGCGTGACCGAGCCGCCGCATGATCAGGGCGGGCAGGGAGCGACAGAGGTGGAATTGAGGCAGTGAGGAAGTTTCAAAGGACGAAGGCTTAACACCGATGAACACCGACGAGCACCGATTTAAGGACTTTGGGCAAACAGATTTGAGGCTAGGTGAGTTAAGAAGAGTAAATACGGAGATTCTTCGCTGCGTACAGGATGACAGTATTGCGTGGAAGAAAACGAAAAGCCCGGACCGGAGAGCCGGGCTTCTGTGTCTGCGCGAAGTGCTGATCCCACCCATCGCGATAAAACTGCGATGAATGGGGCACCCTGTATTTGCGCGAAGCGCGTTTCGCCCTCCGCGAAGGAGTCAGATGCGCATGGGCATGAGGATGTAGCGGTACTTGACGTCTTCGGAGGCGTCTTCTGGGCGCATCTGGCCGGCGGATTGGGCGTCCTTGAACTCCAGGCGGACCTCGCCGGAGTTGCCGATGGCCTTGAGGAAGTCGATGAGGTACTGGCTGTTGAAGCCGACCACGAGTGGGTCGTAGTTGTACGGCGTCTCGATGGTGTCCTCGGATTCGCCGGAGTCGGTGGAGGAGCTGGAGAGCTTCAGCTCGTTCTGTTCGAGGCGGATTTTGATGGCTCCGGAGCGCTCGTCGGCGAACTGGGCGACGCGCTGGATGGAGCCCATAAGGTCCTCGGAGCGGACGATGACGAACTTGTTGTTGTCGCGCGGCAGGACGGCCTCGTAGTTGGGGAACTGGCCGGTGAGCTTGCGCGAGGTGAGAACGCGGCCGCCGACGCGGAAGAAGAGGGTCTGCTCGTCGTCGGCAAAGTCGAGCGACTCGGCCTCGGTGGAGTTGAGCAGCGAGAGCAGCTCGCTAAGGGCCTTGCGCGGGATCAGCGTCTTCTTCTCGCCGGAGACGCCTGCAAGCGATTCGCCGAGTTTTTCAATGTGGGCCAAGCGGTGACCATCGGTGGCAACCATTGCCATCGACTCGGCTTTGAGCACCAGTAGCGCGCCGTTCAGCGTGTAGCGGGACTCCTCGTTGGAGATGGCGAAGATGGTCTTGGAGATCATGTTCTCGAGCGAGGCCACGGAGAGCTTGAACGCGCCGGACGATGGGAACTCAGGGACCTGCGGGAAGTTGGCGCGTGCCATGCCGACCATCTTGGTGTTGGAGCGGCCAGCGCGGATCTGCACCCAATGGTTGTCCATCAGCTTGATCGCTATGTCGCCCTCGGGCAGCAGCTTGATGTAGTCGTAGAGCTTGCGCGCTGGAATGGTGCAGGCGCCGGGCTTCTTGACCTTGGCTGCGCAACTAGTACGCACACCCTGGTCGAGATCGGTGGCGGTAATTGTCAGCTTGTCGTCCTCTGCCTCGAAGAGAAAGTTGGAGAGGATGGGGATGGTCGTCTTGCGCTCGACGACAGACTGAGCGGCGGTCAGCTCGCGCAATAGCTCGGCGCGGGATACGGTGATCTCAAGGTTTCCAGCAGGCGCGGCTGTCGTCGTCATCTCGGGCTCCTGAGTTGTTGCGGCGGTTGCATCCTGAATTTCTTTGGGCAAGGCGGACTCTCCGGGCATTCTATCGTTGAAATGGATGCTGGCCAAACTGTACACCGAATCCGGTGCGGTGTGAACTGCCCAGCCTCGGTCTTCTTGATTCTATTGATTGGAAGACCTTGAATGCGACAGGTTTCTTTGTGGAAACCGGAGCTACTTGTGTGCGGTGACTGTATTTCAAACTGGCGAACGCGTCTTGTACTGCTCCTACTAAAAACAAGGATTAAGAAAGAGAAATACTAGTAGCAGTAGCCGTTGTCGTCGGAAATGTGGATTTCAGGACGATGTATTGATGTGCCGGAGGGTTGTGGTGTGGCCTAGATTTAGAAAATCACGCGCTGGTTCTTGAAGAAGGAACAAGACAGGCGGGTACCCACAGAGAGACAACCCTGTTATCGCACTTCTTAACAGAGTGGCGTCCAGGCCAGCCGCTGGGACTCGTCCGGTTCGTGGGAATGTAGAACAACACTCGCAGGATCAGCAGGATAGACTATCCTGTTTTTGAACAGTATTGCGGCCTGCGAAGAGGATAATGGGACAGGCGCGGGAAGGGGGCAGGATGAAGATCGCAACCTTCGGAGCAAGCGGGGCCACCGGCAGACTGCTCACAGAGCGCTGCCTGGCTGCCGGATATGAGGTTGTAGCGCTGGTACGGAGACCTGCGGAGTTTGTGTACGCCGGGCGGGTGCGGGTGGTGGAGGGAAGCGCGTTCGATGCCGAGGCTGTGCGGCTGACGATGGAGGGGGCGGATGTGGTGCTGTCGGCGCTGGGGGCCCGGTCTTTACGGAAGGAAGATGTACTGGAGAGAGCCGTACCGCTGATCGTGTCGGCGATGAAGGAAGTGGGCGTGCAGCGGATCATTGCGCTGGGGTCGGCTGGGGCGTTGGACGATTCGTTGAAGAAGCAGCCGGCGTGGCGGCGGTGGTTTGTGCAGAAGATGGTATACAACACATTTCTGAAGTGGGCGGTGGCGTCGCAGGCGTCGCAATGGAAGATGCTCTCGGGGTCGGGGTTGGATTGGACGATGGTGATGCCTCCGTTGCTGCTGAACAAGCCTGGGCGCGGGACGTTTCGCGTGGATGGGGAGGCGTTGCCACGAAACGGAGCGCGCATCTCGCGGGAGGATGTTGCGGATTTTATGATTGCGCAGATTGGGAGCGCGGAGTGGGTTGGCAAGGGTGTCTACATCGCGTGGTAGGCGGGAATCGCGAGAGAAGGAAAAGTACAGGGAGAGAGTGCGCGAGCAGGCTGGAGCATCTGAGAGTAAGGTGCGTCTCAGGGAACAATGTGGCGCAGCGTAAAATCGAGCTATTGTGAATTAGATCTGGATAGGAGCATCCGGTGGCAGAGATGATCTTCGATGTGGTGATTGTGGGCGGGGGTCCGGCCGGATATACCTGCGCGATCCGCGCCTCGCAGTATGGGTTGAAGGTGGCGCTTGTGGACGCTAACGACCGGCTGGGTGGAACGTGCTTGCTATGGGGATGCATTCCGACCAAGGCGATGCTGTTTACGGCGGAGCTTTGGAATCAACTGAAGCACGCGGAGCGCTACGGCATCGAGGGCGTGGGCGGCGCGAAGCTGAACTGGAAGGGCGTACTGGCTCGCAAGGACGACATCATCACGCGGCACACCAAGGGCCTCGACTTCCTGATGAAAAAGAACAAGATTACGACGTTCAAGGGATTCGGGCGAATGACGGGACCGTCGAAGGACGGCGTGCATGCGATCGACGTCAAGCTGGCGGACGGCAAGACGGAGACGGTGAAGGCGAAGAAGGTGGTGCTGGCGACGGGCTCGGACGCGCGCATGCTACCGGGGTTGAAGGCGGACGAGACGGTCCTGACCAACTACGAGATTCTGAAGATTGCGGAGATGCCGAAGTCGCTGGTTGTGATTGGGTCGGGCGCGGTGGGTGTGGAGTTTGCGTCGATCCTTAAGAGCTTTGGCGCGGAGGTGACCATCCTGGAGATGCTGCCTCGCATGGTCCCGGTGGAGGACGAGGAGATCAGCAAGGAACTGCTGCGGCTGTTCAAGAAGCGTGGCTTTGATGTGAACTTGTCCGTCAAAGACACGAAGATCGAGAAGAACAAGGCCGGCGCGCTAGTGAGCTGGATGGACGCGAACGGCAATGCGCAGACGAAGCAGGCGGAGAAGGTTCTGGTTGCGGTGGGCCGTGCGCCGCGGACAGAGGGGATCGGGCTGGAAAAGACCAAGATTGTGCCGGACCGCGGATTCATCATGACGAATGAATGGATGGAGACGACCGAGCCGGGCGTGTATGCGATCGGCGACATTGTGGGCGGAATGCCGCAACTGGCGCATGTGGGCAGCATGGCGGGGCTGATTGTAGCGGCGCGGATTGCGGGCAAGTTCGCGCGGCCGATCAACAAGGCGCGCATTCCCGGCTGCACCTACTGCGAGCCGCAGATCGCCAGCGTCGGGCTGACGGAGGCGAAGGCCAGGAAGCTTGGGCATACGGTAAAGGTGGGCAAGTTCCCGTTTGTGGGCAACTCGAAGGCGACGATCTTGGACGCGCACGATGGATTCGTGAAGGTGGTGGCGGACGCGAAGTACGGCGAGATCCTGGGCGTGCACATCATCGGGCCGTACGCGACGGAGATCATTGCGGAGGCTGTGACCGCGCTGGAACTGGAGGCCACGGTGGAGGAGATGATGTTCACCATCCACGCGCACCCGACGGTGGCCGAGGCGCTGCTGGACGGCTTCAGCAGCGTGGAAGGCACGGCGGTGAATGTGTAAACAATGAAGAAGACGTTTGCAGACTACCTTGCTGCGCTGCCGGGGCTGAAGAAGCAGCTTTGTGCCTCCAAGCCGCTAACTGCTGACCAAATTGCAAACCTTCGATCGGCAGGCGTTTATTGCTTCTCTGAAGGCGACATCTATTTATATGTTGGGCACCCTAGTGTACTGTCTCTAAAGTTTGCGTACAAAAGCGAGCGACCGAGTCGAGGATCTGGTTGGCGGATTTGTGCCAGACCAGAGGTTTCGGGTTATGGTTATGTTGTCTGATGTAGCTGTGGATGGCCTCTTGCAGCTGGCGGGTGGAGCGATGAACTCCGCGACGGAGTTGCTTTTCGGTTAGCATGGCAAACCATCGTTCGACCAGATTGAGCCAACTGGCCGAGGTCGGCGTGAAATGCAGATGGAAGCGCGGACGCTTGGCCAGCCAGGAGCGAATCAGCTCCGTTTTGTGGGTGCCGTAGTTGTCCAGAATCAGGGGAACGTCCAACTCCGCGGGCACGTTCTTCTCGATGACGTCGAGGAATTTGCGAAACTCGGACGAGCGATGACGGCGGTGTGTTTGGCCGATGATCGTTCCGGTCTTTGCATCCAGCGCGGCGCAGAGGCTGGTGGTGCCGTGTCACTTGTAGTCGTGCGTGCGGCGTTCGATCTGGCCCGGTCGCATGGGCAGCAACGGCGCCGTGCGGTCCAGCGCCTGAATCTGATTCTTCTCGTCGCCGCACAGCACCAGAGCGCGGTCCGGCGGGTCGAGATACAGCCCGACGATGTCGCGCACCTTGTCGATAAACAGCGGATCGCGCGAGAGCTTGAAGGTCTCGCTGCGATGCGGGGCCAGGGCAAAAGCGCGCCAGATGCGATGAATGCTACAGCGGCTGAGTCCGCTGCGCTGGGCCAGCGAACGCGTGG
>PLOU01000012.1 GCA_003142235.1 Granulicella sp.
GCAGGACTGCCGAAAACTCACGACCAGAGCGGTTCAGGAACACGGCCGAGTGCTCCATGTGCCCATGCCAACAGGTCCGAAGCGGTGCGCCCGCGGATTCTCATATCCTTTACCGCCCAGCCATCCTGAGCAGCCCCTCCAGAGTCGTTTCTTTCGAGAGCAGGAACTTCAGAACATTCAGATTGTTGAACTCGCACGTTTCTAAGACGGTTGCCAGCACCAGGTATTCCTGCAATGAGCGTTCCGTGAAACGACCATCAGCATCGCGACGATACTTGGCGAAGCGTTTAATGGCATGCTCAGCATTGTTGTTGTTCCAAGGCACGCCGTCATGGTCAAGGAAGGTGAACATCTTTTCGCCGCTCTTCTGAAAGCGCTTCTTGTACTTGTTTGCCAGCGGCGACAAATAATTGGCAGAAGCCACTGCTTTCAGAAACCGCGCCACAGAGCCTTTGTGTTTATGTAGATGTCCGCTCTTGAGTCCGTACCTGTCTACCGTTTCGATAACCTGTCGCAGCAGGATCCCAAACTCTTGGGCGATGCCTTTGAGTTCCATGTCCAGTGGGTTCTTCAGTACGTCGTCATCGATATCGCGCACAAAATGCACGAGACATTTCTGTTGCTCGCACTTGAGAGAATCATACGCCGTGTAGAAATCGGAGATGAGAACACCTGAGAACTTGGCGAGCATCTCGTGGAGAAAGGCCGCTTCCCGAGATGGTTTGTAGAGGTAGTAGACTTTGTCCAACGTCGTCAAAACCCAAACATAGCCTTGTAGTCGTAGGGTCCCGTCATCTTCACGCCGCTCTCGCCTTTCACCGTGGTCGGCGTCGCCGATGCCGGCGAGAGAATCGGGTTTGGCCAGTACGTTTCGTCTTCGACCTTTCTGCTTTCGAAGTCGCACTGTGGTTTCATCAACGTGGATGAAGGGACTTCCCAGGATGCTTTGGAGAATCTCGTCACAAAGGCCCTGGTAGAAAGCCATGATGTAACGCTTTGACCTGAAAAACTGACTCTGGTTAATGGCAAGTCCGAAGATATCCTTCAGGCTCTTCTCCACGCGGCCCATATTCAAGCCGCAAGCAACGTTGGAGTAAACGGACCAGCTCATGAGGCCGTGGCCAAATTTGTGCGGATGGTGCGGCCTTTCTTCGGAGCTGAACTGATGCTTGCACTTGGCACAGGAGTACCGCCATGAAACGGTGCGAGTGACCCATTTCTTTACCCCGCCCTTGAAAAACTTCAGATCCACCAGATCGTGGCTCATCTGCTTGCCCTTGTGAATGTCCTTGCTTCGGCATTGGGGACAGCGCTGGCTCTCAATCGAGCTTACTTTGTTGACCGGAAGCGACTTCCGTTTGAACCTTCGGTGCCTTTTGTTAATTATCTTGAAATGAGGATGCGTGCGTACGAAGACTTTGTCGCGCTGGTAATCGAAATAAGCGCACTTAGCGACCTTCTTCATGTCTTCGGACGCGTACTCCCTCGGCCTAAACAATTCCCAGCGCGGTCGGTCCGTGGCCAATTCCTCAGTTCGAGTGGTCTTGAAAGCAGTCCGGGGGCCGGTTGGGCTTGTCGACTCCGGTGCGATCAGGCCGCGAATGGATTCAAATATCTGCTTCAATGTGCGGCAGTCATCCTCGTTATATCGAAGCAGGAGGGCTTTAATGCCTGGTGCTCGATTTACGTTCCAGGTCTTCCGCCAAATTATGCTTTGCAGTCCGGTAGCATCTACGTCTGCGCGCTCGAACCCAAGAAAACGCCCGATATCTTTCAGACCGTTTGAGTAGGTCGGAAAATAGATGTGAGGATGGATAACCGATAGCACATTCGTGGCGCGCTCAAGGATCGCATCGATTCTAGGATGAAGGCTTTCCGGTAATTTCGCCTTCATTCGCTTGAGGGCGACGGTTTCGTAGTCCCCGAAATGCAGGACTCGGAAATCAGGCAAATTGGCGACTGCTTCCGCGAACTGAGCAAATATTCCGGGCTCCTGTGAGGCATCCGACGCCCAGAACGAGTGGAAGGCTTCTTGCCCCTCCGTGACAATTAACGCGCCGAGCAGATAGTACGACTCGTTGTCCGGCAGTCCTTCGATGTCCAGATACACCTGGGTCTTGGAGTCGGGTAAGCGCGGGCTCCCGTGCACGAAGACGGTGTTCTCCCGAATCGCGAGCGCCTGTAGAGCGGGGTAGCGCGGCCTCGCCGGTTTCTTCGCCCGCTTTGGCGTTCTGCGCGGGCGAAAAGTGTAGGAGAGCTGCGCAACGGTGAAGATCCCCTTGCTGCGGTGCCGGTTCCGTTCGTCTTCCGAGATGCCAGCCAGCAAGCTGAGGTCATCTGTTTCAACTGCCTTCTGCCTGCAACCGTCACGAAACTCGCACTCGGGGCAATGTCGGTTCAGAACGAGGTCTGGTGGCTTTTTGTCAGAAATTAACGCAGCAATCTTCCCGGCAATGCCTCTCACCTCGCTTTCCAGTACGGAGGTCTTCACTTTGAGAGTTACGAAGTCCTCGCCGTGAGTAATCTTGCCGAGAACCACCTCTAGACCCAGCGCTTTGGACAACACGAGTGCATCGAATGCCAACAATAGCTTGTCGTACCGGCCAAGTTTGTTGGTGAAGATGAATCGAGTCGGGATAAACTGGGCACCTGTGCCTGGATTGTCGCTTGGCACTCGTTCGACGGCGTGAAGGGTACACGCGAGATCTTGAGCGCACACCTTGCTCTCTGTGGCCATGCGCCAAGTTGCGGATTTCAACTGTATTCTATCGAGCGGGCCGGTAACGCACTCACCGTTTGCTCCTCCCTTCAAACGTGTGCTCCCCTCGCGCTGGTAGGCAGTGCTTTGCGCACGGACCCAATCGGCGTATGTGTTCCCCACTCCAGTCTCGCCGAGCGACCGGAGGAAGCATTTAGTGGGGCATTTGAGGAAAGCCTCCACAAGATCAGTGGTAATCACCATTCCACCAGCCTACAAGGTCGGCTATTCCGAGCATATCGTCCAAGTGTTCGCGCCGGTCAGGAATGGCAGCAGAAGGACCGGGAAAAAGCCCGCAATGGGCACCCGGTTTAGCCATCAGCAGACACGGCGCTGTCGTCCGCGGCTAACGCTGACGAGACGGCTGTCCTACACAGCCTTGCCGAAAGGACACCTTCAATTTAGGTCGCGTCTCCGCTCAGGTAACAATAGACATGTGAAGCGTTCCGGCACTGCCGATCTTCCTCTCCACGGTGGACGCATACCGCCCTGGCTGGCAGAACGCATGTCCCAGCTTGGGACTGCCATCGTCGAGAACGTCGTGCTATCGTACGGACCGTCGGAGTTCCTCACGCGCCTGAGCGATCCATTCTGGTTTCAGGCTCTCGGTTGCACGATGGGCATGGATTGGCATTCCTCCGGCATCACAACGGCGGTAATGGGAGCGCTGAAGCGCGGACTCAATCCTCGGTTCTCCGGGCTTGGCTTCGCGATATGCGGCGGGCGTGGCCGACACTCTGTTCGGACACCCGATGAGCTACGAGCCTTCTCCGGTCGTACTGGGCTGGACGGTGATGAACTCGCCCGAACCAGTCGACTCACGGCTCGTGTGGACAATAATGCCATTGCCGATGGCTTCCAGCTTTACCTGCACTCCTTCGTGATCCACAAGTCGGGGGAATGGTCCGTCGTACAGCAAGGGATGAATCCGGCGAGCCATCTGGCTCGGCGCTATCACTGGCACTGCGCCAGCGTCCGCGACTTCGTCTCGGATCCGCATACGGCGATTGTCGGCCAACCTCAAGGGACGATTCTCAATCTGGTCGATGCCCGAGCCGACAGGGCTCAACAGGCGTTGCTCGCGATTGCGAAGGAACCGGTCGAATCCTCGTTGCAGGACGCCCGCAAGCTCACCATGCCATCGCACCACGATGTCCGTGCCGCCGATGTGGACCTCAAGCGGCTTGGTGCCGTGCTCGCTGTTGCACACGAACAGGAACTCCGGGACTTCGCATCGCTCCTGCTGGTGGAGGGCCTGGGACCGCGCACCTTGCAGTCGCTCGCGTTGATTGCCGAGGTCGTACACGGTGCACCCAGTCGGTTCTCCGACCCGGCGCGGTTTTCCTTTGCGCATGGTGGCAAGGACGGCCACCCGTTTCCGGTCCCGCTGAAGACCTACGACGAGTCGCTTGCTGTGCTGCGGCGGGCTCTGGATGCTGCGAAGCTTGGACACTCCGAAAAGGTGGAAGGCTTCCGTCGCCTGGACCGCCTGACCCGCGCCGTAGAGGAAGACCGCCAGCCGCTTGCGGACTTCAGCGCTGCCATCACCCACGAGCGTAATATCTCGGCTTCCCTGGGCGGCAGGACAGTTTTCGACGATGTGCGTCGATCGAAGAGCAAGCGTGCCGATCCTCAGCTCTCTCTGTTTCAGAACGAGCGGTGAACGATACCGCGATTTCTGCGGTCGACCCCCGCTCTCTGCTGATCAACTCCGATATCTCGCACACCCGGGCCGTGACCATCGAGACCGGCAACACGGGGTTGACCTTGGGATTCATTCAGATCCAATAGTGAGGGGAGGGGATAGGCACCTGGTGCCGCTTATCGAGGTGGTCATCCTGGTCCCCGTAACCTCGATGGTCACCACCGCTGGTCCTACGCGTTCGGCCAAACACCCATGAGCTATCCATGAAGTTCCTCTTGAGTGATTTGCTGGATTGCGCTGTAAACCCAACCTGTCGCCGTTTTGGTATCTGCCAGGACTTTAGTGCGCAGTAATTCCGGCAACCATGCACGAATCCTCGCGATGACCTCGGGGGTGATCTGTTCCTGGCCAAGCGACTTGAGCGCCTGAACGATCAGACCGCTCTCCTTCAGCTTAACCCCGGATTCCTTCAAGGCCGTATGCTCGAAATCCAAAGCCATATTGCCGACTTGGTAAAGCCTGTCCGGTCCATCCGATAGATAGACGGCGAGTGTGGGAACTTGAGTGGAAAGCCCCAGGAAATTCAGAGCGGTGGCTCCGCTGGGCTGGATTCGCCAACGGAACTTCCGTGCCAAAGCCCGTGCAACCTGTTCAATATCAGGACTTAGGTGCTGATCGAGGAGTTTGCTGAAGCGCGGATAGTCGTAGATGCCGCGAATGACCCGGCGAATCTCACCGCGCTTTTCCAGCCGGTGGAGCGCGGAATCGACAGTGGAGCGGCCTCCGAGGTCCAGAAAGTCATGCGGCGAGAATGCCCACCCTCCTCCGGCTCCTCGAATTCTGTATTTAGCCTTATTTTCAATCGTTTGGCGCATATAGAATCCGCACAGTCTGCAAGAAAAAATACCACTCTTTTCTTGCAAATGCAAGCGATGATTGCGGATCACGGTATAGCGGTGCGGTCTCCTTGCGAATCCCAACTTCAATGCAAGCTATAACGGGCAGGAAGGTTTATTGCGAGTGGAGAGATGACGTTGCGCTGAGTTCTCGTCCTTGACCATGCTGGACTGATTTGCGAAAGAGCCCCCGGCAC
>PLOU01000032.1 GCA_003142235.1 Granulicella sp.
TAATATGAGTTCCTGCGAGTAACCGCTTCGCAAAAGATTCAATGCATGAAGAAAACGAGCATCGCCAATATCTCCTGAGAGCACTACGATAACATCTGAGCGCCTAGGATTATCGAGAACCAAGAACTTCCCAGCGCCATGCAGCAGGATGCCACCGATTGTCACAAGTAAAATACAGACGAAAAACAGTGATATTATTTTTCTTTTTGTCATGGGATTTAGCGCCTGCTTATCGGAGCAGTATAGCACTATCCTTGGTTTTCAGTTATAGGCCGGGTGCCCCATTCATCGGCGGGTGGCCCAAGTCTGAAATGTATCCACGAATCGGGTGCCCGATCCCGCCACTTCCCGCGACTTCCCGCCATATACCGCGACTCAGGAATCTATTGTGCGAACTATTATTACCCTATTCTAGGCGGTCAGAGGCCTAGTGAATCGTTAGCGTCGTCTTCAGCGGCGTGTTTGCCGATGAGTCTCCGGCCATGATCTGAAAGGTTCCTGTAACAATTTGCCAGGCGTGCGTCTTTTCCGACCAGTAGGAGAACGAGCGCGCATCAAGCTTTAGTTCAACCGGCTTCGACTCGCCGGGATTCAGCATGATCTTGCGAAAACCTTTGAGCTGGAGCGGCGGCTCATTGCCCTCGGCGATGGGCGGGAAGCCGAGGTACAACTGCGCTACTTCGGCCCCGGCGTGTTTTCCGGTGTTGGTTACGCGGAAGTTTACGATGGCGTTGGCGCTGCCCGGTTGCTGGCTGACCTTGAGGCCGTCGAAACTGAACTGCGTGTAGGAGAGCCCGTACCCGAACGGGAAGAGCGGCTTTGTGGAGTGGGCGGCGTAGGCGCGGTAGCCCACATCCAGGCCCTCGCTGTAGTGCACGGCACCGCCGGCTCCGGGATACTGGTCCGGATTGGCGGCCAGCGTGTCGCTGACGCTGCGCGGAAATGTCAGCGGCAGCTTGCCGGAGGGATTCACCTTGCCGACCAGAACATCGGCGACGGAATTTCCGTCTTCTTCGCCGGGGTACCAGGCTTCCAGCACCGCCGAAACGTCGTTGAGCCACGGCATCAGAATGGCCGAGCCACTCTTGAGGACGACAATGGTCTTTGGATTTGCCTTGGCAACGGCGGCAATGAGCTGGTTCTGGGCCGCGGGCAGTTCGAGGCTCTGGTCGCGCCCCTCGCTGTCCTGATCGCCGACCATCACGATGGCGACCTGGGCGCGGCTGGCTGCCGCAACGGCGGCAGCGATGTCGTTGCCGTCGAGGACGGCGATGCGGGTCCGCGAATTCACGGCGGCTTGCAGACCGTCGTAGGGCGTGATGGCGTAAATCGGGACCACGTGCGAGCTGCCGCCTCCACCAGTCTCCGGACGCACGGCGTAGGGGCCTACCAGCGCGATCGTTGTCACCGCTGCACCATCGAGCGGCAACAGGTTGGCGTCATTCTTCAGCAAGACCATCGACTGCCCGGCGATGCTGCGCGCAATGGCTCCGTGCTCGAAGGCGGGAACCGGAACAGGTTTGGGCTGAGGGCCGAACAAGCCGAACTCCATCATCTTGGCGAAACGGCGAACCAGCATTTCGTCGATCGCGGCAACCGGCACCGCGCCGGATTCGACTGCCTTCTTCAGATCGTCGGCGAAGTAGCGGCCGGTGGGCATTTCCAGATCGAGGCCGTTCAATGCGCTGGGCACAGTGCTGTGCGTTGCGCCCCAGTCCGAGATCACAAACCCGTCGAATCCCCACTCCTTTTTCAACACATCTTTGAGCAGCGGGGCGTTCTCGCAATTGAATGCGCCATTCACCTTGGGATAGGCGCACATCAGCGACGCGGAATGCGCCTCTTTGATGGACGCTTCGAAGGCCGGCATATAAATCTCGCGCAGGGTCCGCTCGCCGATTTGCTCGTCGATGCTCATGCGCTGCGCTTCCTGGTTGTTGGCGAGGTAATGCTTCACATTCGCGATCATGCCGGTGCTCTGGACGCCTTCAATGTCGGCCACGGCGATACGGGCGTCGAGCCAAGGGTCCTCGCCGTAGCTCTCGAAGACGCGGCCTCCCTGGGGCACGCGCGCGATGTTAACGTCGGGCGATTCGAACAGCGTACTGCCCAGCGAACGGGTCTCCTCGGCTTCCAGCTTGCCGTAGACCCGGGCCAGTTCCGGGTCCCAGGTGGCGGCCAGCGCAACCGGCGCGGGCATGGCGGTAGCGGGCTTCTGCGGTCCCGCGCCTCCGGGTCCCACACCGGCGGGGCCGTTCGTCATCTGAAAATCAGGAATGCCGAGCCGGGCCACGCCGGGCACGATGCGGTAATGCGTCGCGTCGCCGATGCCATGAAGCTCGGTGATCTTTTCGTCGAGGGTCATGCGGGCGACAAGCTGGCGAGCGCGGGCCGTTGCCTGGGCATGCGAGAGGCGGGCCTGCGGGACGGGAGCGGCTGCCGCCATGGAGACGGCGAGGAAGGCCATTGTAAGCAGGAATGGGAATTGCCGATAACGATTTCGCAGCAGAGCAATAGGAATATTTTTCATTGGGGTCTCGACTCTCCGCACTGATCCAGCGAGAATTTTACCACTCGGGCTGGTTTCGAAAAGGCCCGACCCTGTGTGTCCCAATCCCTATCAAGCAGATATTCCGCAAGACACAGTTGTTGACGAAGCTTTTAACTTTCTATGTGTCCGCATCGTTCCCGTTTCTACCTGCCTTCCGGCAAGTGGCGCTGGCCCTCAGAGCCTCGCTGGGTAGCACAGCCTCGGCAGACAAGGAAATCTTACTTCCCTCCGTCACGCTGGCCGCGTATCGGGAGAAGCTGCGTTCAAGAAATCCTCACGCGGCTCGAAAGCGGCTATGACTGGCTTCATTTGGGAGTACCAAAGGTGGTTCCATCTCTTTCGTGCAAAACCTGTGCTGAATGCGGGGCCGGCGCTTAATCTGTGTTCAGGAGCATAGTCCATGAGCCATCAGGAACAGATCGTTGCAACAACCGATGAACTGACGAATGCAGTGCTGTCGGTTGTAGAATCCTTCGAGTCGTATCGAGCCGACCATCGTCCGGACTGCGCGGACTTCGACCGCTGGCTTATCTGGAANNAAGGTGCTCTTGCGTTCACGCACGATGGATCTGCTGCGCAATGTCGCGTAGCAGCTCACCTGTTCAACAGCGGAAGCAGGATAGAACCTTGCGTACTACTTTTGAGCAGTGCTCGTATCATTATCATCATGTTCAACAAACTCCGCTGGGGAGTTCTCAGCACAGCCAACATCGGCCTCAAGAAAGTCCTTCCAGCGATGCAGAAGGGCCAATACACCACTTTAGCCGCGATCGCATCGCGCGATCTTGCAAAAGCCCGGGAGGCAGCGACTGCGCTTGGCATTCTCACGGCCTACGGTTCGTACGAGGAACTTCTAGCCGATCCTAATGTCGACGCGATCTACAATCCGCTTCCCAATCATCTTCACGTTCCCTGGACCATCAAGGCCGCCGAAGCGGGGAAGCACGTTCTCTGCGAGAAGCCCCTCAGTCTCACCGTCGCAGAGGCCAAAACTCTTCTTGCCGTTCGCGCACGCACAGGAGTCAAGATCGGTGAAGCCTTCATGGTCGACTGCCATCCACAATGGCTTCGCCTGCGCCAATTGCTCGGCGAGGGCCGCATCGGAGAGCTTCGCGCCATCGTCGGCGTCTTCAGCTACTTCAATATCAACCCGGCCAATATCCGCAACCGGATAGAGTGCGGCGGTGGCGCCCTCATGGACATCGGCTGCTACCTCATCCACGCATCCCGCTTTGCCTTTGCAGAGGAGCCCACGCGAGTCGTCGCCAGCATCGACCGGGATCCCGCGATGCATACCGACCGGCTCACCTCGGCGATTCTCGACTTTCCCAACGGCCAGGCCATCTTCACTTGCAGCACACAGTTGGTTCCCTACCAGCGCATCCAATTTCTCGGCACCCGTGGGCGCATCGAGATTGAAATCCCCGTCAACGCGCCTCCCGACCGTCCCACGCGCATTTTCATCGACGATGGGAGGGACCTCTTCGGCAGCGGTATTACGACGGAGACCTTTCCCGTCTGCGATCAATACACCCTGCAGGCCGACGCCTTCTCCAAGGCTGTCCTGGAAGACACTGAAGTCCCCGTTCCCATCGAAGACGCCGTCAAGAACATGGCTGTCATCGAGGCCGTCTTCAACTCCGCCAAAACCGGCCAATGGGAGTCTCCCCGGCGATGAAAAA